>NZ_JBVJMD010000031.1:0-96287 GCF_055584385.1 Streptomyces sp. NPDC104096
TCCGCCTCGCGTCCGCCCGGGTCCGCCTCGCGTCCGCCCGGGTCCGCCTCGCGTCCGCCCGGGTCCGCCTCGCGTCCGCCCGGGTCCGCCTCGCGCCTGCTCCGCGTCCACCTCGCGTCCGCCCGGGTCCGCCTCGCGCCTGCTCCGCGTCCACCTCGCGGGCCCCGGGGATTCCGGGCTTCCCCTAGGGGACACCCCTCCCACCTCGGAGGAGTCCGCTCGGTCCACGGGTGTACGCCGGGTCGGCGCGGGTCGCCCCCTCGACCGATGCCTCTTTCGTCCCGGGAAGGCCACTATGGAGGTATGAGTGCAGCCATAGTCACCCCAGTCCCGAACCGCCCCTCCGGGGCCACCCCGCTCACCGGGAGCCACCCGCACCGCCTCGGCGACGCCCTGCGCGCCGTGAAGGTGTTCCTGGGGGCCGCCTTCGACGTGATCATCCTCGGGGAGTACGGCGAGGAGACGGGCGTCCGCCACAAGTGACACTAGGGTCACTGCGTGACCCGTCGATCACCCTCCGCGACCTCTCTTCTCCTGTCGGCGGTCTCCCTCGCCGCTTTCGTCGCCCTGTGCGTCGTGCAGCGCGCCCCGATGGCCGACGCGCTGGTCTACCGGGCTGAGGGCGCGGCCGTCCTGGACGGTGGCGGCGACCTCTACGGCTTCACCGTCACCCGGTGGCACCTCCCGGCCACCTACCCGCCCTTCGCGGCGCTGCTGTTCACCCCGGCCGCCTGGCTGCCCGTCCCCGCCGTGAAGGCGGTCTTCCTCGCGGGCAACGCACTCCTGCTGGCCCGGCTGGTCCAGCTCTCCGCCCGGCTCGCGGGCCGTCCGCTCGGATCCTCCGCCCTGTGCGCCGCCACGGCCCTGGCGCTCTGGCTGGAGCCGGTGTTCCAGACCGTGCTGTTCGGCCAGGTGAACCTCGCCGTGACCGTCCTGGTGCTGTGGGACCTCACCCGCCCGCCGGGCGCCCCGGGCCGGGGCGTCGCCCTCGGGATCGCGGCGGGGATCAAACTCACCCCCGCGCTCTTCGTCGTCCATCTGCTGCTGCGCGGCAGGCGCCGGGAGGCGGCCACCGCGACGGCCGCGTTCGGCGCCACCGTCCTGCTCGGCGCCCTCGCGCTGCCCGCCGCCAGCGCCGACTTCTGGACCCGCCGCCTCTACGACACCGGCCGCGTCGGCAAGCCGTGGATCGTCGACAACCAGTCCCTCCAGGGCCTGACGGCCCGCCTCCTCGGCGACCCGGCGCCCGGCCTCGCCTGGGCGCTCCCGGCGCTCGCCGTCGCCGTCACCGGTCTCTGGCTCGCCGCGCGCGCCGCACGGGAGCGGCACGCGGTGCTGCTCACCGCGTTCACCGCGCTGCTGGTGTCGCCGGTCAGCTGGTCCCACCACTGGGTGTGGTGCGTCCCGCTGATCGCCGTACTGCTGGCGGACGGCCACCTCCGTACGGCGCTGCTGACCACCGCGCTGTTCACCGCCCGCACGATGTGGCTGCTGCCGCACCAGGGCGATCTGGACCTGCGGCTGCCCTGGTGGCAGCAGCCGCCGGCGGCGCCGTACCCGCTGCTGGGCTGCGCGCTGCTGGCGGGCGCGGCCCTCCTCGGACGGCGGGACGCCCGGGGCGCCGCAGCCCCGTGGCGGCCCGGGACGGCGGTCCGGCCCGGAGTCCCGGCGCGGCGGGGCCGGCCGGCCCCGGATCCGGACCCGGTGGAGTGCTCCCCTCAGCCCTCCGACAGCAGCTCGTCCGCGTCCACGATCCGGTAGGAGTACCCCTGCTCGGCGAGGAACCGCTGCCGGTGGGCCGCGAAGTCCTGGTCGATCGTGTCGCGGGCGACGACCGAGTAGAAGTGGGCCTGGTGGCCGTCCGCCTTGGGCCGCAGGACCCGGCCCAGCCGCTGGGCCTCCTCCTGCCGCGAGCCGAACGTGCCCGACACCTGGATGGCGACGGTCGCCTCCGGCAGGTCGATGGAGAAGTTGGCCACCTTCGACACCACCAGCACGCTGATCTCGCCCTCGCGGAAGGCGTCGAACAGCTTCTCGCGCTGGGCGTTCGACGTCTCGCCCTTGATCACGGGCGCGTTCAAGTGCTCGCCCAGCTCGTCGAGCTGGTCGATGTACTGGCCGATGACGAGGATCTGCTGGCCCGCGAAGCGCCGCACGATCGCCTCGGTCACCTTCCGCTTCGTCGCGGTCGTGGCGCAGAAGCGGTACTTCTCCTCGGTCTCGGCAGTCGCGTAGGCCAGCCGCTCGGAGTCGGTGAGGTTCACCCGGACCTCGACACAGTCCGCGGGCGCGATGTAGCCCTGCGCCTCGATCTCCTTCCACGGCGCGTCGAACCGCTTGGGCCCGATCAGCGAGAAGACGTCCGACTCGCGGCCGTCCTCGCGCACCAGGGTCGCGGTGAGGCCGAGCCGGCGCCGGGCCTGGAGGTCGGCGGTGAACTTGAAGACGGGCGCGGGCAGCAGGTGCACCTCGTCGTAGACGATCAGCCCCCAGTCCCGGGAGTCGAACAGCTCCAGGTGCGGGTAGACGCCCTTCCGCCGGGTGGTGAGCACCTGGTACGTGGCGATGGTGACGGGCCGGATCTCCTTGCGCGTACCGCTGTACTCGCCGATCTCGTCCTCGGTGAGCGAGGTCCGCTTCACCAGCTCGTGCTTCCACTGCCGGGCGGAGACGGTGTTGGTGACCAGGATCAGCGTGGTCGACGCGGCCTGCGCCATCGCCCCGGCCCCGACCAGCGTCTTGCCCGCGCCGCACGGCAGCACGACGACACCGCTGCCGCCGTGCCAGAAGTTCTCCACGGCCTGCTTCTGGTACGGCCGCAGCGCCCAGCCGTCCTCGGCCAGCGCGATCGGGTGCGCCTCGCCGTCGACGTACCCGGCGAGGTCCTCGGCCGGCCAGCCCAGCTTCAGCAGCGTCTGCTTGATCTGGCCCCGCTCGGAGGGGTGCACGACGACCGTGTCCGGGTCGATGCGGCTGCCCACGAGCGGCGCGATCCGCTTGGAGCGCAGCACCTCCTCCAGCACCGGCCGGTCGGTGGTGGTCAGGACCAGCCCGTGCGCCGGGTGCTTGGACAGCGTCAGCCGGCCGTAGCGGTCCATCGTCTCCGCGATGTCGACGAGCAGCGCGTGCGGCACGGGGTAACGGCTGTAGTGCACGAGCGCGTCCACGACCTGCTCGGCGTCATGGCCGGCCGCCCGCGCGTTCCACAGGCCGAGCGGGGTCAGCCGGTAGGTGTGGATGTGCTCCGGCGCCCGCTCCAGCTCCGCGAACGGAGCGATGGCCCGGCGGCAGTCGTCGGCCTGCTCGTGGTCGACTTCGAGGAGCAGGGTCTTGTCGGACTGGACGATCAGCGGACCGTTCACTCGGGGGCTGCCTTTCTGGATGGCGCGGCATGGCCAAACGTCCAGTGTGCCCTACCGGCCGTCGGCGCGATCGGTCCCGGGACGAAGGTCCGCCGGCACCCGGGCACGGCCGACGGAGATGTCCGGACCGTTATGAAAAGTGGTTTGTTCATTCTCCCGCGCAACCCTGCCCGCCCGGCGGCTGTCTGACCAGGACGGAAGCGGCGCGGTCCGGGCGGCGCGGTGAGGAGCTCACGGAATGTCGGTACGCAGATGGGGCACCGGCGTGGGAGCCGCGGCGGTGCTGGTGGCGACGGGCTCGTGGGTCATGACGCGTCCGGCGGGCGTCGACGCCGGGCTGTGGCACGAGGTGGGGCCCGTGATCGAGGCCCGGCTGCTGGCGCAGTCGCAGGGCAGCGGGTACGGGGAGAGCGTGCCCGAGCTGGAGGCGCGCTGGTTCTGCCGGGCGAGGGCGCTGGAGATGGAGCGCAGCGGGGACCGGATCCGGGCCGGTGTGGACACGCTGTGCATGGAGTACGGGGTGCGCGACGGCGCTCTGGTGGAGTGCGGCGGCTCCCACGTCCCGCAGGTGGTCCGGCTGGAGCGGGAGCCGGACGGCGGCTACCGCGTGGTGTCGCAGGAGGAACCGCCGGACGGCGCCGGGTACGGGGAGTGGGAGGAGGACCACTTCGGGTTCTCCTCCCGGTCCGCGCTCGACGGCGCGTCCCGGCCGTCGACGCTGGAGGCCGCCGCCCGCAGACACTTCGGCCTGTCCGACGACACCCGCGTCGAGGACTGCTGACCGCGCCCCCGGGCGAGGACCGCCGGGCCGGGGCGCCGGGCGGTCACCGCTGCGTCACTGCTGTTCGTCGGCGAGTTCCGCCACCCCCGTGATCCGGTGCAGCGGATACGTGCGGACCTCGTCGGCCGTGTGGTCGTACGCCGTGACGAAGCCGCCCTCGACCCGCACCGGCGCGATCACCCGCTGGCTCGCGGCGCCCTCGGCGTTGACGTAGCCGATCCACACGGCCTCGCCGGTGAGGACGGCGGCCTGCATGGTGGCGAGGGTCTCGGCGGACCCGGTGCGCGGGAGTTCGCCGCCGGCCGGCCGGACCGTGTCGCCGGCCGAGGCCTTCCGCGGGGCCGTGGAGGCCAGGTCGCCCGCCCGGACCGCCCGGATCGCCGCCGCCAGCAGCGTCGGGTCGGGCACCGGCGGGCCCTCGGGGACCGGCTCGGGGGCCGTGCGGGGCGGGGTGCGGTGGGCGTGCGCGCGGGCGATCAGCACGTCGCCCTCGGCGGACTCGGCGGCGGGCGCGTACCCCATCGCCCGCAGCCCCTCCAGCAGTGTCGCCGGGTCGGCCTCGGCGGCCAGCACGGTCGGCGCGAGGCGGCGCAGCCGCAGGGCGGCGGCGCGCTTGTCGGCGATGATCTCGTTCAGCAGGGCGTCGTCGTCGCAGCGCACGTACGCCGAGGCCGCACCGACCCGCAGATGACCGTGTCTGCGGGCGACGTCGTCGATCAGGTACGCGAGCGGCTGCGGGACCGGGGTACGGGAGTGGGTGGCGAGGAAGGCGTGCAGATCGCTCGCGGTCCGGCCGGCGTCCAGCGCGCGCCGCACCGAGCCCGGCGTGAACCGGTACACCGTCGCCCCGCCCTTCGACTCGACGTCCGCGAGCACGCCCAGCGTGTCGGCCAGCGGGCGGCGCAGCGGTCCGGGTGCCACCGCCGTGAGGTCGGCCTGGAGCAGCACATGGTCCAGCGGCTCGGGAAGCAGCGGGGCGAGCAGCCGGGCCGCGGCCGCGGAGGCGACGGTCTGCTCGGCGGGGGAGAGGGGTTCGAGGCGGGCGGCCCGGTGGTGCGGGAAGGGCAGCCTGCCGCCCGGCCCGGCGGGACCGTCGGCGTCGGCCGCCCTCGGCCCGGGCGCCCCCAGCAGCGCCCGCCCGTGCGCCGACAGCGCGCCCCGGCCGGTCACACCCAGCGTCTCCGCCTCCGACAGCGTCCAGCGCACCAGCCGGGTGCGCAGGTCGTCGTCCTCGTTCCCGGTCCCGCCGGGGCGGGCGACGGCGCCGCCGCGGGCGCGCAGCGGACGTTCCCAGCGCAGCCGGGCGAGCACCACGTCGGCGGCCGGCGCGGTGCCCTCCGGGAGCCCGGCCAGCAGGGTCAGCACCCGGTGCCGCACCTCGGGCGCGGCGGACCGGTCGAGCCCGGGACCCAGGGCCGACAGCGGCCGCTCCTTCGCGTCCCGTCCGCCGACGACTCCCGCCGTCCGGGTCGCGAGCAGCCATGCCTCGGCGAGCCGCGCCCAGCGTTCGGCCGGCGGCTGCTCCAGCCACTCGTCGTAGGCCGGGGTGGCCGCGTACCGTTCGTCGGCCTCGCCGTCGGAGGCCAGCAGCCCGGCCGCGTAGGCGAGTTCGACCCAGAACGCGGCCATGGGCTCGGACGCGTCCAGGGCGACCGCGGTCCGCTTCAGGTCGCGCACGCTCAGCCCGCCCGCCCGCAGCACGGCGGGCCCGCCCTCGTCCCAGTCCTTCAGTAGCTCCTCCACGGTCGCCAGCGCCGTGTACGCCTGGCCGGCCGCGGTCGAGTCCACCACCGCAGGGGCGTGCGTACCGGCGGGTTCGACGGCGGGCGGCGCGGGCTCCGGCGCGCGGTGCGCCCGCCCGGCCCGCAGATGCAGGGCGACCTCGCGGGGCAGTACGACCGTGCCGGGCGCCGTCGGCAGCAGCAGCCCGCGGTCCAGCAGCCAGCGCAGCCGGGCCGCCGGGTCGGCCGTGACCTGCCCGTACGGCGGGCCCCACACCAGCCGGTCCAGGACGTCGAGCGAGTCGGCGGGGGCCTGGCCGAGCAGCGCGTCCATCCGGGCACGGTCGGTGAACAGCGCGGTGAGCGCGGCGGCCGCGGACACGGCGTCGTGCGTCGAGGCCAGCCCGGCGGTGCCGACGATCTCCTGGATCCGGCCGGGCGACATCCCGGCCGTCACCTCCTGCACCGTCGGGCCCAGGCCGGTCGGCGAGGGGTGCTGCGGCGACGGCGCGAGCAGTTCGCGGGCGGTGCGCACCAGCCGCAGCCGGTCGTCGCCGCCCCACACCAGGGCCTGTTCGCGCAGTCCGGCCACGGCACCGGGCAGGGCCGCGGCGACGGCCGGGTCCCCGTCGTCGCCGCCCATCAGACCGAGCAGTTCGCCGTACGACGCCGGGTCCGCCGCGACCGCGAGCGCCTCCGCCGCCTGGAGGGTGAACCGGTCCAGCCGCTCCAGCGCGCGGACCACCGAGGCGCGGGTGCCCGCCCTGGTCGCGAGCTGGGTGAGATCGGTGGGGACGGGGGTGATGAGGTCGGGGCGGCTGCGCAGGAGGGCGGCCAGGGAGTGGTCGTCCCTGGCGCGGAGCGCTTCCGCGAGGGAGCGAGGGGCGGGGTGGTCCGCGGTGCTCATCTGACCCACGGTAGCGGGTCCCCTCGGGCGGCCGACCCCCGCGCGGGCCTGTCGGGCCCGGCACTCCCGGGGCGGCCGCTCGAACCGCCGCGCGGGCCGGGAGATGCCCCGGCCGCGCCGGGAGCGGTAACGTCTGCCACCACGGGGTCAGCCAATACATCCGCCCCGGAGGGGACTTCGTGGGGATCGAGAGCGACCAGGTCGTCTACGAGTATCTGAGCCGGGTCGGAGACGTGGCGCACCAGCGGCAGTTGCCGTCGTCCGCGCGGATGCGGCTGGTGTCGGAGCTGCGCAACGAGATCGACCGGCGGCGCGCCAGGACGCCGGTGGACAGTCCGGCCGCCGTCCGCCGCATCCTGGACCGCCTCGGCAGCCCGGACGACGTCGTCGCGGCCGCCGCCGGCGGCGGGGGCGCCCCGCAGGCATCGGCCGCCGCCGTGCCCGTACAGCGCGACGCGGCGCCGGAACCGGAGGACGGACGGCCGGGCCGACTGCGCCGCGCGGTCCCGCGACCCCGGTCGGGGCGGAGCTCCGGGACGGACGCGCCGCCGCCCTCGGACGCCGCGTCGCCCCCGCACCGCGCGCCCGCGCACGAGCTCGGCGACAGCGCGACGCAGCCCGACTGGTGGCGCACGGACAGCAGCCCCTTCGGTGTCGGCGACGAGGTGCCGGGCTTCGTCGGCGGGGTGGAGATCCCCGAGCTGCTCAAGCCGCCGCCGCGCAAGGACCTGAAGGACCCGAAGGACCCGAAGGACGCGGAGGACCCGGCGGCATCGGCGGACCGGGGCGCGGAGGCGGCGGCCGACGTGCCGGACGGACCCGCCCCCGCCCGCCGCCGCCTGCCGTCCCTGGGCGCGGGCAACTGGAGCAATCCGCTCCTGCTGGTCGCCGCGGGTGCGCTCGTCGTCGGCGCGGTGCTCGGCAACTGGTTCGCGCTGCTGCTCGGCTGGCTGATCGCCTACGCCTCGCGCCGGCTGACCCGGGCGGAGTCGAAGTGGGCGGTCGTGTGGCTGCCCGGCCTGGCGGTCGCGTCCGGTCTGGTGTGGCTGTGGGGCAGGACCGACGGCCGGTGGGGAACCCCCATCGCCGACGGCCGGATGAACGACGCGGTCGCCCAGACCTGGCCCTGGGTGGTGCGGGGCGCGGCCGTCGCGTCGGCACTGTTCCTGGTGTGGCGCTCCCAGCGCAGCCGCTGACCCGCCCCGGCCGCAGCGGTGGGGCGCCCGCCCCCGTCCGCGGGTCGTCGGCGTGGGCACAATGGCCTGCATGGCCTCCACCACCGCTCCCGCGCTGACCGTCGGATTCGATCTCGACATGACGCTGATCGACTCCCGCCCCGGCATCCACGCCTGCTACCGGGCGCTCACCGAGCGGACGGGGACGTACATCGACGCGGACCTGGTGGTCACCCGGCTGGGGCCGCCGCTGGTGGAGGAGCTGGCCAACTGGTTCCCGGCGGAGGAGGTGCCGGCCGCGGTGGAGCTGTACCGGGAGATGTATCCGGCCTTCGCCGTCGCCGCGACCTCCGCGATGCCGGGGGCCCGCGCCGCCATCGAGGCCGTACGGGCGGCCGGCGGGCGGACGATCGTCGTGACCGCGAAGTACGAGCCCAGCGCCAGGCTGCACCTGGAGCACCTGGGCATCGAACCCGACGAGGTGATCGGCGACCTGTGGGCCGAGGCCAAGGCGCAGGCGCTGCGCGCCCACGCGGCGGACGTCTACGTGGGCGACCACGTCGGGGACGTCCGCGGCGCGCGTACGGCCGGCACGCTGTCGGTGGCGGTCGTCACCGGGCCGTGCAGCGCGGCGGAACTGCGCACGGCCGGCGCGGACGTCGTCCTGCCGGACCTCCTGCACTTCCCGGACTGGCTGGCGTCCTACCGCCCGGCCCCGGCGGCCCGCGCCTGACGGCGGCCGGCCGCGATCGACCGGAGCACGCCCGCACCGGCGATCAGGAAGCCGACGCCCATCAGCATGCTCAGTCCGAACATGTACGTCGGGAAGGGCTTCGTCCCGAGCAGCAGCGGGGTCATGGTGACCAGGGTGGCCACGGCGCCGGCGAAGAAGACGAGGGCGCCGGCACGGATCAGCCGGTCGCCGGGCTCGGCGGAATCGGTTCGGGTTTCGTCACGCACCCGAACAGGGTAGTTCCCGGCGCGCGCGGGCAGCCCGGCGACGTCCGCGCGGACGGACGTGTCGGGCGGAGGCGCCGGGCGAAGGTGTCGGGTGGAGGCGCGGGCGGCGAGATCGAGCCGGTCGTCGGGACCACGACAGGGAATTAGGTCAGGGCGAAGTCCCGGCGTTCCCGAAAAGGCGTGCAGCGGCGCACGGGTAAGGGGCGGAAAGGCGAGGTCTCCCCGCACGGGAATCGCCCGGTCGCTATTCCTTCCCCGGCCTTTGTCCGCGACGGAAGGACCGTTCCGGCATTCGGGAAGCCACCGCAGGTCGTCGGCCGCTGCGTGCGGCCCGGACCCGTCCGGAGCCGGGGCCCGCACTAAACCTCTACAACCACTTTGAGCCCTTCCCGCACAGGTAGGGCCTCGGTCCCGTTTTAAGGCGTGTTCCGCTGGAGAGACCCCCGGTAAGGTGGTTCGACGGCAGTTCAAGTGCGTCCGGGCGCGGCGCGTCCAGGACGGATCGAGGGAGCGTGTGCTTTGCCGACTGGCAAGGTCAAGTGGTTCAACAGCGAGAAGGGCTTCGGCTTTCTCTCCCGTGACGACGGCGGCGACGTCTTCGTCCATTCCTCGGTCCTCCCCGCCGGAGTCGAGACACTCAAGCCGGGGCAGCGAGTGGAGTTCGGAGTCGTCGCCGGACAGCGGGGCGACCAGGCGCTCTCGGTCGTCGTGCTGGACCCGACCCCGTCCGTCGCGGCCGCGCAGCGCAAGAAGCCGGACGAACTGGCCTCCATCGTCCAGGACCTGACGACCCTCCTGGAGAGCGTCTCCCAGACCCTGGAGAACGGCCGCTATCCCGACAGGACCGCCGGGAAGCAGGTCGCGGGCCTGCTCCGCGCGGTCGCCGACCAACTGGACGTCTGACGACCGCCGGAGCCCGTCCCGTGGCCTGTTGCGGCCCTAGGGGAAGGCGAGCGCGTCCGGGCCGAGGGGCGGTACCAGTCCCTCGGCCGCCGCACGGGTGAGCAGTCCCCGCACCGCCGCGTAGCCGTCCTCGCCGAGGTCGGCGGTGAACTCGTTGACGTACAGGCCGATGTGCTGGTCGGCGACGGCCGGATCCATTTCCTGCGCGTGTTCCATGACGTAGGGCCGGGAGGCCTCGGGGTCGTCCCAGGCCGCGCGCACGGACGTACGGATGGAATCGGCGAGCCGGGTGAGCTCCTGGGCGCCCAGGGAACGCTTCGCGATGATCGCGCCCAGCGGGATCGGCAGCCCGGTGGTGCTCTCCCAGTGCTCGCCCATGTCCGCGAGCTTGTGCAGCCCGTAGTTCTGATAGGTGAAACGCGCCTCGTGGATGACGAGGCCCGCGTCGACCTTCCCGTCCCGCACCGCGGGCATGATCTCGTGGAAGGGCATCACGACGATCTCCCCGACCCCGCCGGGGACGGTGTCCGCGGCCCACAGCCGGAACAGCAGATAGGCCGTCGACTTCTCGCTCGGCACCGCGACGGTGCGTCCCGTCAGGTCGCTGTCCCCGTCCCGGGTGAGCACCAGCGGCCCGCAGCCGCGGCCCAGCGCGCCGCCGCAGGGCAGCAGCGCGTACTCGTCGAGCACGTACGGCAGCACGGCGTACGACACCTTCAGCACCTCGGACTCGCCGCGCTCGGCCATGCCGTTGGTGACGTCGATGTCGGCGAAGGTCACGTCGAGGGCGGGCGCCCCGGGGACCCGGCCGTGGGCGAGGGCGTCGAAGACGAAGGTGTCGTTGGGGCAGGGGGAGTACGCGATCCGCAGCTTGGACTGCGCGGGCTCACCGGTCATGCGGGTTCCACTTCTCCAGGACGGGTGCGAGCCCCGCGAAGCCCTCGGTGAGGGCCGCGAGGGCGTCGCCGATGCGCCAGGCGGCACGGTCACGCGGACCGACGGGGTTGGAGACGGCGCGGATCTCCAGCACGGGCGTGCCGTGCGCGGCGGCCGCCTCGGCCACCCCGAAGCCCTCCATGGCCTCGGCCAGGGCCCGCGGGTGCCGGGCGCGCAGCCGGGCCGCGCGGTCGGCGGACCCGGTGACGGTCGAGACGGTCAGTACGGCCCCGACGGGCGCGTCCAGCGCCGCCGCGAGGTCTCGTACGAGTGTTTCCGGCGGACGGTGGGTGACGGTCCCGAAGCCGAGCTCGGTGACCGGCAGGAACCCCTCCGCGGTCTCGGCGCCCAGATCGGCGGCCGTGATCTCGTCGGCGACGACGAGCGAGCCGACGGGCGCGCCGGGCAGGAAGCCGCCGGCGATGCCGGCGCTGACCACGAGACCGTAGGGCTCCCCGCCCAGGGCCGCCGCGGTGAGGGCGGTCGCGGTGGAGGCGGCGGCGAGCGCGGGCCCGACACCGGCCGCCAGCAGGTCGTACCGGCCGGCCGTCCGGCGCAGGCTCACCCCGGGCAGCCGCACCTCGTCGACCGGCCCGGCGAACGCCTGTGCCACCGCGTCCCGTTCGGCGGGAACCGCGGTGGCGACGAGGACACGTACGGAGGACGTGGTCAGGCGTCCTTCTTGAGCTTGAAGGACCACAGACCGGTCACGTCCTTCTCGCCCTCCTTGATCGACACCAGCGTGGAGTCGCCGCTGGCGCCGTACTGGGCGTTGAAGAACACGCTGCCGGGGATCGTGCGGTAGGTCTTGGTGCTGGAGTCGGTCAGCGGCTGACCGTTCATCAGGATGGTCCAGCCGTTGTCCGCGATCTCCGGGTCCACCCCGAACCGCACGGTCGCGTCCGGGTCCACGTCGATCGACTTGATCCCGGTGTCCTTCAGGCAGGCCGCCAGCGACTGGACGTCCAGCGTCTTGCCGTCGTTGTAGCAGGTGGCCTGGGAGCTCACCGAGCTCGTGCCCACGGTGATCGTCGAGATCGGCGTCGGCTTGTCGCAGGCGGACAGAACGAGCAGTCCGGCGGAAACGGCGCCGGCGGCTGCGACGGCGCGGCGGCGTCGCACAACGGATTGCAGCGTCTTCATGGGCGAAGGCTATCGGGCACCTCCCATGCTCCGCCCAAGCGGGGTCCGGCGCGGCCGGGGGTTACGCCACTCGCTGGCCGACCGGGCCCCACGAGCCGGGCCGGGCGGCGCGGTCAGGCCGGTTTCGTACGGCCCGCGCCGCCGCGCCGCGCCGAGGCGAGCAGCCCGCGCGCGGTCGTCAGCCAGCCGACGGCCACGATGCAGGCGGCCACCGCGAGGCCCAGCGTGCCGTTCAGCGGCAGCACGATGCCCACCGCGCCGCCGAACACCCAGGACACCTGCAGCAGCGTCTCGGAGCGCGCGAACGCCGAGGTGCGCACCGGCTCGGGCACGTCCCGCTGGATCAGCGCGTCCAGCGACAGCTTGGCCAGCGCCTGGGCGAACCCGGCGATCGCCGTCAGGCACGCCACCAGGAACGCCCCGAAGAACACCGCGGCGGTGATCGCCGCGCCCAGGACGGTCGCGACGACCGTCACGATGATGATCTCCGGTGCCCGTGACCTGAGCCAGGCCCCGACGGCCGTGCCGAGCGCGTTGCCGACGCCCGCGGCGACCCCGACGATCCCCAGCGACACCGCCGCGCTCTGACCGGTCATCGGATGCTCGCGCAGCAGGAAGGCCAGGAAGAAGATCAGGAAGCCGGTCAGGCAGCGCAGCGCGGCGTTGGCGCCCAGCGCGTGGGTGACCGCCGGTCCGACGGTCCGCAGACCGAGCCGTCTGGCCTCCCGGCGGCGCGGCGCGTGCACATGCTCCTCGTCCGAGGCCAGCAGCGCCACGTCCTCGCCCTTGGCCGAGTCGACCTTGTGCGGCAGCGTGAAGGACAGGAACGTCCCCGCCACGAAGATCACGAAGGCGCCGTAGAGCGGCCAGCGCGGCCCGAGCGCCTGGAGCCCTGCTCCGATCGGCGCGGCGACACCGGTCGCCAGGAGTCCGCCGAGGGTGACCCGCGAGTTCGCCTTGACCAGGGAGAAGCCCGGTGGCAGCAGCCGGGGCACGACCGCGCTGCGGACCACCCCGTACGCCTTCGACGCGACCAGCACGCCGAGCGCGGCCGGGTACAGCTCCAGACTGCCGGTGACCACCGCCCCGGACAGCACCAGCGCCAGCAGCGCGCGGGCCAGCATCGCGGCCGCCATGGCCGCGCGGCGGCCGTGCGGCAGCCGGTCCAGGAGCGGGCCGATCACGGGCGCGAGGACCGTGAAGGGTGCCATCGTGATCGCCAGGTAGAGCGCGACGCGGCCACGCGCCTCGTCGGTCGGCACGGAGAAGAACACGGTGGAGGCGAGCGCCACGGTGATCATGACGTCCCCGGCGCCGTTCACCGCGTGCAGCTCGATCAGCTTGCCGAGGCCGGACTCGCCCGCGCCGTGCGCGTGCGTGACCTTGCGGATGCCCCGGGCGGTTCCGGTGAAGGGGAGGTGCAGGGCACGGCCGACCGCGCGGACGGGACCGCCGACCCGGCCCGAACCGCCACCTCGGCTGCTTCCCCTCACCCCGCCGATCCCGGCGGCGCCCTGGGGTGACCTCGCGGCTGCCACGACGTCATAGTGCCCCGATAAAGCTGTGCCTAGTGCGGTAACCGCGCGTATGGCCGCGTTCCTCATGGCCGTACGGCGTTCTCCCGACGCCTCCACGGCACGGTCCGGCGGCCGGGAAACAGCACGAAACCGCATCGTGAGGCCGCGAACAGTCCCGTCGGTGTAGGCCAAGCACACGCGAACAGGTACCGTGCGTAGCGCGCCGTGGCGAACGTTCTCGGCCGCGCGCCTCTCGGACATCCCGCAGAATGGATGACGTAGGTGCGCCCGAGCGCGTCGGGCGCGGACGTCGACGCGGCCCTTCGGTCCGCTCCGTCCGCCCTGCCGCCTTCAGGCCGGCGCACCCGAGAGACGGCGTAGGAGAGAAGCGATACCTGTGAGCGCAGCGACAACGCGAAGCCGCACCCCCGACCGTCTGTGCGCCGAGGCGGTCGATCTCGCCCGCGCCGCCGCCGAGGAGGCCGCCGCGCCGGGCGTGGTCGGCGAGCATGTGGGGCTGGTCTCCGAGGGTGACCGCGTTGTCACGCACTTCTTCGGGTGCAAGGAGCTCGGGTACCGGGGCTGGCGCTGGGCCGTGACCGTGGCGCGGGCGTCCCGCGCGAAGATCGTCACCCTCGACGAGGTGGTCCTGCTGCCCGGCCCCGACGCGGTGCTCGCGCCGGAGTGGGTGCCGTGGAGCGAACGGCTGCGCCCCGGGGACATGGGCCCCGGCGACCTGCTGCCCACCGAGGCCGACGATCTGCGGCTGGAGCCCGGCTACTCCGGCGAGGACGAGCCCCCGCCGAACGCGCCCGTCTCGCACGAGATGGCCGAGCTGGTGGAGGCGGAGGACGCGGAGGTCACCGCGGGCGCGCCCGCGGCACAGCCCGTCGTCCCCGCCCGCGGCTCCCTCGCCGCGCTGGCCGAGGAGCTCGGGATGCGCCGGGCGCGGGTGCTGTCCCGGTACGGCCTGCACGTCGGCGCGGACCGCTGGGAGGAGGCCTTCGGGTCGAAGACCGCGATGGCCCAGGCGGCCCCCGCGTCCTGTGTGAGCTGCGGCTTCCTGGTGCCCATCGGCGGCTCCCTCGGACAGGCGTTCGGTGTCTGCGCCAATGAGTTCTCCCCGGCCGACGGCCGGGTCGTCTCCCTCGCCTACGGCTGCGGCGGCCACTCCGAGGCCGCGGTCATGCCGAAGCCGCCCCGCCCGGCCGAGCCGGTGATCGACGAGACCCGGGTGGACCCCTTCCCGCTCCGCCCGGCACCCGACTCGGGGTCGGTGCCGGCGGTGACGACGGACGAGGAGACGGCGGAACTGGGGCACTCGTAGCCCCGGCCGCGCCGGACACCCGGACCCGTCCCCCTGGGCGCGCCCGACACCCGGACCCGTCCCGGCTCCGCCCGTGCCCCGGTCCCGGTCCGGTCCCTGCCGGGTCCGTCTCTGCCCGTCCCGGTCCGGACCGGTCCCGTCCGGTCCCTGCCGGTCCCGTCCGGTCACGGCCCTGGCCGGCCCCACCCGGCCCCGACGGGCCTACCCGGTCCCGTCCGGTCCCGGCCCTGCCCGGTGCCGTCGACGTGCCGGCACGCGTGAGGCCCGTCGGGGCCGGGGCGCCGTCGGTGTGCGTGGGTCGGCGCGGTGCTGGTGTCCGGCAGGGGGCCGGTGATCGTGGGGGCGGGGGTGTTCTCCTGTGCTTCGGGGTGTCTGCGGCGGAACCCGGGCGGCCGACGGGCCGGGAGCGCGCTGCGCCCGTCGGTCCCGAGGCGTGCGGGTGCTTGTGGGGCCCGGAGGGGCGTGGGCGCCTGTGGGGCCGGGGATGTCTGGGTACGCGTAGCGCCGCGGGTGTGTCGGGTGTGTCGGGTGTGCGCTCCCGGACGCCCGGTCCGCCCGCGCGGGAAAGGCCGGATCTTCGTCGCCCGCGGCGGCGGGACCGGGCTCGGCCGCGCGGTACCTTCGACCTCACGCCGATGAGGAGAGTGTGAACGTGAGCAAGTTCGTGCGGCCGGCACCCGAGGGCGCGGACCCCTTCGGCACGGCCCGTCTGCGCCGCGGTGTGCTCGACGCCTGGGCCACCAGCCCCGCCCGCTTCCGCGAGGACGCCAACGCCGAGGAGGACCTGGTCCTCGGCGGCTACCGCGACCGGCTCGTCGTCGAGCTCGCCCAGAACGCGGCGGACGCCGCGGCCCGTGCGGGCGTACCCGGCCGGCTGCGCCTCACCCTCCGCGACGGCGTCCTCGCCGCCGCCAACACCGGAGCCCCGCTGGACGCGGTCGGCGTCGAGTCGCTGTCCACCCTGCGCGCCTCCGCCAAGCGCGAGGCCCACGACAGCACGGTGGGCCGGTTCGGTGTCGGCTTCGCCGCCGTCCTCGCCGTCACCGACGAACCCGCGGTCCTCGCCCGTCACGGCGGGGTCCGCTGGTCCCTGGCCGAGGCCCGCGAGCTGGCCGCGGAGACGGCCGGGCGCAGTCCCGGCCTGGGCGACGAGATCCGCCGCCGGGACGGCCATGTCCCGTTGCTGCGCCTGCCGTTCTCCGCCGAGGGCACCGCCCCCGACCCGTACGACACCGTCGTCGTCCTCCCGCTGCGCGACACGGCCGCAGCCGACCTCGCCGAGCGTCTCCTCGGCGCCGTGGACGACGCCCTCCTGCTCGCCCTGCCCGGCCTGGCGGAGGTCGTGGTCGAGATCGGCGACGGCAGTCCGCGCACCCTGCGCCGCCGTACCGACGGCGCGCACACGGTCGTGGAGGACTCCCGCGACGGCACCACCCGCTGGCGTACGTCCGCCGCCCACGGCCCGCTCACCCCGGACCTGCTCGCCGACCGCCCCGTGGAGGAGCGGCTGCGCCCCCACTGGTCGGTCACCTGGGCCGTGCCCGTGGCCGGGGACGGCGCGCCCGGCTACCCCCGGACCAGCCCGTTCGTGCACGCCCCCACCCCCAGCGACGAGCCCCTCGGCGTCCCCGCCCTGCTCATCGCGTCCTTCCCGCTGGACACCACCCGGCGCCACGCCGCCCCCGGCCCGCTCACCGACTTCCTCGTGCAGCGCGCGGCCGACGCCTACACCGAACTCCTCGCCGAGTGGCGCCCGGTGGGCGAGGGCGTCATCGACCTCGTGCCCGGCCCGCTCGGCAAGGGCGGCCTCGACGGCGCCCTGCGCCAGGCGATCCTGGAACGCCTGCCCCGCACGGCCTTCCTGCCGCCCGCGGTCCGGCCCGACGGCACGCCCGACTCCGATCTGCCGGAGGCCCTGCGTCCGCGCGACGCCGAAGTGGTCGAGGGCGCGGGCGGCGACACCGTCCGGGTCCTCGCCGAGGTGCTCCCCACCCTGCTGCCCGCCGGCCTCGAACGCCGGGTCGAGCTGCGCACGCTGGGCGTCGCCCGGGTGCCGCTCGCCGACGCGGTGGACCGGCTGGCCGGGCTGGAGAAGGACCCCGACTGGTGGCGGCGGCTGTACGACAGCCTCGCCGGAGTCGACCCCGACCGGCTCACCGGGCTGCCCGTGCCGCTCGCCGACGGGCGCACCACGGTCGGCCCCCGGCAGGTGCTGCTGCCCTCCCCGGACGGCGCCCGGATCGAACCCGAGGTGCTGGCCCGGCTCGGCCTGAAGGTCGCCCACCCGGACGCCGTCCACCCGCTCCTGGAGAAGCTCGGCGCGCTGCCGGCCCTGGCCCGCGCCGTCCTCACCACCCCCCAGGTGCGGGGCGCCGTCGCCGCCTCCCTCGACGACGTCGGCGGGGCGTGGGACGAGGACGTCCTGGACGCCGAGGAACTCGCCGACATCGTCCTCGCCCTGGTCCGGGACGCCGGTATCGAGCCCGGCGACGAACCCTGGCTCGGCGCCCTCGCCCTGCCCGACGAGGACGGCGAACTCGCCCCGGCCGGCGAGCTGGTGCTGCCCGGCAGCCCCTTCGCCCGGGTGATGCGCGAGGACGAACTCGCCTTCGTCGACGCCGAACTGGCCGACAAGTGGGGCGAACAACCGCTGGCCGCCTGTGGCGTGCTGGCCGGCTTCGCCCTGGTCCGCGCCACGGACGTGGTCCTCGACCCGGACGAACTGGAGCCCCGCGAGGGCGACTTCGCCCAGCCCGACGACGCCGGTCTGCTGGACGCCGTCGACGTGTGGTGCGAGGACGTCCTCGACCGGTTCCCGGACACCCCGGTGCCGCCGGTGGCCACCGAACTCGTCGCCGTACGCGATCTCGACCTGGTCGACGAGGACCGCTGGCCGCAGGCGCTCGCCATGCTGGCCCGGCCGCCGCTGCGCGACGCCATCGTCCAGCCGCTGCGCATCCTGCTGGCCGACGGCACCCACGAGGTCGTACGGCCCTACACGGCCTGGTGGCTGCGCGGGCATCCGGTGATCGACGGCAGGCGTCCGGCCGGTCTGCTCTCGGCCGGCGGCGACCCGCTGCTGCGCGGCCTGTACGACGAGGCCGACGCGACCGGGTTCGACGACGAGCAGGTGCTGCGGGCCCTCGGGGTACGCACCTCGGTGGCCGCTCTGCTCGACGAGCCCGGCGGTGCCGCCGAACTGCTCGACCGGCTCGCCGACCCGGAACGCACCGTCACCGGCGCCCAACTGCACGGGCTGTACTGCGCTTTGTCCGAGCTGGACCCCGAGCAGGTGACCCTGCCCGACGAGGTGCGCGCGGTCGTCGACGGCCGGGTGGAGGTGGTGGACGCGGCCGACGCGGTGGTGGTCGACTCGCCCGATCTGCTGCCCTTCACCGAGGGCGTGCCGCTGCTGCCGGTGCGCCCGGCGCTCGCCGATCGGCTGGCCGAGCTGTTCCAGGTGCGGCGGCTGAGCGAGTCCGTCACCGGCGAGGTCGGTTCCGAGGGCGCCGAGCACGACGTACCGGAGCCGGTGCGGGTGCTGCTCGGGCCGCGGACCCCGCGGTCCTACGTCGAGCACGAGGAACTCCTCGTGGACGGCGTGGAGATCGACTGGCGGCTCACCGACGACGGCGTCCTGCACGCCTCGACCCTGGAGGGCGTCGCCGCGGGCCTGGCCTGGGCGGCCGGCCAGTGGCCGCGCCGCTTCGAGGTCGCGGCGCTGCTGGAGGACCCCTCACGGACGGACGAGCTCGCGCGGGACCGCTGGTTCGACTGAGCGGCCGGAACGCCACGAGGATTTCAACTCGTGCACAACCCTTTACACGCGTCACACATCTGACCATGTGAGTCAGCAGACTCCACGATCGATCGGCCCCTGCCGTCCGTCCTCGCGCACCGCGGGCGACGACGGACGGCGGGGCCTCCTTCCACCGGGGGACCGAATGCGTATCCCAGCCACCGTCGCCGTCGTCTCGGGCGCCCTCGCCCTGTCCGCGTCGGCCGTGCCCGTCGCGTCGGCCGCGGACGAACTGCCGAAGGTCTCCAAGGTCTCGGTCAACTCCGGCGCGACCCTCGTCGTCGGCCCGTCGGCCTCGAAGAAGTTCACGGTGTCGGTGACCGCGAGCCACTCCAGCGGCATCCAGGACATCGACGTCGACCTGTGGCACGGCACCAACCTGGACAGCGGCCTCGACGGGCTGCTGCTGGCGAACGAGGGCAGGGCCACCTGCACCGCTGCCAGTGCCACCACCTCGACCTGCACGCTGACCGTCACCGCCGTCCCGGGCAGCAACCTGACCGCCAACCTCCAGGCGGGCACCTGGCACGTGGCGGTGGGGGTGTTCGCCCGTGACGGGAGGGTCTACTGGAACGACTACCAGACGACCCACCGGGTCCAGCGCGCCTCGACCCTGACGGTCAACGCCACGCCGGAGCCGGTGAAGAAGGGCAGGACCATCACGGTCACCGGCAAGCTGGCCCGCGCCAACTGGGAGACCCTGAAGTACGCGGGGTACAGCGGCCAGCCGGTGAAGCTCCAGTTCAAGAAGAAGGGCGCCACCGCCTACACCACGCTCAAGACGGTCAAGACCAGCTCGACCGGCGCCCTGAGCACCACGGTCAAGGCCTCCGCCGACGGCTACTTCCGCTACGTCTTCGCGGGCACCACGACCACCCCGGCGGTCAGCGCCGCCGCCGACTTCATAGACGTGCGGTAGTCGACGTCGTACGGACTGCGTCTCCGCCCGGTCCCGGGGTCTCCCGGGGCCGGGCGTTTTCTCTGCGCTTCGCCATCGGAGCGTAACGCGAACATAAAAACTCGGGTTCCTCCGCATCACGCGTACAACCAGTCGCCTGTCTCACTGATCTCACCCCACGAGTCAACAGACTCACCGATCACTTGGGTCCCGCGCCGACGACGAACCGTGAGGAACGACCAGCGGCGGGACCCCTTCTCCACCTGGGGAACCCCATGCGTATCCGAGCCACTGTGGCCGCCGTCACCGGCGCCCTGGCCCTCTCCGCCTTCGCCGTCCCGGCCGCGCAGGCCGCCGGCAACCCGCTGTCCGCCGTCACGTTCTCCAACGTCGTGGTCAACGCCGGCAAGAACATCGTGGTCGGCCCCACCACGCAGGTCACGGTCACCGCGACCTACACGGTGACGCACCCCGCGAACGTCGCCGCGAGCTCCTTCGAGAGCGGCCCGGTCCTCTACCGCGGCACCACGCTCAGCGAGCAGAGCGACATCTACGCCGGTGACGCCCCCGGCACCTGCACCGCGTCCTCCTCGACCGTACTCAAGTGCACGGCCAAGATCCAGTTCCGTCCGGCGTCCTCCGACGAGAGCCTGGACCTGTTCAACGCCCAGGCCGGCGCCTGGAAGGTCGGCGCGGTCGCGGTCGCCACCAGCGGCAGCAACATCAAGTGGCAGGGCGACCTGGGCGCCAAGAACGTCCAGCGCCTGTCGAAGCTGACGGTCAACGCCTCGCCGGAGCCGGTCAAGAAGGGCAGGACCATCACGGTCACCGGCGCGCTGACCCGCGCGAACTGGGACAGCGGCAAGTACGCCGGCTACGCCGCGCAGCCGGTGAAGCTCCAGTTCAAGAAGAAGGGCGCCACCGCCTACACCACCGTCAAGACGGTCAAGACCAGCTCCACCGGCGCCCTGAAGACGACGGTCACCGCGTCCGCCGACGGCTACTACCGCTACGTCTTCGCGGGCACCACGACGACCCCGGCCGTCAACGCCGCGGGCGACTTCATCGACGTGCAGTAAGAGCCACCCGCACCACCGCCGACACCGGCAGTACCGCCAGTACTGCCGGTGTCGTCGTTCCGTCAGGCGGGAAAGCGGCGGTCGACCCATTTCCACAGCAGTTCCAGGACGACCGCCGACACCGCCGCGATGCCCACCGCCGTCCACGGCATCGCCGTCCCCACCAGCTTCAGCGCGAAGAAGCTCTGGAGCGACGGCACGACCAGCACCACCAGGAACCCGGCGGCCATCGAGGCGACCAGGACGACCCGCCACCAGGTGTAGGGGCGGGCGACGATCGCCAGCACCCACATCGAGATCAGGAACAGGGTCAGCGTGGCCGCGCTCGTCTCCGCGTCCAGCGAGTCCGCCCCGGTGTAGTGGTGACGGGCGAGCAGGTAGGTGACGAAGGTCGCCGCCCCGGCCACCACCCCGCCCGGGATCGCGTACCGCATGACCAGCCGGACGAAGTGCGGCCGGGCGCGTTCCCTGTTGGGGGCGAGGGCGAGGAAGAACGCCGGGACGCCGATGGTCAGGGTGGACAGCAGGGTCAGGTGCCGGGGCAGGAAGGGGTACTCGACCTGCCAGCACACCACCAGCACGGCCAGCAGGACCGAGTAGACGGTCTTCACCAGGAAGAGCGTGGCCACCCGGGTGATGTTGCCGATCACCCGCCGACCCTCGCCGACCACCGAGGGCAGCGTGGCGAAGCTGTTGTTCATCAGCACGATCTGCGCGACGGCCCGGGTCGCCTCGGACCCCGAGCCCATGGACACACCGATGTCGGCGTCCTTGAGCGCGAGTACGTCGTTCACCCCGTCCCCGGTCATCGCGACCGTGTGGCCGCCGGACTGGAGGGCGCCCACCATGTCCCGCTTCTGCTGCGGGGTGACCCGCCCGAACACGGTGCCCTCGTCGAGGGCCCGCGCCATCTCCCGCCGGTCCGCGGGCAGCCTGCGCGCGTCAACGGCGGTGCCGGCGAGCCCGAGCTTGCCGGCGACCGCCCCGACGGACACCGCGTTGTCACCGGAGATCACCTTGGCGTGGACGTTCTGCTCGGCGAAGTAGCCGAGGGTGTCCGCCGCGTCCGGGCGCAGCCGCTGCTCCAGCACGACGAGGGCGGCGGGCCGGACGTCCGTCGCCACGTCGGGTCCGTCGAGGTCGCGGGTGGCCCGGGCGAGCAGCAGGACCCGCAGCCCCTGCGCGTTGAGCCGCTCGGTCTCGGCGAGGGCGGAGTCGGCCTCGGGCAGCAGCACGTCGGGGGCCCCGAGCAGCCAGGTGCTCGACTCGCCGTTGCCCTCGCTGAAGGAGGCGCCGCTGTACTTGCGGGCGGAGGAGAACGGCAGGGACTCGGTGCAGCGCCACTCCTCGGTGTCCGGGTAGGCGTCGATGACGGCCTGGAGGGAGGCGTTGGGCCGTGGGTCGGACTCGCCGAGCGCGCCGAGCACCCTGCGTACGTAGGTCTCCTCGTGGCCGCCGAGCGGGCGCAGCTCGGTGACGTCCATGCCGCCCTCGGTGAGGGTGCCGGTCTTGTCGAGGCAGACGATGTCGACGCGGGCGAGTCCCTCGATGGCCGGCAGCTCCTGGACGAGGCACTGTTTTCGGCCAAGCCGGATGACGCCGATGGCGAAGGCGACGGAGGTGAGCAGCACCAGCCCCTCCGGGACCATCGGGACGATCCCGCCGACCGCCCTGGCGATGGAGTCCTTGAAGCCGTGCTGCTGGACGAAGAACTGGCTGATGATCAGGCCGATGGCGGTCGGGATCATCATCCAGGTCACGTACTTCAGGATCGTGGAGATGCCGGAGCGCAGCTCGGAGTGGACCAGGGTGAAGCGGGAGGCCTCCTCGGCGAGCTGGGCGGCGTAGGCCTCGCGGCCCACCTTGGTGACCTTGAAGGCCCCGCCGCCGGCCACGACGAAGCTGCCGGACAGCACCGGGTCGCCGGGCCGCTTGACGACCGGGTCGGCCTCACCGGTGAGCAGCGACTCGTCGACCTCCATGCCGTCGGCCTCGGCGCAGACGCCGTCGACGGCGACCTTGTCCCCCGGGCCGATCTCCACGAGGTCGTCGAGCACGAGCTCGGAGGTGGCGATCTGGACGGCCGCGCCGTCCCGCCGGACCGTCGGCCGGGTCTCCCCGATGACGGCGAGCGAGTCCAGGGTCTTCTTCGCCCGCCACTCCTGGACGATGCCGATACCGGTGTTGGCGAGGATCACATAGCCGAACAGGCTGTCCTGGAACGGCGCGACGAACAGCATGATCAGCCAGAGCACGCCGATGATCGCGTTGAACCGGGTGAAGACGTTCGCGCGGGCGATCTCGGCCAGGGACCGACTGCTGCGCACGGGGATGTCGTTGACCTGTCCGCGGGCCACGCGCTCGGCGACCTGGGCGGTGCTGAGTCCGGTCGCCGGGGGCGGGGGCATGGGGACGGGGTGCACGGGATCGAGCTCGGCGCCGGCGTCGATGTGCCTCATGCCTTCGACGGTACGTGCGGATTTGACAGTTCACCCGCCGAGTGGACGGAAGTTCCGACCTGAGGACGAGGAGGGCGCGCGGGGACTGATGCCGTGGTCGTACGGGGCGGGAGACACGGACGACCGGTACGGACGACGCGGGCCCGCGGGTGCGGTGGTGCTACTCGGCGGCCGGGGCCGCCACCGCGGCCGCCCGCTTGATCGCCG
Organism: Streptomyces sp. NPDC104096; assembly: GCF_055584385.1. Classification (NCBI taxonomy): domain Bacteria; kingdom Bacillati; phylum Actinomycetota; class Actinomycetes; order Kitasatosporales; family Streptomycetaceae; genus Streptomyces; species Streptomyces sp. NPDC104096. The sequence continues at coordinate 23,175 of NZ_JBVJMD010000031.1, forward strand.
CGTCGCGCTTGCGTACGTACCAGATGCCGATCAGGCCCAGCCCGCCGCCGGCCAGACAGGTCCAGATCCACCATGCGTGGCCGCGGTCCGCGTACCAGCCGTAGAAGGGGAGCTGTACGAGGAAGAGGACGAACCAGATGATCGTGCCGCCGGTGATGGTGGCGACCACGGGGCCCTCCAGGGGCTCGGGCGCCTCGTGCGTGGGGGTCCATTTGGTCATGCGCACAGCTTACGAGGCCCGCGGGGCGGTATCGCAGGGAGCGGTGGGTCTCCTGTGACACCGGAGGTCTACGCGCGGAGATAGCTAAATCGACTTCATATGTTCATACTGAAACAGTCCGAGCCTGGCCACTTCTTGTCGTAGGAAACACCAACAGCACCGTGGGGGAGCGCTGAAGGTGACCTGGGAGCGGCGAGGCTCGATCATGTTCCCCACCCCCGTCACCCCCTGAGGTCCCGCATGTCCACCTCGGCCCCCGCCAAGGTTCCCGCGCCCGAGCAGCCGGGCGGTACGCCCGCCTTCGGCGCTCTCGACCGCTACTTCAAGATCTCCGAGCGGGGCAGTTCGCTGTCCCGGGAGGTCCGTGGCGGCTTCGCCACCTTCTTCGCGATGGCCTACATCATCGTGCTGAACCCGATCATTCTGGGCAGCGCGAAGGACATGTACGGGCACCAGCTCGACAACGGCCAGCTGGTCACGGCGACCGTGGTCACGGCCGCCTTCACCACCCTCCTCATGGGTGTCATCGGCAACGTGCCCATCGCGCTCGCCGCGGGCCTGGGCGTGAACTCCGTGGTCGCGCTCCAGCTCGCCCCGCGGATGACCTGGCCGGACGCCATGGGCATGGTGGTCCTGGCCGGCTTCGTCGTGATGCTGCTGGTCGCCACCGGTCTGCGCGAGCGCGTCATGAACGCCGTGCCCTACGGGCTGCGCAAGGCCATCGCCATCGGTATCGGCCTGTTCATCATGCTGATCGGCCTGGTCGACTCCGGCTTCGTCTCCCGGATCCCGGACGCCGCCCACACCACCGTCCCGCTCCAGCTGGGCATCGACGGTCACCTCACCGGCTGGCCGGTGCTGGTCTTCATCCTGGGCACGCTGCTGACCCTGGCGCTCATCGTGCGCAAGGTGCCCGGCGCGATCCTGATCTCGATCGTCGCCATGACCGTGCTGGCGATGATCATCGACGCGGTCGCGACGATCCCGTCCTGGGGTCTGACGACGCCGAAGTGGCCGGGCAACCCCGTCGCCACCCCCGACTTCGGTCTGATCGGCAAGTTCAGCCTGTTCGGCGGTTTCGACAAGGTCGGCGTGCTGACCGGTGTGCTCTTCGTCTTCACGGTCCTGCTGTCGTGCTTCTTCGACGCGATGGGCACGATCATGGGCATCAGCGACGAGGCCAAGCTGACGGACGCGCAGGGTCAGATGCCCGGCATCAACAAGGTCCTCTTCGTCGACGGCATCGCGGTCGCCGCGGGTGGCGCGTCCTCCTCCTCGGCCACCACCTGCTTCGTGGAGTCCACGGCCGGCGTCGGCGAGGGCGCCCGCACCGGCTTCGCGAACGTCGTCACCGGCGCCCTGTTCGCCGTGGCCCTGTTCCTCACCCCGATCGCCACGATGGTCCCGTCCCAGGCGGCCACGCCCGCCCTGATCGCGGTCGGCTTCCTGATCCTGGCCGGCTCGGTCAAGGAGATCGACTGGGCCGACTTCACCATCGCCATCCCGGCCTTCGTCACGATGGTGATGATGCCGTTCACCTACTCGATCACCAACGGCATCGGCATGGGCTTCATCACCTTCGTGGTGATGCGTCTGGCGGCGGGCCGGGCCAAGGAGATCCCGGTCGCGATGTACGTCGTCTCGGCGGTGTTCGCCTTCTACTACCTGATGCCGGCCCTCGGGCTGACCTGATGGCGCGGGGTCGTCACGTGACCCCGTAGAACTTCTCCGTCTCCTCGACGGCGGTCTTGAACCGCTCGTCGAAGTCGTCGCGGATGAGCGTCCGGACTACATAGTCCTGGACGCTCATTCCCCTTTTCGCGGCATGTTCCCGGAGCCTCTCGAGCAGCTCCCCGTCCACACGCAGGCTGAGCACGCTGGTCCCCATGCGTACGAGAGTCGCTGCACGCTTCGGTGTGGCGCGAGATGTTCCGCCTGGGGATCACCCGTATGAGTGATATCCGGATTGAGCCGTCCGGGTCACGGGCATCTCCGCGCGTCCCGTCGGCCCTTCGCGCGTCCGTCGGTCCTCGGTGGTCCTCGGTGCGCCCCTCGGTGGTCTTCGGCGTGTTCCCGTCGGTCCTCGGGGCGCGTCCCATTGGTCTTTAGAAAGAGTAATGAGTTACGCTAAAGACCATGTCGGACCTTACCCATGGCGACGACCTTGCCGCCGTGAACTCCCTGCGATCCGCAGTCATGCGGCTGTCCCGTCGCCTCAAGCACCAGCGAGTCGACGAGTCGCTCAGCCCGACCGAGATGTCGGTGCTGGGCACCCTCTCCCTGTGCGGGAGCGCGACCCCGGGCGAACTCGCCCGCAAGGAGCACGTCCAGCCGCCGTCGATGACCCGCATCGTCGCGCTGCTGGAGGCCAAGGGCCTGGTCCGGCTGGAGCCCCACCCCGAGGACCGGCGTCAGAAGGTCGTCACCCAGACCGAACAGGCCACGGCGATGCTCGAGGAGAGCCGCCGCAAGCGGAACGCCTTCCTGGCCTCCCTGGTCGACGGCCTCGACGAGGACGAGTGGGCGAAACTGCGCGCCGCCGCCCCCGTGCTGGAGAAGCTCGCACACCTGTAAGCCAGCACCACCGCGCCGCGAGGAGGCGAATCCTTTTGAGTTCGGGATCCGGAGCACCTTCCGCCCCCGCACCGACCATCCACGACACTTCCCCCGGCGGGGCCCGCAAGTCCTCGATGTTCAGCTCCCTGAAGGTCAGGAACTACCGCCTGTTCTTCGTCGGCCAGGTCGTCTCCAACACGGGGACCTGGATGCAGCGCATCGCCCAGGACTGGCTGGTCCTCAGCCTCACCGGCTCCTCGACGGCCGTCGGCGTCACGACGGCCCTGCAATTCCTGCCGATGCTGCTCTTCGGCCTGTTCGGCGGGGTCCTCGTCGACCGCCTGCCCAAGCGCGGCACCCTGCTCGTCACCCAGTCCGCGATGGCCGTCACCGGCCTCGTGCTGGCCTTCCTGACCCTGTCCGGACACGTCCAGGTCTGGCACGTCTACCTCGCCGCCTTCGCCGTCGGCCTCGCCACGGTCGTCGACAACCCGGCCCGCCAGTCCTTCGTCACCGAACTGGTCGGCCGCGACCAGCTGCAGAACGCGGTCAGCCTGAACTCCGCGAACTTCCAGTCCGCCCGGCTGGTCGGACCCGCCGTGGCGGGTCTGCTGATCACCGGGGTGGGCACGGGCTGGGCGTTCCTCGCCAACGGCCTGTCCTTCGTCGCGCCCATCGCCGGACTGCTGCTGATGCGCGCCCGCGAACTGCACGTCGTCGAGCGCGCCCCGCGCGGCAAGGGCCAGCTCCGCGAGGGCCTGCACTACGTCGCCGGGCGGCCCGAGCTGATCTGGACGATCGCCCTGGTCGGGTTCATCGGCACCTTCGGCTTCAACTTCCCCGTGTACCTCTCGGCCTTCGCCGACGACGTCTTCCACGCGGGGGCGGGGTCGTACAGCCTCTTCAACACGCTGATGGCGGTCGGCTCACTGGCCGGCGCGCTGCTCGCCGCCCGCCGGGGAACGGCGCGGATGCGGGTGCTGGTCGCGGCGGCGGTGGTCTTCGGCGCGGTCGAGATCGTCGCCGCCCTCAGCCCCTCGCTGTGGGTGTTCGCCCTGCTCATGGCCCCGATCGGGATGTTCGGCATGACGGTCAACGTCACCGCCAACACCAGCGTCCAGATGGCCACCGACCCGGCCATGCGCGGCCGGGTGATGGCCCTGTACATGATGGTGTTCATGGGCGGCTCGCCGGTGGGCGCGCCGATCGCCGGCTGGATCACGGACACCTACGGCGTGCGGGCCGGACTCGCGGCGGGCGGCGCCGTCTCGGCCGTCGCCGCCGTCACCATCGGCCTGGTCATGGCCCGCGTCGGCGGACTGCGGCTGGCGGTGGGCTGGAACCACGGCCATCCGCGGGTGGGCTTCGTCCCGAAGGAGCGTCAGGAGGAACTGGCGGCGGTCTGAGCCGCCGAGGCGTACGTGCCGGGCCCGGGGGAGACCGCTCCCCCGGGCCTCCGCTCTCCCCCGGGCGCCGGCCCCGAGCCTCCCGGGCGGGCGGGAGGCTCGCCGGGCGGTCCGTTCCCTGGAAGGGTGACGTCCATGAGACTCTTCGCCGCCGTGCTGCCCCCGCAGGACGTCACCCGCGAACTGGCCGCCGAGGTCGACGCCCTGCGCGGGCTGCCCGGCGCGCAGGGGCTGCGCTGGACGGGCCGCCCCGGCTGGCACTTCACGCTGGCGTTCTACGGCGAGGTCGACGACGACCTCGTACCCGCGCTGTCGGCCCGCCTGGAGCGCGCCGCGCACCGCACGTCCCCCTTCCCGCTGGCACTGCGCGGCGGCGGACAGTTCGGGCACGGACGGGCGCTGTGGACGGGCGCGGCCGGCGATCTGGAGACGCTGCGGCTGCTGGCCGACCGGAGCGAGGCCGCCGCGCGCAAGGCGGGCGTGCCCATGGGCGAGCACCGCCGGTACCAGGCCCATCTGACGGTGGCCCGCAGTCGTGACTCGATCGACACCCGCCCGTACGTCGAGGCCCTCGCCGGGTTCACCAGCGACACCTGGACGGTGACGGACCTGTGCATGGTCCGCAGCAACCTGCCGAAGTCGGGCGTGCCCGGCGAGCAGCCCCGCTACGAGACGGTCGCCCGCTGGCCGCTGGGCGCCGCCCGGCGGACCGGGGACGACGGGAGCGACGAGAGCACCGCGGGTGACGGGGACCACGTGGCCTGAGCGGTCACGGGGTCCCGGTCGGCGGGCGGACGGGGGAGGAAGCCTGCCGACCGGGCGGCTTCGGGACGGTCCGCCGGACGGGTTCGCGCCGGGGCCGGTTACGCTCGGACGCGTGGACCCGAAAACCCGGAACCGGATCATGGCCGGTGTGCTTGTGCTGCTGTTCGTCGTCGTCGCCCTGGCGGCCGCGCTCGGCAGGTGAGTGCGCGGCCGTGCGAGGCCGCAGCCGTAGGGGTCCGCGACCGGGTGGGGCCAGGACCGGGTGAGCCCGTGCCCCTCCGGGCGCCGTGACCGCGCCGCCGTGCGATCCTGCCGTGGCCGCCGGGCCGACGGCCCGGCCCACCGGGGCGATCCCCGGTGGCCGTCCGTCGGCGTTCGTCGGCCGTCCGACGGCGGGCCGCCTACCAGGCGAAGGCCTCCGGGGACGGGCCCGGCCCCGGGAAGACCTCGTCGAGACCCGCCAGCAGCTCCTCGCCCAGCTCCAGCTCGACGGCGCGCAGTGCCGAGGCGAGCTGGTCGGCGGTGCGCGGGCCGACGATCGGGCCGGTCACGCCCGGCCGGGTGAGCAGCCAGGCCAGCGCGGCCTCGCCGGGCTCCAGGCCGTGCTTGTCGAGCAGGTCCTCGTACGCCTGGATCTGCGCGCGCTTGGCCGGGTCGGCGAGGGTGTCGGCGGTCCGGCCGGAGGCCCGGCGGCCGCCCTCGGCCTCCTTCTTGAGCACGCCGCCCAGCAGACCGCCCTGGAGCGGTGACCAGGGGATGACCCCGAGCCCGTACTCCCGCGCGGCCGGGACGACCTCCATCTCGGCGCGCCGCTCGGCGAGGTTGTAGAGGCACTGCTCGCTGACCAGGCCCATGGTGCCGCGGCGGGCGGCGATCTCGTTGGCCTGGGCGATCTTGTATCCGGGGAAGTTGGAGGAGCCGACGTAGAGGATCTTCCCCTGCTGCACCAGTACGTCCATCGCCTGCCAGATCTCCTCGAAGGGAGTCGAGCGGTCGACGTGGTGGAACTGGTAGACGTCGATGTGGTCGGTCCGCAGCCGCTTCAGGCTGGCGTCGACCGCGCGCCGGATGTTGAGCGCGGAGAGCTTGTCGCTGTTGGGCCAGGGGTCGCCCTCGGCGGCCATGTTGCCGTAGACCTTGGTGGCGAGGACGACCTTGTCGCGCCGATCGCCGCCCTGGGCGAACCAGTTCCCGATGATCTCCTCGGTGCGGCCCTTGTTGTCGCCCCAGCCGTAGACGTTCGCCGTGTCGAAGAAGTTGACGCCGGCGTCGAGCGCCGCGTCCATGATCGTGTGGCTGTCGGCCTCGTCCGTCAGGGGGCCGAAGTTCATGGTGCCGAGGACGAGTCGGCTGACCTTGAGTCCGGTGCGTCCGAGCTGCGTGTACTCCATGGTCTCCAAGCCAACGTCTTGGAGTGCGCTCCAGGCAAGGGCGGCACGAAGGAGGGCGGGCGACAGGGTCAGTCGCGGGGGAATTCGCCGGTCCTGAGGGTGAGGCCGAGAGGGGTCGTGGTCAGGTCGACGTCTCCGCCGTAGGTGACGCGCAGTTCGCTGGTGTAGTCGCCCTTCTTGGGGCTGGTGTACACATGGCAGGTGCCCTGGTAGGGGTCGGCCACGAGATACACCGGGACCTCGGCCAGGGCGTACGCGGTCTTCTTGGGGCCGTAGTCGTTCTGGGCGGTCCCCTTGGAGATGACCTCGGCGACGAACTCGATGTCCTCGTGACGCCAGCGGCCCTCGTCGTCCTTGGTGGCTCCCTCGCGCAGCTTGGCGACATCGGGGCAGAAGCCGTTCTCGGGGCCGGGAAAGTCGATACGGACGTCCGAGAGCACCTGTGCGCGCCTTCCGAAGCGGTCTTCGAGTGCCCACAGGATCTCGCGGATGGTGTTCCAGTGGATGTCCCGCTGCGGCGTCATGAAGACATCGCCCCCCACGATCTCGACCTTGTGACCCTCGGGGACGGGCATCCGCTCGAGCCGCTCGAACCACTGGTCCAGGCGCTCGACGTTGTCGTCAGCCATCTCGATCTCGATCCTGTCGTCCAGGACGGTCATGTGGCGCTCCTCCCCGGCCGCTCTCCGCACGAGGGCCGCCGCGCAGTACAACGATACGCAGGGTGACGAGGTCACGGGAGAAGTGGAATATGCCGGAGGCCACGCCGGGGAGACGCACCGGAGCGGGCGGTGCCTCAGCCCTCGTACTCCCCGCCCAGTCCCCACCCCTGGTGCATCGCCTCCGCGAAGGCCTCGGCGATCTTGTGCTCGCCGCTCGCGTTGGGGTGGGTGCCGTCGTAGGTGTCGTGGTTGATGTCGTACCCGGGCGGCGGCGAGGCCAGCAGCAGGGGCGAGCGGGGCTCGTCGAGGTCGGCGACCGCCTTGGCCAGCAGTTCGTTGAAGGCGGAGACCTCCACCGCGAAGTCGGGGTCCTCCAGCGCGCGGGAGTTGGGTATCACCGGCAGGACGACCATCCGCACCCGCGGGTTCGCCGACCGCGCCTCGGCCACGAAGAGCCGCACGTTGTCCGCCGTCTGCCGGGCGTTCGTGTAGAAGCCCAGGTCGATCAGGCCGAGCGCGACCAGCAGGACGTCCGCCCGGTGCGCGCGGACCGCGTCGCCGACCAGCGGGGCCATGTGCAGCCAGCCCTCGCCCCAGCCGGCCAGGTGCGCGCGCGGGAAGTCCGGTTCGGCGTACTCGTACGACGTGGGCGCGTCCGTCGCCTTGTCGTGGAGCGTCTCGCGCGGGCCGACGACGGCGAACGGGCGGCCGTACGTCGTGCGCAGGTGCTGCCACATCCGGTAACGCCAAGTGTGTTCGCCGGCGCTTCCGATCGTCTGGGAGTCGCCGACGGGCATGAACCTGAGCATCCGCTCATGATGGACGATCGGCGGGCCGTCGGCGGACCGGCCCGGGTGTGAGGCCTGCCACGCGGGCGCGGCGGACCTCGGCTGACGCGGCAACAGGTCCGGGATGGCAGTCTTGGGGGCATGCGTCGACCGTTCGCCCTCCTCGCCGGGGCCCTGCTCACGGGTGTGCTGGCCGCGCCCGCCTCCGCCGCCGACGGCGACGAGGGGTTCACCATCAAGGACCCGCGCATCACCGAGTCCAGCGGCCTGGCCGCCTCCCGTCTGCACCCCGGGATCTACTGGACCCACAACGACAGCGACGACGGGCCGTACATCTACGCCGTGGACAGCGCCACCGGAAAGACGGTCGCCACCCTCACGCTGAGCGGCATCGGTTCGCCGCGCGATGTCGAGGCCGTCTCCATCGGACCCGGCAACCAGATCTACGTCGGCGACATCGGCGACAACCTCGACGGGACCTGGCCGTACGTCTGGATCTACCGGCTGCCCGAGCCCAAGGTCCTCGAGGACCAGACGATCAGGGCCACGCAGTACGTGGTGAAGTACTCCGACGGCGCCCGCAACGCCGAGTCGCTCGTCGTCCACCCGAAGACCGGCCGGGTGTACATCATCGACAAGAAGGAGGACGGCGGGCACCTGTACGAGGGCCCGGCCGAGCTGTCGTCCTCCGGCGCCAACATCTTCGAGCCCGTCGCCACGGTCGACCTCTGGGCCACGGACGCCGCCTTCTCGCCCGACGGCGGGCGACTCGCCGTCCGCGGCTACTTCGGGGGCATCTACTACGACTGGAACGGCGGGAAGATCGAGCGGCTGGGCCGGCTGAACGTGCCGTTGCAGGGACAGGGGGAGTCCGTCACCTACTCCGCCGACGGGACCAAGCTCATGTACGGCAGCGAGGGCGCCGACAGCTCCGTGAAGGCGGAGGATGCGCCCGGCGGGGGGTCGGGCGGCAGCGGGTCCGGCTCCGGCAAGCCGTCCGGCGGCGGCGGTCCGGGCGATTCCGCGACGGGCGGCGGCTCCGGCGGCGGCGGTGTCACCTACGGCGCGCTGGCCGTCGCCGCGGTCTGCGCAGGGCTGTTCGGCCTGCGGCGGCTGCGGCGCCGCGACTGAGGTGACGTCACGCGTCTTGACGGGCCCGTGAGTTCTGACTTCCATGGAAGGCGCGGTGTCGTGGGAGCGCTCCCACCTGTTCCGGACCCGCCGCCCCCCACGAGAGGAAGCAGCGACATGTTCCGCAGTCTGCGCAGAGCGCTGTGTGCCGCCGCCGCGGCGCTCCTGTTATCGCCGGCCGGAGTCCAGGCCGCCCACGCGGCCGACACCCCGGCCGCCGCGGCCGCCGCCGGGGCCGGTTACTGGCACACCAGCGGCCGTCAGATCCTGGACGCGTCCGGACAGCCGGTGCGGATCGCCGGCATCAACTGGTTCGGCTTCGAGACCGCCAACTACGTCGTGCACGGCCTCTGGTCGCGCGACTACAAGAGCATGATCGACCAGATGAAGTCGCTGGGCTACAACACCATCCGCCTCCCCTACAGCGACGACATCTTCAAGAGCGCGACCGTCCCGAACAGCATCGACTTCTCCGGCGGCAAGAACGCCGACCTGGCGGGGCTGAACTCGCTGGGCGTCATGGACAGGATCGTGTCGTACGCGGGCCAGGACGGTCTGAAGGTCATCCTGGACCGGCACCGGCCGGACTCGGGCGGGCAGTCGGCGCTCTGGTACACCTCGGCGGTGCCGGAGTCGACCTGGATCGCCGATCTCAAGGCCCTGGCGGCCCGTTACGCGGGCCAGGACACCGTGATCGGCATCGACCTGCACAACGAGCCGCACGACCCGGCCTGCTGGGGCTGCGGTGACCAGGCCACGGACTGGCGGCTGGCGGCGCAGCGCGCGGGCAACGCCGTGCTGTCCGTCAATCCCGCCCTGCTGTTCTTCGTGGAGGGCGTGCAGTCGTTCAACGGGGTCTCCGGCTGGTGGGGCGGCAACCTGATGGGCGTCGGGCAGTACCCCGTGCAACTCGACGTGCCCAACCGGGTGGTGTACTCCGCCCACGACTACGCGACCAGCGTCGCCCAGCAGAGCTGGTTCAGCGACCCGACGTTCCCCGCCAACATGCCGGGCGTCTGGGACAAGTACTGGGGATACATCTTCAAGCAGAACATCGCACCCGTGTGGGTCGGCGAGTTCGGTACGACGCTCCAGTCGACGGTGGACCAGAAGTGGCTGGCCGCGCTGGTGAGTTATCTGCGGCCGACCGCCACCTACGGCGCCGACGGCTTCCACTGGACGTTCTGGTCGTGGAACCCCGACTCCGGTGACACCGGCGGCATCCTGAAGGACGACTGGGCGACCGTGGACACGGTGAAGGACGGGTATCTCGCGAGCATCAAGGCGCCCGGCTTCCCGGCGGGCGGTGGCGGGGGCGGCGGTGGCGGCGGAGGGGGCGGCGGTACGGCCGCGTGCAGCGCCGTCTACAGCGTCAGCAGCGACTGGGGCAGCGGCTTCAACGCCGACGTCAAGGTCACCAACACCGGGACGACCGCGCTCACCTCCTGGAAGGTGACGTGGTCCTGGAGCGGCTCGCAGCAGGTCACCAACATGTGGAACGCCTCGTACACGCAGAGCGGGTCCACGGTGACCGCCGTCAACGCAGCCCACAACGGCGCTGTCGCGGTGGGCGGTTCGGCGAGCTTCGGGTTCGGCGGAGCGCCGGGCGGCGGGGGAGTGCCGAGCCTGAGCTGCACCGCGACCTGAGACGCGGTGAGGGGCGCCCGGTCGGTACCGGGCGTCCCTCACCGTCGTACGGAAGCCGCAATCGGGTGCGGGAAGCGGTCAGAGCTTCTCGATCACGTAGTCGATGCACTTCGTCAGCGCCTCGACGTCCGCCGGGTCGATCGCCGGGAACATCGCGACGCGCAGCTGGTTGCGGCCGAGCTTGCGGTAGGGCTCGGTGTCGACGATGCCGTTGGCGCGCAGCACCTTGGCGATCGCGGCGGCGTCGATCTCGTCCGCGAAGTCGATCGTGCCGATGACCTGGGAGCGCTTGGCCGGGTCCGAGACGAACGGGGTCGCGTGCTTGGAGTCCTCGGCCCAGGAGTACAGGCGGGTGGAGGAGTCCTTCGTGCGCTCCGTCGACCAGGCCAGGCCGCCCTGGCCGTTGATCCACTCCAGCTGCTGGTTGAGCAGGAAGAGGGTGGACAGCGCCGGGGTGTTGTAGGTCTGGTTCTTGCGGGAGTTGTCGATCGCCGTGGGCAGCGAGAAGAACTCCGGGATGTGCCGGCCGGAGGCGTGGACACGCTCGGCGCGCTCGATCGCGGCCGGGGAGAACACGCCGATCCACAGGCCGCCGTCGGAGGCGAACGACTTCTGCGGGGCGAAGTAGTAGACGTCCGTCTCGGCGATGTCGACCGGGAGGCCGCCGGCGCCGGAGGTGGCGTCCACCAGGACGAGGGAGCCCTCGTCGGCGCCCTGCACGCGCTTGAGGGGCGCGGCGACACCGGTGGAGGTCTCGTTGTGGGTGAAGGCGTAGACGTCGACGCCCTCCTCGGCCCGCGCCTCGGGGTGGGTGCCGGGGTCGGAGGAGATCACGGTCGGTTCGCCCAGCCAGGGCGCCAGCTTGGCGGCCTTGGCGAACTTGGAGCTGAACTCGCCGAAGGTGAGGTGCTGCGACCTGTTCTCGATCAGGCCGTGGGTCGCCACGTCCCAGAACGCGGTGGAGCCGCCGTTGCCGAGGACGACCTCGTAGCCGTCCGGGAGCTGGAACAGCTCGGAGATGCCCGCGCGGACCTGGCCGACCAGGTTCTTGACCGGGGCCTGGCGGTGGGAGGTGCCGAGCAGGGACGTACCGGTGGCGGCCAGGGCGTCCAGCGCCTCCACCCGCACCTTGGAGGGACCCGCGCCGAAACGACCGTCCGCGGGCTTCATGTCAGCAGGAATCTGGATCTCAGCCACGAGCCGGAGCGTATCGCCTCGGTGAAACGGGACGGAACCGTGTCCGTTCGATGAGACGATCGCGCCGCCCCGCGGACCTGTGCGTACCTACAGCACGGCGGCCCCGTTCGGTGTCAGGACGTCACCCGTTCGCCCGCCGGGAGTCATCCGGTCGCCGTCCGGTCGCCACCCGCTCGTTCCCGCCGGTGGTTGTGGGCATCCTGGGCGTATGAGGGATCTCGGTGCACGGAAGGGTCCGGGCGGCGCGGGCGGTTCGGTCGGGCCGGCGGATCCGGCGGGTCTCGCCGAGGAGTTGCGGCGGGTCGTGGGCGGCGAGGTCGGCTTCGACGTCACCTCCCGGGCCCTGGTGACGATGGACGCGTCCAACTACCGGCGGGTCCCGCTCGGCGTGGTGGCCCCGCGGGACGCCGACGACGTGGCGGCGGTGCTGGCCGTGTGCCGGGCGCGCGGGGTGCCGGTGGTGGCGCGGGGCGGGGGCACGTCGATCGCGGGGCAGGCGACGGGGACGGGCGTGGTGCTGGACTTCACCCGGCACATGGACCGGCTCGTCTCGCTGGACCCGCACGCGCGGACGGCCGTCGTGCAGCCGGGGCTCGTCCTCGACCGGCTCCAGGCGGCCGCCGCGCCGCACGGGCTGCGCTTCGGCCCGGACCCGTCCACCCACAGCCGCTGCACGCTCGGCGGGATGATCGGCAACAACTCCTGCGGCGCGCACTCGGTGGCCTGGGGGACCACCGCGGACAGCGTGCGCGAGCTGGACGTGGTCACCGCCCGCGGCGTGCGCTCGCGCCTGGGACCGGGTTGGTCCGGCGCGCCGGACGGTCTGCGGGAGCTGGCCGAGGGCGAACTGGCGCGGCTGCGCACCGGCTTCCCCGATCTGCCCCGCCGCATCTCCGGGTACGCCCTGGACGCGCTGCTGCCCGAGCGCGGCGCCGACGTCGCCCGTTCGTTCTGCGGCTCCGAGGGCACCCTCGGTGTGCTGACGGAGGCGGTCGTACGGCTGGTCGAGGCACCCCGCGCCGTCGCCCTCGCCGTGCTGGGGTACGCCGACGAGGGCGCCGCCGCCGAGGCGGCCGCCGGGCTGCTCCCGCTGGGTCCGCTGACGGTGGAGGGGATGGCGGCCGACCTGGTGCGCGGGACGGCCGGTCTGCCCCGGGGCGGGGCCTGGCTGTTCGTGGAGACGGGCGGGGACACGGCGGCCCAGGCGCACGTGCGGGCCCGGGAGGTCGCGCGGGCGGCCGACGCCGTCGACGCGCTGGTGGTCACGGACCCGGCAGGGCAGCGCGCGCTGTGGCGGGTCCGGGAGGACGCGAGCGGTACGGCCACCCGGATGCCGGACGGCTCCGAGGCCTGGCCCGGCTGGGAGGACTGCGCGGTGCCGCCCGCCCGGCTCGGCGCGTATCTGCGGGACTTCCGGGGGCTGCTGTCCTCCCACGGACTGCGGGGCACCCCGTACGGGCACTTCGGGGACGGCTGCATCCATGTCCGGATCGACTTCGACCTGCTCACCGAGGCGGGCGTCGGCCGCTTCCGCCGCTTCTCCGAGGAGCTCGCCGACCTGGTGGTGGCCCACGGCGGCTCGCTCTCCGGCGAGCACGGCGACGGGCAGGCCCGCGCGGAGCTGCTGCCGAGGATGTACGGAGCACCGATGGTGACGCTCTTCGAGCGCGCCAAGGCGGTCTGGGACCCGGACGACCTGCTCAACCCCGGGATGCTGGTGCGCCCGGCCCCGCTGGACGCGAACCTCCGCTTCTCCGTGCTGCCGCGCGACCCCGTGAACGTGGCCTTCGGCTATCCGGCGGACGGCGGCGACTTCTCGGCCGCGGTGCGCCGCTGCGTCGGGGTGGCGAAGTGCCGTACGACCGAGGCGTCCGGGCCCACCGTGATGTGCCCGTCCTTCCGGGCGACCGGCGAGGAGGCGCACTCGACCCGCGGGCGCGCCCGGCTGCTGCACGAGATGCTGGCCGGCGGGCTGGTGACGGACGGCTGGCGCTCCCCGGAGGTCCGGGACGCGCTGGACCTCTGCCTGTCCTGCAAGGGCTGTCGCTCGGACTGCCCGGTCGGCGTCGACATGGCCACGTACAAGGCGGAGTTCCTGCACCACCACTACGCCGGGCGCCGCCGCCCCATGGCCCACTACACGCTCGGACGGCTGCCGGAGTGGCTGCGCCGGGCCGCCCGGACACGCGCGGTACCGGTGCTCAACGCGCTCGCCCGGGTACGGCCGTTGGCGTGGGCGGCGAAACGGCTCGGCGGGATCACCCCGGAACGGGAGATCCCCCGGCTGGCGGCCGAGCCGTTCAGCCGGTGGTGGCGGGGTCGAGGGGCCACCGGCGGCGCGGGGGCCGGTGACGCGGGGGCGGACGGTGCGGGGGCCGGTGACCTGGTGGTGCTGTGGCCGGACACCTTCACCGAGTACCTCTCGCCCGCCGTGGGACGGGCGGCCGTCCGGGTGCTGGAGGCGGCGGGCCTGCGGGTGGTGCTGCCGCCGACGCTGCGGCTGCCGCGGGGCCGGATCGCGGACGGCGGGACGAGGTCGGCGGCCACCCTGCTGACGGCACGTCACGACCGGGTCTGCTGCGGTCTGACGTACCTGTCCACGGGCCAGCTGGACCGTGCCCGGACCGTGCTGCGCCGCACCCTCGACCTGATGGCGCCGGTGCTGGAGACGGCCGCCCCGGTCGTCGTCCTGGAGCCGAGCTGTGCCGCCGCGCTCCGCGGCGACCTGCCGGAACTGCTGCACGACGACCCGCGCGCGGCCCTCCTCGCCGCCCGCGTCCGCACCTTCGCGGAGGTCCTCGAACGGCACGCTCCCGACTGGGCTCCGCCGCGCGTCGGACGCCCGGCCGTCGGCCAGACCCACTGCCATCAGCACGCGGTGCTCGGCGACGGACCGGACCGCCGGCTGCGCACGGCGGCGGGACTGACGGGCGAGCTCAGCGGCGGCTGCTGCGGGCTGGCCGGCGACTTCGGCTTCGAGAAGGGGCACGAGGAGGTGTCCAGGGCGTGCGCCGAGGAACAGCTCCTGCCGTCGGTGCGGGCCGCGGCGCCCGGGACGGTGGTCCTGGCCGACGGGTTCTCCTGCCGGACGCAGCTGGAGCAGCTGGCCGGGGTGCGGGGGAGGCATCTGGCGGAGGTACTGGCGGAGGGCCTGCCGGACGGCCCGGACGGGCGATCGGCCGGACGGTCGACCCGACCGGACGGGGAGCGGTGAGCGGGCGGCACGGTGAGCGGGCCGGACGGACGCGTGGCGCAGGACGAAGCGGGCGAGTCCTCCTAGGCTGGCCGATAAGCCGTGTACCGCGGTGAACCGCACGAGGGAGCCCCGCGCATGACCTTCCGCGTCCAGCCCATCACCCGCGCCCAGCACCTCGCCTTCGTCTCGGCCCGCCCCTCCGTCAGCCATCTCCAGATCCCGTCCTGGGGCGAGGTGAAGCCCGACTGGCGGGCGGAGAGCCTGGGCTGGTTCGACGAGGACGGGCGGCAGGTCGGAGCGGGCCTGGTGCTGCTGCGGCCGCTGCCCAGGCTGAAGCGGTACCTCGCGTATCTGCCGGAGGGGCCGGTGATCGACTGGTTCGCGTCCGACCTGGAGCGATGGCTGCGGCCGATGCTCGCCCATCTGAAGGCGCGGGGCGCGTTCTCGGTCAAGATGGGGCCGCCCGTGGTCGTACGGCGCTGGAGCGCGGACGCGGTGAAGGCGGCGATCGCGGATCCGGGCACCCGACGGCTGGGCGAGGCCGAGGCGACGTCGTACGAGCCGCTCGCCGCCGGGGTCGCGGACCGGCTGCGCCGGATGGGCTGGCGGCAGGCCGCGGCCGGCGGGGAGGACGGGTTCGCGGCCGGGCAGCCGCGCTACGTCTTCCAGGTGCCGTTCGCCGGGCGGTCGCTGGAGGAGATCCACGCGGGCCTCAACCAGCAGTGGCGGCGCAACGTCAAGAAGGCGGAGAAGGCCGGGGTCAAGGTCGTGCCGGGCGGCCCGGAGGACCTGCCGGTGTTCTACGGGCTGTACACCGAGACCGCCGAGCGCGACCGTTTCGCCCCGCGCCCGCTGTCGTACTTCCGGCGCATGTGGACCGCGCTGAACTCCGAGCACCCCGACCGGATGCGGCTCTACCTCGCCCACCACGACGGCGAGGTGCTGGCCGCGGCCACCATGCTGACCGTCGGCGACCACGTCTGGTACTCCTACGGCGCCTCCACCGCCCGCAGGCGCGAGGTCCAGCCCAGCAACGCCGTGCAGTGGCGGATGATGACCGACGCCCACCGGCTGGGCGCCTCCGTCTACGACCTGCGGGGCATCACCGACACGCTGGAGGAGTCCGACCATCTGCTCGGCCTGCTCCGCTTCAAGGTGGGCACCGGCGGGCAGGCGGTCGAGTACCTCGGCGAGTGGGACTTCCCGCTCAACCGGCTGTTGCACCGGACGCTGGAGCTCTACCTGGCCCGCCGCTGACCCGGCACCGTCGCCCGTCATCCGGGCCCTGGGGTCTCGGCATTCAGAACAGTCCCGTAAAAGGTTCACACTCCTGACGGGGTCCATTACCCTGGACTCGGAAGTCCATCACGATGAACGATCCCTGATCCGAGCCAGCCCCCAGGACCGCCTGTGACCACCCCCAGCGCCACCACCCCGTCGTCCTCGCCCACTTCGGCGACGGGCCCCGTGCCCGTCCCCGCGGGTGGCGCGCCCGGCCGGTTCGGCTCGCTCGGGCCGGTCGGACTGGTCCTGGCCGGGGGCGTCTCGGTCCAGTTCGGCGGAGCCCTCGCCGTGACCCTCATGCCACGGGCCGGCGCGCTCGGCGTGGTGAGCCTGCGGCTGCTGGTGGCGGCGCTGGTCCTGCTGCTCGTCTGCCGTCCGCGACTGCGCGGCCACTCGCGCGCCGACTGGGGCACGGTCGTCGTGTTCGGCATCGCGATGTCCGCGATGAACGGCCTCTTCTACCAGGCCGTCGACCGCATCCCGCTGGGCCCGGCCGTCACGCTGGAGGTCCTCGGCCCGCTCGCGCTCTCGGTGGTCTCCTCCCGTCGCGCGCTCAATTTCGTCTGGGCGGGGCTGGCCCTCGCCGGTGTCTTCCTCCTCGGCGGCGGCGGGTTCGGCGACCTCGACCCCGTGGGTGTCGCCTTCGCCCTGGGCGCGGGCGCGATGTGGGCGGCGTACATCGTCTTCAGCGCCCGTACCGGCCGCCGCTTCCCGCAGGCCGACGGGCTCGCCCTCGCGATGGCGGTCGGAGCGCTGCTGTTCCTGCCCCTGGGGCTCGCCGAGTCGGGGGCGAAGCTGTTCGACCCGGTGACGTTCGGCCTGGGCGCCGGGGTGGCCGTGCTCTCCTCCGTCCTGCCCTACACCCTCGAACTCCTCGCCCTGCGCAGGCTGCCCTCCTCCACCTTCGCGATCCTGATGAGCCTGGAGCCGGCCCTGGCCTGCGCCGCGGGCTTCCTCGTCCTGCACCAGGCCCTCACCGCCCTCCAGGCGGCCGCGATCGCCCTGGTCATCGGCGCGAGCATGGGAGCGGTGCGCACCCAGGTGGGCCGCGGGAAGGCGGCGGTTCCGCCGAGCGCTTCCTGACCGTGGGCCGCGGTCGCGCGGTTCGGTGCGGGCGTGGCGCAGGCGGGCGTCACAGTCTCACCGAAAGGTTCCCCACGGTGGCCGTTATGGTCAGCTCGCCGCCGATCGCGTGCAGGTATGCGGCCATGGTCGAGGTGTCCAGGCGGGCGAGGCCCCGCTCGATCTGGCTGATCCGCCCCTGGGTAACTCCCATGGCCTTGGCGACCTGTGCCTGGGTGAGGCCCTGCGCCTTGCGGAGAGCGGCCAGTTCATGACCCCGCTCGGCGTCGACCGTCTCCGCCTTGACGGCGTCGATGCGCTCGCGCTTCTCCGGGGTGATGTCGGCCGTCAGGTCGGCCATGGTGCCGAGCTTCATCTGCCCTGTCCTTCCTTCTTCTCCTGCTCCAGCGCCTCGAGGCAAGCCGTGTACTTGTCGTCCGCTTCCTTGACCGCCCTGGGATACCAGGCTGCCCACTGCCGTCCCGTCGCCTTGTTGCCGGCCACCAGGAAGATGGCCCGCCGCTCGGGATCGAAGACGAACAGCATTCGGGTGCTCACCGTCCCGCCGCTGCGCGGACGCAGCTCCCGCATGTTCCGGTAACGGCTCTTCTCGATCGCGCCGACCGTTGGACGGCGGAGTGCCGGGCCTGCTTCCTGAAGCCGTTCCAGAGTGGCTGTCACGTGGAGATGACTGTCCGGGTCTTCCTTCGCGAGTGTCTTGATCCAGTCCAGCACATCTTCAAAGAACCGCAGCTCATAAGGTCGGCCACATCAAAAAATTAGCACTGACTAATATCCCCGGGCGAGTGGGTTGATCCGAGTGATGCCATGGGCGTGAGCGGGGGCGCAGCCCGCCGGAATAAATTCATGCAAGCATGCTTGATTGTTTCTGGGGGCGCTGGCATGCTCCCCGGCATGTCCGATCCGACGCCAGTGTTCGATGATCTGCGTGACGAGAGTGATGAACTCGACCGGCTCGTCGCCGAGTTGAGCCCGCAGCGGTGGGCGCTCGCGACTCCCGCGCCCGGGTGGACCGTCGCCCACCAGATCGCCCACCTCGCCTGGACCGACCACTCCGCCCACCTCTCCGTCACGGATGCCGACGCCTTCCACGGCCTGGTCGAGAAGGCCCTCGCGGCGCCGGACTCGTTCGTGGACGAGGGCGCCGAGGAGGGCGCCCGGCAGCCGTCCGACGTGCTGCTGGCGGGGTGGCGGGAGGGGCGCGCCGCGCTCGACCGGGCGCTGCGCGAGGCCCCGGCCGGTGCCCGCTTCCCCTGGTACGGCCCGCCCATGTCGGCCGCCTCCATGGCCACCGCCCGGCTGATGGAGACCTGGGCGCACGCCCAGGACGTGGCCGACGCCCTCGGCGTGGTCCGCGAGCCCACCGACCGGCTGCGCCATGTGGCCCGGCTCGGGGTGCGCACCCGCGACTTCGCCTTCGGCGTGCACGGGCTCACCCCGCCCGCCGACGCCTTCCGCGTCGAGCTGGTCCTGCCCTCCGGCGCCGACTGGGCGTACGGCCCCGAGGACGCCCCGCAGCGGGTGAGCGGCCCCGCCCTCGACTTCTGCCTCCTGGTCACCCAGCGCGCCCACCGGTCCGACCTCGACCTGCGCGTCGAGGGTCCCGACGCCGACCGCTGGCTCGACCTCGCCCAGGCCTTCGCCGGACTGCCCGGCACCGGACGTCCCCCGAAGGGCGCCGTGCGGTGACCCTGCGGATAGGCAACGCCTCCGGCTTCTACGGCGACCGCTTCGACGCCCTGCGCGAGATGCTCACCGGCGGCGAGCTCGACGTGCTGACCGGCGACTACCTCGCCGAACTCACCATGCTCATCCTGGGCCGCGACCGGATGAAGGACCCGGCCGCCGGTTACGCCCGCACCTTCCTGCGCCAGCTGGAGGAGGGCCTCGGCCTCGCCCACGAGCGGGGCGTGAAGATCGTGACGAACGCGGGCGGTCTCAACCCGGCCGGACTCGCCGACGCCGTACGGCAGCTGGCGGACCGGCTGGGCATCCCGGTGCGGGTCGCCCATGTCGAGGGCGACGACCTGCTGGCCCGCCACCCCGGCGCCCTCGCCGCCCACGCCTACCTCGGCGGCTTCGGCATCGCGGAGTGCCTGCGGGCGGGCGCGGACGTCGTGGTCACCGGGCGGGTCACCGACGCGGCCCTGGTCACCGGGCCCGCCGCCGCCCACTTCGGCTGGACGCCCGACGACCACGACCGGCTGGCCGGGGCCGTCGTCGCCGGACACGTCCTGGAGTGCGGAACCCAGGCCACCGGCGGAAACTACGCCTTCTTCGGCGGGCGTGGCCGTGACCACGACCTGCGCCGCCCGGGATTTCCCCTCGCCGAACTCCACGCCGACGGCAGCTTCGTGATCACCAAGCACCCCGGCACCGGTGGCTTCGTCGACGTCGGCACGGTCACCGCCCAGCTCCTCTACGAGACCGGGGGCGCCCGGTACGCGGGCCCCGACGTCACCGCCCGGCTGGACACCGTACGGCTCGCCCAGGACGGCCCCGACCGGGTGCGCGTCGAGGGTGTTACCGGCGAGGCCCCGCCGCCGACCCTCAAGGTCGGCCTCAACCGCTTCGGCGGCTTCCGCAACGAGGTCGTCTTCGTCCTCACCGGCCTCGACATCGAGGCGAAGGCCGCGCTGGTGCGGGAGCAGATGGCGGACGCGTTCGCCAAGGCCCCGCCCGCCGAGGTCCGCTGGGACCTGGTCCGCACCGACCGGCCGGACGCCGACACCGAGGAGACCGCGAGCGCGCTGCTGCGGCTGGTCGTGCGCGACCAGGACCAGACGGCCGTGGGCCGGGCGCTGAGCGGCGCGGCCATCGAGCTGGCCCTCGCGAGCTACCCCGGCTTCCATGTGCTGGCCCCGCCGGGGAAGGGCGCGCCCTACGGGGTCTTCGACGCCGCGTACGTCCCCCAGGACACCGTCGGACACCTGGCGGTGCTCCACGACGGACGCCGGGTCGCCGTGCCCGCCGCCCCCGACACCCTCGTACCCGGCGAGGTGCCGGAGCCCGCCCTGCCCGAGCCGTCGCCGGCGGGCGCGGCGACCCGGCGGGCCCCGCTCGGCCTGGTCGCCGGCGCCCGCAGCGGCGACAAGGGCGGCAACGCCAACATCGGGGTCTGGGTGGAGACGGACGACGCCTGGCGGTGGCTGGCCCACACCCTCACCGTCGAGCGGCTGCGCGAACTGCTGCCGGAGACCGCCGGTCTGCGCGTGGTCCGCCATGTCCTGCCCAACCTGCGCGCCCTGAACTTCGTCGTCGAGGGGATCCTCGGCGAGGGCGTCGCCGCCCAGCACCGCTTCGATCCGCAGGCCAAGGCCCTCGGCGAGTGGCTGCGCTCCCGTCACCTGGACATACCGGAGGTGCTGCTGTGACGGTCCTGCCGTCCGCGCTGGACGTCAACGGCCCGGACCACCGGGCGAACCGCGAGGCCATGCTCGCCAAGCTCGCCGACCTGGACGCCGAGCACGCCAAGGCGCTGGCCGGCGGCGGCCCCAAGTACGTCGACCGGCACCGCGGGCGCGGCAAGCTGCTGGCCCGGGAACGCATCGAGCTGCTGCTCGACCCCGACACCCCGTTCCTGGAGCTGTCGCCGCTGGCCGCCTGGGGCAGCGAGTACGCGGTCGGCGCCTCGCTGGTCACCGGCATCGGGGTGGTCGAGGGCGTGGAGTGCCTGATCACCGCCAACGACCCCACCGTGCGCGGCGGTGCCTCCAACCCGTGGAGCCTGAAGAAGGCCCTGCGCGCCAACGACATCGCGCTCGCCAACCGGCTGCCCTGCATCAGCCTGGTGGAGTCCGGCGGCGCCGATCTGCCCTCCCAGAAGGAGATCTTCATCCCGGGCGGCGCGATCTTCCGGGACCTGACCCGGCTGTCGGCCGCCGGGATCCCCACGGTGGCCGTGGTCTTCGGCAACTCGACCGCCGGAGGCGCCTACGTCCCCGGCATGTCCGACCACGTGATCATGGTCAAGGAGCGGGCGAAGGTCTTCCTCGGCGGGCCGCCGCTGGTGAAGATGGCCACCGGCGAGGAGAGCGACGACGAGTCGCTCGGCGGCGCCGAGATGCACGCCCGGGTGTCGGGGCTCGCGGACTACTTCGCGGTCGACGAGCAGGACGCGCTGCGCCAGGCACGGCGGGTCGTGGCCCGGCTCAACCACCGCAAGGCGTACCCCGATCCGGGCCCGGCCGAGCCCCCCAAGTACGACCCGGAGGAGTTGCTGGGGATCGTCCCCGGCGACCTCAAGACCCCCTTCGACCCGCGCGAGGTCGTCGCCCGGATCGTCGACGGCTCCGACTTCGACGAGTTCAAGCCGCTGTACGGGCCCAGCCTGACCACCGGCTGGGCCACCCTGCACGGCTACCCGGTCGGGATCCTGGCGAACGCCCAGGGGGTGTTGTTCAGCGCCGAGTCCCAGAAGGCCGCCCAGTTCATCCAGTTGGCCAACCAGCGCGACATCCCGCTGCTGTTCCTGCACAACACCACCGGCTACATGGTCGGCCGGGAGTACGAGCAGGGCGGCATCATCAAGCACGGCGCGATGATGATCAACGCGGTCAGCAACTCGAAGGTGCCGCACCTGTCCGTCCTGATGGGCGCCTCCTACGGCGCCGGGCACTACGGCATGTGCGGCCGGGCCTACGACCCGCGCTTCCTGTTCGCCTGGCCCAGCGCCAAGTCGGCGGTGATGGGCCCGCAGCAGCTGGCCGGCGTGCTGTCGATCGTCGCCCGCCAGTCGGCCGTCGCGAAGGGGCTGCCGTACGACGACGAGGCGGACGCCGGACTGCGCGCCATGGTCGAGCAGCAGATCGAGTCCGAGTCGCTGCCGATGTTCCTGTCCGGGCGGCTGTACGACGACGGCGTCATCGACCCGCGCGACACCCGCACCGTCCTCGGCCTGTGCCTGTCGGCCGTCCACACCGCGTCCTACGAGGGCGCGCGCGGTGGCTTCGGCGTCTTCCGGATGTGAGGTCCGCAAACGTGATTTCTTCCGTCCTCGTCGCCAACCGCGGCGAGATCGCCTGCCGTGTCTTCCGCACCTGCCGAGAGGCGGGCGTCCGGACGGTCGCCGTGCACTCGGACGCCGACGCGCACGCCCTGCACACCCGCGTCGCCGACACGGCGGTACGGCTGCCCGGGTCGACCCCCGCGGAGACGTATCTGCGCGGCGACCTGATCGTGAAGGCGGCCGTCGCCGCCGGCGCGGACGCCGTGCACCCCGGCTACGGCTTCCTGTCCGAGAACGCCGACTTCGCGCGCGCCGTCCTGGACGCGGGCCTGGTCTGGATCGGTCCGCCGCCGGAGGCGATCGAGGCCATGGCGTCCAAGACCCGCGCCAAGGAACTGATGGGCCTCGCGCCGCTGGGCGAGGTCACCGAGGCCGACCTGCCCGTCCTGGTGAAGGCGGCGGCGGGCGGCGGCGGGCGCGGGATGCGGATCGTGCGCCGGCTCGCCGACCTCGACGGCGCGCTGGAGGGCGCGCGCGCCGAGGCCGCGAGCGCCTTCGGCGACGGCGAGGTGTTCGTGGAGCCCTACGTCGAGAACGGGCGCCATGTCGAGGTGCAGGTCCTCGCCGACACCCACGGCACGGTGTGGACGCTCGGCACCCGCGACTGCTCCCTCCAGCGCCGCCACCAGAAGGTGATCGAGGAGGCGCCCGCGCCCGGCCTGCCCGAGGAGCTGGAGCGCGAACTGCACACGCTGGCCGTGCGCGCCGCCCGTGCCGTCGACTACGTGGGCGCGGGCACGGTCGAGTTCCTGGTCGCCGACGGCCGGGCGCACTTCCTGGAGATGAACACCCGCCTCCAGGTCGAACACCCCGTCACCGAGGCCGTGTTCGGCATCGACCTGGTCGCCGAGCAGATCAGGATCGCCGAGGGCCACGCCCTGGCGAGCACCCTGCCCCGCCCGGACGGCCACGCAGTCGAGGCCCGCCTGTACGCCGAGGACCCGGCCCGCGAGTGGGCCCCGCAGACCGGCACCCTGCACCGCCTCGCCGTCCCCGAGGGCGTCCGGCTGGACACCGGCTACACCGACGGCGACGAGATCGGCGTCCACTACGACCCGATGCTCGCCAAGGTGGTCGCCCACGCCCCCACCCGCGCCGAGGCGCTCCGCCGGCTGGCCGGCGCCCTGGAGCGGACGGCCGTGCACGGCCCCGCCACCAACCGGGACCTCCTCGTACGCTCCCTGCGCCACGAGGAGTTCACCGCCGCCCGCATGGACACCGGCTTCTACGACCGGAACCTCGCCGCCCTCACCGACGGCGGTCCGGCCGACCCGCACGCCCCGCTGGCCGCCGCCCTGGCCGACGCCCACGGCCGCTCCCGCTTCGGCGGCTGGCGCAACCTGCCGTCCCAGCCGCAGACCAGGCGCTACGCCATGGCCGGCGAGGAGCACGAGGTCCACTACCGGCACACCCGCGACGGCCTGACCGCCGAAGGGGTGCGGGTCGTGCACGCCGACGCCGCTCTCGTCGTACTCGAGGTGGACGGTGTGCAACGCAAGTTCGAGGTCGCGCGGTACGGAGACCGGGTCCACGTCAACGCCACCGCGCTGACCGCCCTGCCCCGCTTCCCCGACCCGACCGCCCAGCAGGCGCCCGGCTCCCTCATCGCCCCCATGCCGGGCACGGTGGTGCGGATCGCCGAGGGGCTGGAGCCCGGCGCGGTCGTCACGGCCGGCCGGCCGATCCTCTGGCTGGAGGCGATGAAGATGCAGCACCACATCTCGGCACCCGCCGACGGAATCCTCACCTCCCTCCCCGTGACCGTGGGCCAGCAGGTGCAGGTCGGCACGCTGCTGGCCGTGGTGCAGCAGGCCTGACGGGACGCGGGACCGCATCCCGGTGCGGTCCCGGCGCGCCCGGCCACGACGAATCCGCACTCGAAGGAGCACCATGAGCACCCTCATCGAGCCCGAGGAGCACCAGGACCTCCGCACCGCGGTGGCCGCCTTCGGCAGGCGCTACGGCCGCGACTACCTCGCCCGGGTCGTCGCGGAAGGCGGCTACCCGGCCGAGCTGTGGCAGGAGGCCGCCAAGCTCGGCTACCTGGGCGTCAACCTGCCGGAGGCGTACGGCGGAGGCGGCGGCGGCATCGCCGAGCTCTCCATCGTCCTCGAGGAGCTCGGGGCGGCCGGCGCCCCCCTGCTGATGATGATCGTCTCGCCCGCCATCTGCGGCACGGTCATCTCCCGCTTCGGCACCGAGGAGCAGAAGCGGGAGTGGCTGCCCGCCCTCGCCGACGGCTCCCGCACGATGGCCTTCGGCATCACCGAGCCCGACGCCGGCTCCAACTCGCACCGGATCACCACCACCGCCCGCCGGGACGGCGACAGCGGGGACTGGCTGCTCTCCGGCCGCAAGGTCTTCGTCTCCGGCGTCGACATCGCCGACGCCACCCTGATCGTCGGCCGTACCGAGGACGCCCGCACCGGCAGCCTCAAGCCCTGTCTGTTCATCGTCCCGCGGGACGCCGAGGGCTTCTCCCGGCGGGCGATCGACATGGAACTGCACGGTGCGGAGAAGCAGTTCGAACTGGTCCTGGACGAGGTGCGGCTGCCCGCCGAGGCGCTCGTCGGCGACGAGGACGCCGGGCTGCTCCAGCTCTTCGCCGGCCTCAACCCGGAGCGGATCATGACGGCCGCGTTCGCCATCGGCATGGGGCGCTTCGCCCTGGCCCGGGCGATCGAGTACGCGCGCGAGCGGACCGTCTTCAAGGTCCCGATCGGCGCCCACCAGGCCATCGCCCACCCCCTCGCACAGGCGCACATCGACCTCGAACTCGCCCGGCTGATGATGCAGAAGGCCGCCGCCCTGTACGACGCGGGGGACGACATCGGCGCGGGCGAGGCCGCCAACATGGCCAAGTACGCGGCCGGGGAGGCCTGTGTGAAGGCGGTCGACCAGGCGGTGCACACCCTCGGCGGCAACGGCCTCACCCGTGAATTCGGTCTCGCCACATTGATAACAGCCTCCCGTGTGGCTCGTATTGCTCCGGTGAGCCGGGAAATGATTCTCAACTACATCTCCCACCAGACCCTGGGTCTGCCCAAGTCGTACTGATCCAGCACAACGTTGTGCGAGGAGGAACCGTGTTCCGCAGCGCGTACGCAGACGTCCCTGCCATCGAACTCCCCATCCACGAGGCGGTACTGGGACGGGCCGCCGAGTTCGGGGACACCCCCGCCCTGGTGGACGGCACCGACGGCACCACCCTCACGTACGAACAGGTCGACCGGTTCCACCGGCGGGTCGCGGCCGCGCTGGCCGAGGCGGGGGTGCGCAAGGGCGACGTGCTCGCCCTGCACAGCCCCAACACGGTCGCCTTCCCGGTCGCGTTCTACGGCGCCACGCGCGCGGGGGCCTCCGTCACCACCGTGCACCCGCTCGCCACGGCCGAGGAGTTCGCCAAGCAGCTCCGCGACTCGGCGGCCCGCTGGATCGTCACCGTGTCACCGCTGCTGGCGAGCGCGCGCGAGGCCGCCGAGCTGGCCGGCGGCGTGCGGGAGATCTTCGTCTGCGACAGCGCGCCGGGGCACCGCTCGCTGATCGACATGCTCGCCTCCCAGGCGCCGGAGCCCGAGGTCGCCGTCGACCCGGCCGAGGACGTCGCGGCCCTGCCGTACTCCTCCGGGACCACGGGCGTCCCCAAGGGCGTGATGCTCACCCACCGGCAGATCGCCACCAACCTGGCGCAGCTGGAGCCCGCGGTCGACACCGGCCCCGGCGAACGCATCCTCGCCGTGCTGCCCTTCTTCCACATCTACGGCCTGACCGCGCTGATGAACGCGCCGCTGCGCAAGGGCGCCACCGTCGTCGTCCTCCAGCGCTTCGAGCTGGAGTCCTTCCTCGCGGCGATCCAGAACCACCGCATCACCGGCCTGTACGTGGCCCCGCCGATCGTCCTCGCCCTCGCCAAGCACCCGGCCGTCGCGCAGTACGACCTGTCGTCGCTGAAGTACATCGTCAGCGCCGCCGCCCCGCTGGACGCCGAGCTCGCCGAGGCCTGCTCCCGGCGGCTGGGCCTGCCGCCGGTCGGCCAGGCGTACGGGATGACGGAGCTGTCGCCCGGCACCCATGTCGTCCCACTGGACGCCATGGCCGACGCGCCCCCCGGGACCGTCGGCCGGCTCATCGCGGGCACCGAGATGCGGATCGTCTCCCTCGCCGACCCCGGCAAGGACCTCGGCGTCGGCGAGCCCGGCGAGATCCTGATCCGCGGCCCCCAGGTCATGAAGGGCTACCTGGGCCGCCCCGACGCCACCGCCGAGATGATCGACGCCGACGGCTGGCTGCACACCGGGGACGTCGGCCATGTCGACGACGACGGCTGGCTGTTCGTCGTGGACCGGGTCAAGGAGCTCATCAAGTACAAGGGCTTCCAGGTGGCGCCCGCCGAGCTGGAGGCCATCCTGCTCACCCATCCCGGCATCGCCGACGCCGCCGTCGTCGGCGTCCGCGACGACGACGGCAACGAGATACCGCACGCCTTCGTGGTCGCCCAGCAGGCCGCCGCGGACCTCTCCGAGGGCGAGGTCATGATGTACGTCGCCGAGCGCGTCGCCCCCTACAAGCGGGTCCGGCAGGTCACCTTCATCGACGCGGTGCCGCGGGCCGCCTCCGGGAAGACCCTGCGCCGAGAGCTGAAGGAGCGCGCATGACCCTGGTCGGACGGACCCGCGAGCGGGGCGTGCAGACGCTCAGCCTCGACGCGACGGACACCCGCAACGCGCTCTCCGCGGCGCTCGTCGGCGAGCTCGCCGACGCGCTGGCCGGCTGCGCCGAGGACGACGGCGTGCGCGCGGTCGTCCTCACCCACACCGGCAACACCTTCTGCGCCGGCGCCGACCTGCGCGACCCGCCGCACCCGGACGCGCTGGTCGCCCTGTTGCGGGGGATCGTCGAGCTGCCCAAGCCGGTCGTGGCCCGGGTCACCGGGCACGTACGGGCGGGCGGCCTGGGACTGCTCGGCGCCTGCGACATCGCGGCCGCCTCCGACAGCGCCACGTTCGCGCTCACGGAGGTGCGGATCGGGGTGGCCCCGGCCGTCATCTCGCTCACCCTGCTGCCCCGCGCCGACCCGCGCGCCGTCGCCCGCTACTACCTCACCGGCGAGCGGTTCGACGCCGCCGAGGCGGTCAGGACCGGACTGCTGACCGTGGCGGGCGACGACGTGGACGTCGTGCTGGAACCCGTCCTTGAGGGGCTGCGCAAGGCCGCCCCGGGGGCGCTGGCCGAGACGAAGGCGCTGCTCACGGCTAGGGTGCTGGAGGCATTCGACCAGGACGCGGCCGACCTCACCGCGCTCTCGGCCCGGCTGTTCTCCTCCACGCAGGCCAGGGAGGGGATGACGGCCTTCCTCGAACGACGGGATCCCGCATGGGTGCTGTGACCACAGCCGACCGCGACCGCGCCCCCAAGCAGGACCGCAGCCGGGCCACCCGGCAGCGGCTGCTGGAGGCCGCGGTCGCCTGCCTCGCCGAGCACGGCTGGGCGGGCTCCACGGTCCTGGCCGTCGCCGAGCGCGCCGGGGTCTCCCGGGGCGCCGCCCAGCACCACTTCCCGACCCGCGAGGACCTGTTCACGGCGGCCGTCGAGTACGTCGCCGAGGAACGCTCCGGCGCGCTGCGCGCCCTCTTCCCCGAGGGCGCCGCCCAGGACCGGCGGGAGGTGGTGGCGGTCCTCGTCGACCTCTACACAGGCCCGCTGTTCCGGGCCGCGCTGCACCTGTGGGTGGCCGCCTCGAACGAGGAGCAGCTCAGCCCGCGGGTGACCGAGCTGGAGGCCCGCGTCGGCCGGGAGACCCACCGGATAGCCGTCGACCTGCTGGGCGCGGACGAGTCCCGGCCCGGGGTGCGCGAGACGGTCCAGGGCCTGCTGGACATGGCCCGCGGCCTGGGCCTGGCCAATCTGCTCACCGACGACCGCCAGCGCCGCGAACGGGTCGTGGCGCAGTGGGCGGCCGTCCTCGACGGGGCGCTGCGGGACTGAGGCCCGGGACGCCGGACGGGACCCGGACCGCTCAGGGGCTGAGCCGTTCCGTCCGCCAGCTTCCGTCCGCCTCCGCCACGTACCGCAACCGGTCGTGCAGCCGGTTCTCCCGGCCCTGCCAGAACTCCACCGTGCTCGGGGCCACCCGGAAACCGCCCCAGTGCGGCGGGACCGGGACCTGCTCGCCCTGCGGATAGCGGGCCTCCAGCTCGGCGTACGAGGCGTCGAACTCGGTGCGGGAGGGGACGACGCTGGACTGGGTGCTGGCCCAGGCGCCGAGCTGGGAGCCGTGCGGCCGGGTGCGGAAGTAGGCGGCCGTCTCGTCCCGGCCGGTACGCCGTGCCACGCCCTGGACGATGACCTGGCGGGCCATCGGATGCCAGGGGAACAGCAGCGAGATGTTCGGGTTCCCGGCCAGGTCACGGCCCTTGCGGGAGTCGTAGTTGGTGTAGAAGACGAAACCGTGCTCGTCGAACTGCTTCAGCAGCACCGTACGGGAGCTGGGCCTGCCCTCCGCGTCCACCGTCGAGACGATCATGGCGTTCGGCTCGAACAGGTGCGCCTCCGCGGCGGCCTGCCTGAACCAGTGTGCGAACTGTTCGACGGGCGTGGCGGCCAGATCGGATTCGGCGAGACCCTCGGCCCGGTACTGCTTGCGCATCGAGGCGGGGTCCGGGGCGGTGGCGTCGTGGGCGGCGTTCACGCGGTCATCTTGCCGTATGCGTGTCCACCGCCGGGTGCCGTCCCGCATCATCGAGGTGGCACTCAGTGCCGCAAGCACTCCCCAAAGGTGACACTCGGGGATATGGTGCTGATGGCGTCCTGGTTGGGTGACCGCCGACCGCACGGGGCATCACCAGGGTGGGCGCCCAGGACCGCGAGCCGTCGCAGACGACCGTGGATCCGTGGGGCGTACGCCGACTCAACCGTTCCGCCCGGTCCCCGGTCCCGGTTCCCGGCCCCACAACATCATCCGTCGCACACATCATGAGGAGCCGCCTGATGTCCGACTTCGTACCCGGACTCGAAGGAGTCGTAGCGTTCGAGACGGAGATCGCCGAACCGGACAAGGAGGGCGGCGCGCTGCGGTACCGGGGCGTCGACATCGAGGATCTGGTCGGCCACGTCTCGTTCGGCAATGTCTGGGGCCTCCTCGTCGACGGCGCCTTCAACCCGGGCCTGCCGCCCGCCGAGCCGTTCCCGATCCCGGTGCACTCCGGTGACATCCGGGTGGACGTCCAGTCCGCGCTCGCCATGCTCGCCCCCGTCTGGGGCCTCGAACCGCTGCTGGACATCGATGCCGAGCAGGCGCGCGACGACCTCGCCCGCGCCGCCGTCATGGCGCTGTCCTACGTCGCCCAGTCGGCCCGCGGCCAGGGTCGTCCGATGGTCCCGCAGCGCGAGATCGACAAGGCGCAGTCCGTCGTCGAGCGGTTCATGATCCGCTGGCGTGGCGAGCCCGACCCCAAGCACGTGGCGGCGGTCGACGCCTACTGGACGTCGGCGGCCGAGCACGGCATGAACGCCTCCACCTTCACCGCCCGGGTCATCGCCTCCACCGGCGCGGACGTGGCCGCCGCCCTCTCCGGCGCGGTGGGCGCCATGTCCGGCCCGCTGCACGGCGGCGCCCCCTCCCGGGTGCTCGGCATGATCGAGGAGATCGAGCGCACGGGCGACGCCGAGGCGTACGTCAAGCAGGCCCTCGACCGCGGCGAGCGCCTCATGGGCTTCGGCCACCGCGTCTACCGGGCCGAGGACCCCCGCGCGAGGGTGCTGCGCCGTACGGCCCGCGAGCTCGGCGCCCCGCGCTACGAGATCGCCGAGGCCCTGGAGAAGGCGGCGCTGGAGGAGCTGCACAACCGTCGCCCGGACCGCGTCCTCGCGACCAACGTCGAGTTCTGGGCGGCCATCATGCTGGACTTCGCCGAGGTCCCGGCCCACATGTTCACGTCGATGTTCACCTGCGCCCGTACGGCCGGCTGGTCGGCGCACATCCTGGAGCAGAAGCGCACCGGACGCCTGGTGCGTCCCTCCGCCCGCTACATCGGCCCGGGCTCCCGCGACCCGCGCGAGATCGAGGGCTACGAGGACATCGGCCACTGAGAACGCGGACGACCCGCGAGTCTGGCCCTCCGAAAGAGGGGCCGGCCGGACGTACCGGCGACTCGCGGGTCGGGTGACTGCCTGGGATTGGGCCGGCCGCACGCTTCTGTCACGCGCTGGTCCGGCACCGCACTCGGTGTGGTGACGGGCCGCTAGCCCGCAGCCACCTCACGCGTCCGGGTTTCACTCATGTACCCGATCACCTCCCTTCGGTGTAATCCCCACCCTAAGAAGGCCGTGGCGGACCTTCAACCCCTTTTCCGCGGTCCCCCGCCGTCCCTTGCCGTCCTCCGCCGTCGCGCGCGGGGCAATCCCGTTGACCGGCGGGCGGGGCCACGATTTTCTGCTGCCATGACGGATCAGGTGGATCAGGCGAACCAGACGGACGAGGCGGCCGAGGCGGGCCGGGCCGGGCTTCGGATAGCGCCGGTGGCGGGCGAGGCGATGGTGGAGGAATGGCGGCACGTCCACAACGTGGTGGTGCCGCCCGCGGCGATGTCCCCGGCCGAGGCGCTGGAGCGCGTCGGCCGCTACCGCCTGGAGAACGCCTATCTCGGTGACACGCTGGTCGGCTGCTCGACCGTACGGCCGCCCGAGGGCACGGAGGCGGTCGCCACCGTCATCGCCCGGGTGCTGCCCGCGTTCCGGCGGCGGGGGTTCGGCACGGCGCTGTACGAGCACGGGCTGGCCCACGCGCGGACGCTGGGGGCCCGGAAGGTCGAGGCCGTCGTCCTGGCGGCCAACGAGGACGGCGTCCGGTTCGCCGAGGCGCGCGGGTTCGTCGAGGTCGAGCGCTACGTCCTGGACGGGGAGAGCGACCTGTGGCTGACGTTGCGCCGCGAGTCCTGTGCCGGATAGGCCCCCGCGTACAACGATTCCTTCAATCTTGTGGGAA
Source organism: Streptomyces sp. NPDC104096 (assembly GCF_055584385.1). Lineage (NCBI taxonomy): Bacteria > Bacillati > Actinomycetota > Actinomycetes > Kitasatosporales > Streptomycetaceae > Streptomyces > Streptomyces sp. NPDC104096. The sequence continues at coordinate 54,492 of NZ_JBVJMD010000031.1, forward strand.
CTCGATGTGTGCTGCATCACGTTCGAGTTGAATGAGGGCAAGTGACGCAGCCGGCAGGGGGTCCAGGTGAGTGCTTCCCGGCGTAGTGGGACCACCGACGAGCTGGGGCCGGACGAGCCCGTGCAGCCCGAGCGGGAGGCCCCGGGCGGTTCGGATCTGCTCGCCGCGCTGCTGGACGGCATGGACGCGGCCCTGTGCGCCTTCGACGCGGACGGGGTCGTCACCCACTGGAACCGGGAGGCCGAGCGGATCCTGGGCTGGACGGCGGCCGAGGCCGTGGGACGGCACGGGTTCGCCGGGTGGGCCGTGCGCCCCGCGGACGCCCAGGAGGTCCAGGCGCGGCTGATGGCCGCCATGCGGGCCCCCGGCCGCCAGGTGCACGAGTTCGCGCTGCTGACCAAGGACGGCGGCCGGGTGCTCGTACGGACCCAGTCGGCCGCCGTGCGCGGCCCCGACGGCGGGCCCGCGGGCCTGTACTGCGCCTTCAGCGAGGTGCACGCGCAGATCGACCTGGAGCGTTCCATCGCGCTGAGCGAGGCCCTGTTCGAGAACGCGAGCTGGGGTGTCGTCCTGGTCGACGCCGATCTGCGGCCCGCCGTCGTGAACGCGCACGCGGCCCGCGCGCTGGGCATCGGGCGCACGGCGGCGCTGGGGCGGCCGCTCGGCGAACTGCTCGCCCAGGGTGTCGAGGAACTGGAGAGCGCGCTCACCCACGTGCTGGCCGAGGGCGCGCCGCCCGCGCCCGCCGAGCTCTGGGTGGCCGTGCGCACGCCCGAGGGCGAGCGTCGGCGCTGCTGGCGCAGCGGCTTCCTGCGGCTGGCCTCGCCGCTCGCGGAGGAGCCGGTCCCGCTCGGCGTCGGCTGGCTGTTCCAGGACGTCACCGAGTCCCGGCAGGGCGAGCAGGAGGCGGCGCTGCTGCGCTTCCGCGGCAACCAGCTGCACCGGGCGGCCCGCGCGGCCGCCGAGTGCGAGGACCCGGCCGAGGCGGTCACCGTCCATCTCGACTTCGCGCTCGCCGGGTTCGCCGACCAGGCCCTGATCGACCGGGTGACGGAGCCGGCCGACGGGCCCGTACGGCTGGTGCGGATCGCCCAGACGCCCGCCGGCACCCCGGGTCCCGCCCTGCTCACCGGGCAGGCCGGGCTGCCCGTGTGCTACGGCCCGGGACATCCGGCGTTGCAGTGCGTGGAGCGGACCGGGTCGGTGCGGTCCGCCGCCGGGACCGTTCCGGCCGAAGAGGCGCGGGAGTGGGCGCTGACCCGGCAGTGGCCGTCCGACACGGTGCACGCGCTGTGCGCGGTGCTGCGCAGCCGGGGGCGGACGCTGGGCGTGGTGACGTTCCTGCGCGCCGGCGGCCGCAGCGCCTTCGAGCGCTCCGACACGGTGTACGCGGAGGACGTCGCGGTACGGATCGCGGGCGCCCTCGACCTCGCGGGACTGCTCGGGACGAAGTAGGCCGTGCCGCGGGAGCGCGCCGAGCCGGTCCGGCCGCTCCCGTCAGTGCTGGTAGAAGATCCGGTCCCGGTACTCCTGCATGATCCGGCGGTTCCAGTCGTGGCCCCCGTCGACGTTGCCGGAGCGCAGCAGCGGCGGCTCGATGCCCCGCTCGGCGAGGGCGCAGGCCGTGGTGGCCATGACCGCCTGGAGCAGCGCCGTGGTGACGACGGTGGAGGCCGGGGCGAAGGGGGCCGGGATGGTGTCCAGGCTGAGTTCGGCGTCGCCGACCGCGATCTTCGAGTCGAGGACGAGGTCGCAGTGGTCCTTGAGGTAGGTCCCCGAGGCGTGCCGGGACGACGTCTGGGCGGCGTACGCCACCGAGGTCACGCCGATGACCTTCACGCCGCGGGCGCGGGCGCTCATGGCCATCTCCACGGGGAGGGCGTTGCGGCCCGAGAGGGAGACGATCACGAGGACGTCGCCCGCGCGCAGCGGGGAGGAGTCCAGGACGGCGTCGGCCAGCCCGTCGACGAGCTCCAGGCGGGAGCCGAGGGTGGCCGGTCTGACGTCGACGCCGACCATGCCCGGCACGGGGAGCAGGTTCATCAGGGCCAGGCCGCCGGCCCGGTAGACGAGGTCCTGGGCGGCGAGCGAGGAGTGTCCGGCGCCGAAGGCGAAGAGCCGGCCGCCGTCGGCCACCGCGTCGGCGAGGAGCGTGCCGGCCGCCTCGACGGCCTCGCCCTCCTCGTCGCGGACCCGTTGCAGCAGGGTGATCGCGGCGTCGAAGAACTGGCCGGCCGGTGTGCTGTCGCCCATGCGATGCCCCTTCACAGCGTCTGTCGGCGTCTGTGCCGCCGATCACCGTGCGGTCTGGACCAGTGCCCTGTCAATACGGCGGCGCGGGGTCGTGCCGACCGGGTGTCCCCGGGGTCCGCGCCTCCCGGGTGTCCGTGCCTCCCGGCCGGGCCGCGGGTGGCCGCGCGCCCCGGCCGGCCGGCGTTCGCCGTGGGTGAGCCCCGCGCACTCCCGCGTGACCGTCCTGTTTCACCGGCGCGGCACGGTTGTCAGTGCTATGCGTCAGAATTGAGCCCAGGGCCAGCGCACGCGCCGCGGAGCCAGCCGCGCTTCCGGCAGATCTCATTTAGGGGCAGGTATGTCCGGACTGATCGACACCACGGAGATGTATCTCCGCACCATCCTCGAGCTGGAGGAGGAAGGCGTGGTCCCGATGCGCGCCCGGATCGCCGAACGGCTCGACCAGAGCGGGCCGACCGTCAGCCAGACGGTGGCACGGATGGAGCGCGACGGACTGGTGTCCGTGGCCAGTGACCGGCACCTGGAGCTGACGGACGAGGGCCGCAGGCTGGCCACCCGGGTGATGCGCAAGCACCGGCTCGCGGAGTGTCTCCTGGTGGACGTGATCGGTCTGGAGTGGGAGCAGGTGCACGCCGAGGCGTGTCGCTGGGAGCACGTGATGAGCGAGGCCGTGGAGCGGCGCGTGCTGGAGCTGCTGCGCCACCCGACCGAGTCGCCCTACGGCAACCCGATCCCCGGTCTGGAGGAGCTCGGCGAGAAGGACGGCGCCGACCCGTTCCTGGACGAGGGCATGGTGTCCCTGGCCGAACTCGACCCGGGCCTGGAGGGCAAGACGGTCGTGGTGCGCCGGATCGGCGAGCCGATCCAGACGGACGCGCAGCTCATGTACACGCTGCGCCGGGCGGGCGTGCAGCCCGGCTCGGTGGTGAGCGTGACCGAGTCGCCCGGCGGTGTGCTGGTGGGCAGCGGTGGCGAGGCCGCCGAGCTGGTGGCGGACGTCGCCTCGCACGTGTTCGTCGCCAAGCGCTGAGTGCGCCGAATCGCAGCGGTCCGACGCTTCGCGTGCCAGGCTTGCTGTCGCACGAGGCATACGGGCTGAGGGGGCGGGGAGGATGTGCCGCGGAGACCTGGGTGGCCCCGGCGCCCGAAGGCGCCGGGGCCTGTCCTCCCCTGTTCCGACCTGGAGCCCCGAGCTCTCAAGGTCGATCCCCTCGGACCGTTTTCCCCGAGCGGTCCGCCTCCCGCTGAAGATCTCCCCTCGGGCGCGGCGATCATTCCTTGAGAGTGGTCACTCGAACGAGGGGTGTTACCCGCGGAGAAGGCGTATTCCGAATACATTTTCGATAATTTGCCCATGAGTCTGCGTAGAGTCCGTAGATGTGGATGAGGGACAGCGGTACCACGGCAACGACGGCAGGCAGCAAGCGGTTCACAGGACCGGCCGGCGCGAGCGGTCCGAGCGGAGCTAGGGGGGTGCCAGGACCTATGGCGCGACGCATCGACGTGACCGGGGCGGGCGGCGTGCGCCTGGCCGCCTGGGAGTTCGGCGACCCGCCCAAGCACGACCCGGCCGGTCTCCTGCCGGAGCAGGCCGGACCATCCGGTCCGGAAGTCCACGGCCGGGACCGGTACGAGCGGGGCCTGCCGGGGGAGAGCGCTTCCACGCCAGGTGTTCTGTTACTGCACGGACTGATGGGCCGGGCCTCCCACTGGGCGTCCACCGCCCGCTGGCTCTCCGAGCGGCACCGCGCCGTCGCCCTCGACCAGCGCGGTCACGGGCAGAGCGACAAGCCCCCGCAGGCGTCCTTCACCCGTGAGGCGTACGTCGAGGACGCCGAGGCCGCCCTGGAACAGGTGGGCCTCACCCAGGTGGTCCTCGTCGGTCACGCCATGGGCGCGCTGACCGCCTGGCAGCTCGCCGCCAGACGCCCCGATCTGGTCCACGGTCTGATCATCTGCGACATGCGGGCCTCCGCGCTCGGCGCGGCCTCGCAGCGCGAGTGGGCCGACTGGTTCGACTCCTGGCCCGCCCCCTTCGCCACCCTCGCCGACGTACGCAAGTGGTTCGGCGAGGACGACCCCTGGGTGGAGCGCCCCAATCCGGCCCGCGGCGAGTTCTACGCCGAGGTCATGCACGAGTCCTCCGACGGCTGGCGCCCCGTCTTCGAGCCCGGACAGATGCTGAAGTCCCGCGAGACCTGGGTGTACGACGCGCACTGGGAGGAACTCGCCCAGGTCCGCTGCCCCGCCCTGGTCGTCCGCGGCCAGGACGGCGAGCTGGGCCGCGCCGAGGCGCAGGAGATGGTCCGGGTGCTGCCCCGCGGACAGTACGCGGAGGTGGCCGACGCCGGCCACCTCGTCCACTACGACCAGCCGGAGGCGTGGCGGGCGGCGATCGAGCCGTTCCTGGACGGCGTCCTCACCCCCTGACACCGCCTCCCCGAACACGGCGCCCGCCGGGCCCCGCTTCCGTCCGGAGCCCTCAGCCCTTGCTGACCGCCGCCAGGATCTCCGGCAGCCGTGCGGCGGTGCGCGGGGCCGCCAGCCGCAGCCCGAGCGCGGTGATCGCCGTCCCGTAGCCGGCGCCCACCGGCAGCAGCAGCCAGGTCCAGGCGTCGCCGCCCGAGCTGACGTTCAGCCAGATCGTCAGCGCGAGGACCGGGGCGCACAGCAGCGCGGCGGCGACCATGCCGCCGAGGATCGAGATCAGGGCGAGCCCGCTCTGCCCCGGCGCCACGTTCTTGTAGCCCTCCTGCGGGATGGAGTACGGGAAGCGGGCCGAGGTCCAGGCGCCGGTCGCCAGCATCGCCCCCAGCAGCGCCAGGGACAGCCCCAGCACCTCCGGCAGCCGGCGCCAGTCGCCGAGCACCGCGGTCGTCAGCACGGTGACGAGGGTGGCGTACGGGAGGGTGATCAGCAGCAGCGCCAGCGCCCGGGCCCGCAGCTCGGCGTACGCGTCACGCGGGGTGGAGACGGTCATCGCGACCATCCAGAACGCGGAGGTGTCCTGGCCGAACTGGTTGTACATCTGGATGCCGAGCATCCCCGCGGCGAAGCAGGCGAAGTAGATCGAGCCGGTGCCCTGCAAGGCGTTGAACACCGGCACGATCAGGCCGATGGCCAGCGACGTCACCCAGGCCGCCTTGGTCTTGGGATCGCGCCAGATGTAGCGCAGGCTGCGCTCCATGACGGTGCCGGTGCGGCCGGCCGGGAGCAGCCGGGCCGGACCCCACGACGTACCGCGTTCGCGGCCCTCGGACTCGGTCCGCTGCAATGTCGAGCCGTCGGGGGCGGTCATCAGCCGGGTCAGACTGCGCGCCCACGCCGCCACCAGCAGCACCAGCGCGACCGTGGTCAGCGCGAGCTGGGCGGCGGCGGTGCCGTACGCCCCCCGGCTCACCGAGTCCACCGCGCCGACCGCCGACGCGGGCGGCAGCCAGCGCACCACGGCGTAGACCGGGTCGAGCGGTGCCAGACCAGACACGCCGAGCCGCTGCGCGCCGAAGTTGACCACCTGCGCGCCGATCGCGATGACCAGGCCGCTCAGTACCGCGAGGTCGCGCCCCCTGCGGCTGGTCAGCAGCCGGAGGTTGGCGATCGCGACGGCCCGTGCGAGGGCCACGCAGACCAGCAGGGCCAGGGCGACGGCCACGACCGCGACGACACCCGCGGCCGTCCCGTGCGCCACGCAGACCGCGCTGCCGGCCAGCAGCATGAGGGTGACCAGCGGGCCGACGCCGACCATGGAGGCGGCCAGCAGCGCCCGTACCAGCGGCCGGGGCCGCAGCGGCAGCATCACCAGCCGGGTCGGGTCCAGGGTCTCGTCGCCGCTGGGGAAGAACAGCGGCATCACCGCCCAGCCCAGCGCCAGCACCGCCGTCAGCAGCCCGACCAGGGACGCGGCGTGCGCGTGGCCGCGCAGCGCGATCAGCCCGAGCAGTTGCAGCGCGGCGAAGAGCAGCGCGAGGACGGCGGAGACGACGAAGGCCGCCCGCCGCCCGCCGGACTGCCGCAGCCCGTTGCGCAGCAGCGACAGCTTCAGCCGGACGACGGTGGCCGTGAGGCCGACGGGACGGGGCGCGGCGGGGCCGGCGGGAACCGGCACCGGACCGGGGTCCGCGGGGCCGGCGGGACGGGGGTCGGCCGGCTGCGTCATCGGGCCCCGCCGCCCAGCCAGTCGAGTTCGGAGCCGGTGCCGCGGCTGTGCGCGCCGACGAGTTCGAGGAACGCCTGCTGGAGCGTGGGCGCCCCGCCGCGCACCTCGTCGAGGGTGCCCTGGGCGCGGATGCGGCCCGCGGCCAGCACGGCGACCCAGTCGCACAGCGACTCCACCAGCTCCATCACATGGGAGGAGAACACGACCGTGGCGCCCGAGGCCGTGTACCGCTCCAGGACGCCCCGGATGGTCTGCGCCGACACCGGGTCGACCCCCTCGAACGGCTCGTCGAGGAACAGGACTTCGGGGTTGTGCAGCAGCGCGGCCGCCAGCCCGATCTTCTTGCGCATGCCGGTCGAGTAGTCGACGACCAGCTTGTGCTGCGCGCCGGCCAGGTCGAGGACGTCGAGGAGCTGGGCGGCGCGCTTGTCGACCTCGGCGCCGGGCAGTCCGCGCAACCGGCCGGAGTAGCCGAGCAGTTCCCGCCCCGAGAGCCGGTCGAAGAGCCTGAGCCCCTCCGGCAGCACCCCGATCCGGGCCTTCACCGCGACCGGGTCCCGCCACACGTCGTGCCCGACCACCTCGACCCGGCCCTGGTCGGGCCGGAGCAGGCCGGTCACCATGGACAGGGTGGTGGTCTTCCCGGCCCCGTTCGGCCCCACCAGCCCGATGAACCTGCCCGCGGGCAGTTCCAGGTCGATCCCGGCGACGGCGACCTGCTGCCCGAACCGCTTCCAGAGCCCCTGCACGCGTACGGCGGCTGCGCCCACTCCTGCTCCCTGCGTCATGGATGCACCCTACGACCGTACGGCGCCCGTCAGGGGAGCGGGACGACCTCGCCCCGACGGTCCCGGCCCCGGTCTACCGGTCCCGGCCGCACGCGTACGCCAGCGGCGAGATCAGCTCCTCCGCGTCCGGCAGCCACCGGTTGGCAGGGGTGGGCCGGCACGCCCACTGCACGGCCCCCCGTGAGCCGAACCGGGTGGGCGGCCCGGCCACGTACGCCCCCTCCCCGAGCGCCACCAGGTCCAGCGAGGCCGGCGACCACCCCAGCCGGCGCACCAGCTCGGGCACCTTCGCGCACGCCCCGGGCAGCACGAAGAAGTACATCCGCCGGTCGGGCGCCGACGTCACAGGACCGAGCGGGAGCCGCATCCGCTCCATCCGGGCCAGCGCCAGGAAGCCGGCCGTCTCCGGCACCGAGATCGCGTCGAACGTACGGCCCGTCGGCAGCAGGACCGACGCCGTCGGCTGCCACTGCCACATCCGGCGCACCACGGTCGCGCTGCCGGTCGCCTGCGTCGCCCAGTCCTCGCGCGCGGGATGCGCGCCAGGCGCGCCGCATCCGGCCCGGCCGCAGGAGCAGCGCTCCACCCCCGCCACGGATTCCAGCCAGGTGCCGGGGACCACGTCCCAGTGGCGTTCCTCGGCGTAGCGAACGGCGGTCTCCAGCAGTGATTCCCCGCGCTGCTGCGGAATCTGGGCGGCTTCGGTGGCCGGGATCGTCTCTTCCACGTCCACTCAACTCCCGCACCCACCTCGGGTTACGCGCGCGGGGGAGGAGCACTGCTTCCGCGTCCGGGGCGCATGGGTGCACGTGTGGGGGCGCGCGGGAGGATCCGCGACGGAAGTGGGTAGCCACGAGTGGGGTCGGCTTCCACCCTTACCCCGGCAATCCTCGTATGTCTGGCATTTTCGCTATGTCCGTTGGGCATTGATCTTCGAGGCCGGATCCGCTCGGCGGAACCGATCGGGTCCGGCCAGTGAAGACACGTCAACTCGGTGCGTGGGCAGGCACCGCAGCCACAGGGGGTTCAGCCATGGCCGCAAGGCCTCTCGTCGCCCGGCAGCCGAACGAACGGCTGCAGGCGCTCATCCAGGAAGCGGGTTGCTCGAATGCCGGGCTGGCCCGCCGGGTCAACATGTGCGGCGCCGAACACGGCCTCGACCTGCGCTACGACAAGACGTCCGTGGCCCGTTGGCTGCGCGGCCAGCAGCCGCGGGGGCGGGCCCCGGCGATCATCGCCGAGGCGCTCGGCCGCAAGCTGGGCCGTACGGTCACGATCGACGAGATCGGCATGGCCAACGGCAAGAACCTCGCGTCGGGTGTCGGTCTCCAGTTCTCGCCGACGGTACTGGGGGCCATCGAGCAGGTCTGCGAGCTGTGGCGCAGCGACGTCGGACGCCGGGACTTCCTGTCCGGGTCCTCCGTCGCCGCGTCCGCGCTGGTCGAGCCGAGCCGCGACTGGCTGATCTCCGTGCCGGACTCGCAGGTGGCGCGGGCGGCGGGCCCGCGGGTGGGCCAGTCCGACGTGACGGCCGTACGGGCCATGACCCAGGCGCTGGTCGAGCTGGACCACCAGTACGGCAGCGGGCACGTGCGCCCGGTCGTCGTGCACTACCTCAACAGCGTGGTCTCCGGGCTGCTGGCCGGCTCCTACCGGGAGGCGGTGGGCCGCGATCTGTTCGCCGCGGTGGCGCGGCTGACCGAACTCGCCGGTTACATGGCCGTGGACACCGGGCAGCCGGGTCTGGCGCAGCGCTACTACATCCAGTCGCTGCGGCTGGCGCAGGCGGCGGGCGACCGCGGGTACGGCGGCTACGTGCTCGCCGCGTCCATGAGCCATCTCGCCGCGCAGCTCGGAAACCCGCGGGAGATCGCGCAGTTGGCGCGGGCGGCGCAGGAGGGCGCGCGGGGCCGGGTGACCCCGCGGGCGGAGGCCATGTTCTGCGCGGCGGAGGCCCGCGGGCACGCGCTGCTCGGCGACGCGCGGGCGGCCCAGTTCGCCTCGGGGCGCGCGCTGTCGGCGATGGAGCAGGCGGACGCGGCCGCGGGCGACGACCCGGCGTGGATCGCGCACTTCGACGAGGCCTACCTGGCCGACGAGTTGGCGCACTGCCACCGCGACCTGGGGCAGGCCGAGGCGGCGGCGCGGTGCGCGCAGGAGTCCCTGGCCGGACACCCCGAGTCGCGGGCGCGCCGACGGGCCATCGGCTATGTGCTGCTGGCCACCGCCCAGGTGCAGCAGCGCGAGATCGAGGAAGCCTGCAACACGGGCCTGAAGGCGGTGGAGTTGCTGGAGACGCTGCGCTCCAACCGGGGCGCCGAGTATCTGGAGGACTTCCAGCAGCGGCTGGATCCGTACCGTGACGAGCCGGTGGTGCGGGAGTTCGGGGCGCGGCTGGAGCTGCCGATGGCCGCGTGAACACGAGGGGCGCCGCTGCGTGAATCTGCGGGAAACGGCCCGCCGGTGCGCGGGAGCGGGCATGAACAGCGCACGGCGCCCCGGATCTGTTACTGGCGTCACAAGGCGGCAGGTCAGGTCCTGAGCTGCGTAGCACCCGGTTCCGGGGACCCGGTAGCGTGGGCCGACGATCCTGAAGGTCCCCCATTCGTAGGAGTCCCGGTGGCGCAGAGTGGACAGGGCGAGGAGCCCTCGGCGCGGTCAGCGCGCGAAGGCATCGTGCTGCCCTCCGACGGAGGCGAGCCGGTGCTCCCCGGCATGTCGGCGCAGCCCGCCGGCATGCCCTACCAGAGCTATCAGGACAGCGCTCAGCAGTACGGCCAGGCCTACGGCCAGGACGCCGCCGGCGCGGCACCGGCCGGCGGGCAGGCCTGGGGCGGGGCGTGGGGTCCCGGCCAGCAGCCGGGGGCGGCCCAGCCGCCCGCCGCGGACTGGCCGCCCGCCGCACCCGCCGAGCCGGCCTGGGGCGCGCCGGAGGCGGCGCCCGCCGCGCCGTCCTGGCCGCAGAGCACCGGCGGCGCGGGACCGATGCCGCCGGAGAGCCCGCAGCCGCAGCACGCGGCGTACGGCGCGCCGCTGCCGCCCGCCGCCCACGAGGGCGCCACCCAGTACATTCCGCCGGTCCCGGCCGCGCCCGGTGGCGTCGAGGGGGCCACGCAGTTCCTGCCGCCCGTCGTCGCGCCCGCCATGGACCAGGGGGCGACGCAGTACATACCGCCGGTGCCGCCGGGGGCCCTGCCGCCCGAGGCGGCGGCCGCCGGGATGCACCCCGACGCCCAGGCGACGCAGTTCATCGCGCCGGTGCCCGCGGACCCGTCCGCCGGACCGTACGGCGGGGGCATGCCGGGCGACGGCGGCGACCGTCAGCCGCCCGCCGAGTTCGACAACCTGTTCCGCAACGACGTCGGCGGTGACGTGCCGGCGGGGGCCACGCAGCAGCTGCCGCGCGTCCCGCAGCACGACGCCGGACCCGCGGCGCACGGCGGGCCGGGCGGTTACCCCGGGCAGTCCTCGTACGCGCCGCCCGCCGGTCCCGGCGCGGGCCGCCGCGGCGCCCGGGGCGACGACGGCTGGGGTTCCGCCCATCCGGGCGAGGGCGGGGGCGGCCGCAGCCGTTCCCGGGTGCCGCTGATCGCCGGTATCGGCATCGCCATCGCCGTGGTCGGCATCGGCGCGGGCGCGCTGCTCGGCGGCGGGGGCGACGACACGGGCGAGGCGGGCGCGACCGCCTCCGCCTCGGCCTCCGCGAGCGAGGGCGCCCCGGCCGCGGCCGGCGGTGACGGGGCCAAGGCGCAGGCCGTGGAGCTGGACAAGCTGCTGGCCGACAGCGGCAGCAGCCGGGCCGCGGTGATCGCGGCGGTCGCCGGTGTGAAGTCCTGCGACAACCTCGGGCAGGCGGCCTCCGACCTGCGGGACGCGGCCAAGCAGCGCAACGAGCTGGTCACGAGGCTGTCCGGGCTGTCCGTCGACAAGCTGCCCGACCACGAGCGGCTGACCGGCGCGCTCACCGAGGCGTGGAAGGCGTCCGCGTCGGCCGACACCCATTACGCGGCCTGGGCGGACCAGACCGCGGGGAACAAGAAGTCCTGCAAGCACGGCCAGGCCCGCAACACCGGCGAGACCCAGGCGGGCAACGTGGCGAGCGGCACGGCCAGCTCGCAGAAGAAGAAGGCCGCGCAGCTGTGGAACACGATCGCGCGGAAGTACGGCCTGACCGAGCGCCAGCCGACCCAGCTCTGAGGACCGCGGGCCGGGATCTCCCCTCCCGATCCCGGTCCGTCGGCCGAGCTCCGAGGGCCGGGAGGGCCGGGATCCCCCTCCCGGCCCAGGTCGCTCGGTTGTGCCCCCGTGGGCCGGGATCCCCCTCCCGGCCCTGGTCCGTCAGCTGAGCTTCGCGTCCTCCAGCGTCTCGGTGACGTCGATGAAGCCCTTCCTCGCCGAGACCAGCCGCCCCTTGGTGACGACCTGGACGGTGACCTCGGCGTTGGTCAGGCGCGGGAAGCCGACGGAGGCGAGGCGGTCCTGGAAGCGCCACCGCAGGGTCGGCGTCAGCCCGCCCGTACCGATCTCCAGCCCGTCGTCCATCGCGTGCCGCACGGTGTCGGCGGACACCTCGCCGCCGGCCAGCGACTCGACGATCCGCTTGAACACGGTGTACGCGATGTACGTCGTCTGCACCCCCGCGTCCGCGGGGTCGATCCGGTTGTCGGAGAAGGCCTGCTCGCTGATCACCTTCTTCATGTTGTCCCAGCGGCCGTCGCTCGCCGCCGGGTACCAGCCGGTGATGTACGCGCCCTCGTACGGACCCGAGGCCCCGCCGGTCGCGTTGATCACGGTCTGGTCGACACTGCCGAGCACGGTGGCGGTGCGCACGGCCGGGTAGTCCTCGCGGTCACGCCGGAAGGAGTCCATGAAGGTGCTGGTGGCGTCCCCGAGCGCGGGCACCACGCACCCCTGGTCGTCCTTGCCGCCGCCGGAGGTGGCGACCTCCCGGAGAGCGCTCTCCGACTGCTCGGAGTACTCGGTGGCGTCGTCCTCGGCCAGCACGTCGACCGTCGGCGCGTGCTTGCCCGCCGTCAGTCCCGAGTTGAGCAACTCGGGCAGGGCGTCCCCGGCGACATTGTCGGGGCGCACGAGCGCGACGGATCCGCAGTTCACCGCGAGCTCCTTGCCGAGACCGGCCAGCAGCACCGCCTGACCGCCGTTGACCGGGTAGGAGAGCGGGCTGGTGAACTCGGAGTTGGTGATGCCGTAGCCGCCTATGTAGGGGATGCCGGCGCCCTCCAGCGGCGGGAAGAACGAGTCCGAGTACTGGCTGTAGGAGCCCAGGACCGCGACGGCGTTCGCCTTGACGGCCTGCCGGGCGCACTTCGACGCGGTGACGGAGTCGTTCTTCTCGTTGCAGGTGAGCACTCTGAGTTTGCGGCCCCCGGCCAGGCCGCCGTGCGCGTTGATGTACCGGGCGTAGGCCGCCGCGAAGGCGGGCATACCGGGCTTGTTGGTGGCGTTCGTGTCCTGGGGGGCCCAGGTCATCACGGTGATCGGGTCGTCTCCCGATGCTCCGTCGGTGCCGGGGAGGGCCCCGCAGCCGACGGTGAGGGACGCGCATGCCACCAGCACACCCAGGGTGCGGCGGACAGCTCTGGCGCGCCGGCTGGTGTGGGGAGGAAAGGTGCTGCGCGTGTGTTGCCTGCCAGTCATGGGCATGCACGATTCCGCCACATCGCTAACCGGGGAGTGACCTCGGGTCAACGGGTGGTGACGTGAAGGTGAATTACGGGGGGTGTCGAGGGACCGGAGCGGAAGAACGTACGATCGGTGACCGTGCAAGGTTCGGAGAACTCTTCCCGTCGCGGCCGTCGCTCATCCACCATGGGCGGCATGCCACTGAACGACATGCCCTGGTGGCGCTGGCGCAGCAACGTGCGTTCCGCGCTGCACATGCTCTCCGATCCGGTGTTCCAGCGGGACGTCTGGCTGGCCGGCGTGGACGGCTACGGTGACGTCACCGACGCCGTGTACCGCCTGGTCGAGGACACCTGGCTGGACAACTGGTCCGCCGAGAAGTACGTCGGCACGATCTTCCGCGACTCCCAGGAGGCGGCGCTCGTCGACACCGCCGTGCTGCGGGTGCTGCGGATCATGCACCAGGTCGGCCCGGACGCGCCCGTCTCCGCGTACGTCGACCACGAGGCGTGGCCGGAGGCGATACGCGCGGCGCGCGACGCCCATGTGCGCCTCGCGGTGAGCGACGGGGACGACCCGGACGCGCCGCCGCGCACCCTCGAAGTGCTGCAGATCATGACGCGGTCCGCGTAGCGGACGGTGCTCCGCCGACGCGGGGCGGATATGGGACCCTGTGCTGCATGAGCGAGCAGTCCACCCGCGCCGCGGCCCCGGCCGACCAGTACGTCCTCATCCTGTCCTGCCCCGACAAGCAGGGCATCGTGCACGCCGTGTCGAGCTACCTCTTCATGACGGGCTGCAACATCGAGGACAGCCAGCAGTTCGGCGACCACGACACGGGTCTGTTCTTCATGCGCGTCCACTTCACGGCGGAGTCGCCGGTGACGCTGGACAAGCTGCGGGCCAGCTTCGCGGCGATCGGTGACTCCTTCCGCATGGACTGGCAGATCCACCGGGCCGCGGAGAAGATGCGGGTCGTCCTGATGGTCAGCAGGTTCGGGCACTGCCTGAACGACCTGCTGTTCCGGGCGAGCACGGGCGCGCTGCCCGTGGAGATCGCGGCCGTGGTCTCCAACCACACCGACTTCGCCGAACTCGTCGGCTCCTACCACGTCCCCTTCCACCACATCCCGGTGACGAAGGAGACCAAGGCCGACGCGGAGGCCCGGTTCCTGGACCTGGTGCGCGAGGAGAACGCCGAGCTCGTCGTCCTCGCCCGCTACATGCAGGTGCTCTCGGACGACCTGTGCAAGCAGCTCAGCGGCCGGATCATCAACATCCACCACTCCTTCCTGCCGAGCTTCAAGGGCGCCAAGCCGTACCACCAGGCACATGCGCGCGGGGTGAAGCTGATCGGCGCGACGGCGCACTACGTGACCGCCGACCTCGACGAGGGCCCGATCATCGAGCAGGAGGTCGAGCGGGTCGGCCACGACGTCACGCCGGACCAGCTCGTCGCGATCGGCCGCGACGTGGAGTGCCAGGCGCTGGCGCGGGCCGTGAAGTGGCACGCGGAGCGCCGCATCCTGCTCAACGGCCGACGGACGGTCGTCTTCGCGTAGGACGGCCGGTGCCCCGTCGGACGACGTTCGCCCGACGGGGCGAACCTGCCTGTCGCGGCACTAGATCCGGCTCAGCGAGGCCGCGGCCAGCAGTACGTCCCTGATCGCCTCGCGGTCCCCGACCTGCCCCGCGGCCGCCTCCTCCGGAGGCACGTGTCCGGCCGCGAGCCGGCAGAACTCCACGCCGTCCAGGGCGACATGGGCCACCTCGTGGTCCGGTGAGGCGGTCGCCGCGGGGGAGTCCAGCGGGATCAGCCACTCCCCGCCGCCGAGCCCCTCGATCTCCAGCCGCAGGCTGCGTCCCGGCGCACCGGCCGGGACCAGATGCCGTCCCCGGCCCGGCGCGGCGAGTCCGGCGCGGCGGCGCTCGGCCAGGGCGAGCGGCAGCATCCGGGCCGCGAGGTCGATCATGCGGTGCAGATGGCGCGGGGACGGCGGGTCGTAGGGGTAGTCCACCGCCTCCGCGATGTCCTCCGCGTGTACCCAGCACTCGAAGGCGCGGTCCAGCATCGCGTCCCGCAGCGGCAGCGCGATCTCGCCGCCGTCGTCGGTGCCGCCGTAGGACACCGCCAGCTTCCCGGCGCTCCCGCCGGTGAAGGACACCGTCCGGACGATGTCGTGGGTCTGCTCCCGCCACGGGGTGCGCACGGAGCGGGTGGGCGGGAAGTGGGACGCGCGCCAGTACGCCTCCGTACGGATGCCCGGTGACGCGGTCCGGTCGGCCGGGAGGCCGGCCACCGGGTCGTCGAGACCGAGGGCGGTCGCGACGAGGCCGTCGACCGCCAGCAGATGCGCGATGACCCCGGCGACGGTCGTACGGCGGCTCGTCGTGGCGGCCCCGTCGAACCAGCGCAGCCGCACCGGCGCATGCCACTCGGCGTCCCCGAAGTCCTGGAGCAGCGCGTCGAGGCGGGCGGTCTCGGCGTCGTAGGCGTGGGCCCAGTCGGGTACCGGGATGCGCGGCGGGCGCCGGTCCAGGCAGCCGGCCAGGACGCGGGTGCGCAGCCCCGGATCGAGGTCCAGCGGCTCGGGCGGGTGCAGCAGGCCGACCGCCTCGCGCAGTCGCCGGGCCTCGTCCGCGCAGGAGCCGCAGTCGCCCAGGTGCTCCTCGACGGCCGCCGTCTCCTCGGCCGAGCAGGCCGCCAGCGCCCAGGCGCCCAGCAGCGACTTCAGGACCGGGTGCTCCAGGGCGAGCGGGGCGGCGCCGGGTGCCGGGTCGGCGGGCTCGGGCAGCGGCAGCCCGGTGTCCTCTACGGAGGCGCGGGGCGGGGGTATGCGGAGCCGGTGCTCGCCCGGACCCCGGCCGTCCCCGGGGTCGCCCGGTCCGCCGGACCCGTGTTCTCCCTGACCGTTCTGCACCGGTTCGCCCTCTGTGTTGCTTTCGCCCCTTTCCCGTCCTCCGTACTCGTCGCGCCCTTCGAAGTCCTCGTGCTTCTCGCGCGCGCTTTCGTCGCCCGGGTCGAAGTGGTCCGCCCCGCTCACGCGGCACCTCCGTATTCGGGTGGTGCCCCGGAGGCGCCGGCGTCGTGGGCGGTGGAGAGCAGTTGCAGGCCCAGGCGGAGCCGGCGGCGGGCCTCGTCCTCGGTGACGCCGAGGTCGGCGGCGGTCTGGCGGTAGTCGCGGCGCTGGAAGTAGGCCAGGTCCAGGGCGGCCCGCAGGGGTGCGGGCATGGACTGGACGATGTAGTCGGCGCGGGCGGCGACCGAGGCGTGGCGCACCTTGAGCTCCAGCTCCTCCGCGCTCGCCCGGGCGTCGTCGGCGAGCGCCGCGGTCTCGGTGGCGCGCAGCCGCTGTACGGCGAGACGGTGGGTCAGGGCGGCCACCCAGGTGCGCAGGGGGCCGGACTTCGGGTCGTAGGCGTCCGGGTGCTCCCAGACATGGGCGAAGACCTCGCGGGTGACGCTGTCGGCGGCCCGGTCGTCTTCGAGCACGCGATGAGCGAGACCGCGCACAAGTGAAGCGAACCGGTCGTAGAACTCGCCGAGGGCGGCCGCCTCACCGCGTGCGAGCCGCTGCTGCATCTTGCGGTCCCAGCGGGGCGGTGCGTCCTTCTTCGCCATCGTGCCCCTCTCGCCGGTTCGTCCCTGGGATCAGCGTGCGCCCACCGTCTCCTCGAATGTAGTCGGCACGTCCGACAACGCACGCCCCTTTGTTGCAATGTGCGCCCCTGGAACGGCCGTGAGTGGTAGCGAACCCGGCGGGGGCCCGCACCAGAAGGCTCCGATCGCTCGGTTACCCCGAATCCGGGCGATCAGACTCGATCGAACAGGATCGAAGACGATTGAAACAAGCCGTCTTTGGTCAGTCTTCGTTTTTTGGTCGGTGTTTCAGGGAACAGCCCGCTGGGCAGCCGCGCTGCAAGGAAGTGATGGGACAGCTTCCGTTTGGCGGACGAAGGGCGTGGTGGTGGCGTTCAATGTGACCGACGGCACGCAGGGAGACTGGGCCGTGCTCCATGTGTCGGGCGAACTGGATCTGGTGACGTCGCCCACGTTGCGACAGCGGGTGCACGACGTGGTGGCCGACGGCCGGCACCGACTCGTCCTCGATCTGTCCGGGGTGTACTTCTGCGACTCCAGCGGGGTCGGCGTCCTCATCGCGGCCCGTCGGCTGCTGCGCTCCTGCCAGGGCCGGCTGCGGCTGGTCCTGCCCGCCCAGGGCGCGGTGGAGGGCTCGCACGTCAACCGGGTCTTCGGCGCGCTGGGCGTGCGGCGGCTGTTCGACGTCCACCCGGACCTCGACGCGGCGGTCGCCGCCGAGGAGTCGAGCCCGCTCTCCGCCTGAGCGCCGACGCGCGGCCTTCCGTCCGCACGGCGGCGGAGGGCTTGTGCCGACGGTCGCACCGTTGTCCCGGAATTTCCCCGGTCTTGGTGCAAGCGTCGTTTTCCCCCTCCCGGGCGGCCCCCGGCGTCGTACGCTCCCGGTCAGAGGCACCCTATGCATCCGACGTGAGGTAAGGCGGACCGAGAAGACATGGTCAGCAGCGAGTACGAGCGCAGGATCGCCGCCCGGTTCGTCGTCTTCGACCAGGACGGCAACGGCTACATCGACCGCGAGGACTTCAGTACGGCGGCCAAGGCGCTGCTCGCGGAGTTCGGCACGGCGGCCCGCTCCGACAAGGGGCAGGCCCTGTACGCGGGCGCCGAGGCGTTCTGGCAGGGCATGGCCGGCATGGCGGACCGGGACGGCGACCAGCGCATCACCCGGGAGGAGTTCGTCAACGGCGCGGTCAAGCGGCTGCGCGACAACCCCGAGCGGTTCGGCGAGATCGCCCGCCCCTTCCTGCACGCGGCCCTGGACCTGGCGGCGGCCGACGACGGCACGGCCGCCGTCGCGGACACCGCGCGGGTGCTGGTGATCCTGGGCGTGCCCGAGGACGTCGCGCGAACGACGGCCGTCGCGCTCGACACCGACGGCGACGGCCGGGTCGGCGAGGCGGAGATCGTGCCCGCCTTCGCCCGCTACTTCACCGTCCCCGAATAGCGCTCCCTGAGCCGGTACTTGAGGACCTTGCGCAGGGTCTCGTTGCGCGGCAGGGCGTCCACCACCTCCAGCTGCTCCGGCAGCTTGTGCACCGACAGCCCCGCCGCGCGGAGATACGAGGTCACCTCCTCCAGGGTCAACCTCGGGGCGCCCGCGGGCTGTTCGACGACCGCGCAGACCCGCTCCCCGCGATCGGCGTCCGGCAGCCCGACGACCGCGACGTCCCCGACCGCCGGGTGTGCGTGCAGCAGGTCCTCGATCTCCTTGGCGGAGATGTTCTCGCCCTTGCGGATGATGACGTCCTTGAGCCGGCCGGTGAGGACCAGATGGCCGCCGTCGGTGAGACGCCCGAGGTCGCCGGTGCGCAGGAACCCCTCGTCGTCGAAGGCCTCGGCCGTCTGGGCCGGGTCCAGATAGCCCTGGCAGACGGCCTCCCCCCGCAGCCGCACCTCCCCGTCCACGATCCGGATCTCCATGCCCCGCGGGGGCCGCCCCTCCGTCGTGGCCAGGTTCTCGGCCGTGTCGTCCGGCGCCCCCATGGTGATCATCGGCACCTCGGTCATGCCGTAGCCGTGGGTGAGCTGCACCCCCATCTCGCGCACGACGCGGTGGTAGAGCTCGGGCGGCTTGGGCGCCCCGCCGCCCGCCAGCAGCCGCAGGGTCGGGATGACCTTCTCGCCCGGCCGCTTGCGCTGCTCGGCGAGGAACATCGAGTAGAACGCCGTCGAGCCGCCCGCCACCGTCACCCCGTGCCGGCGGTACTCCGCCAGCGCGTCCGGCAGCGCGAACTGCTCGAACAGCACGGCCGGGAAGCCGTACAGCAGCAGCATGACCGTGTAGTCGGGGCCGGCGATGTGCGCGTACGGGAAGGCCATCGAGCCCACGTCGTGCGCCGACAGCCGCAGCGCGTGGGCGAGACAGGAGCCGCCCGCGAGCAGCGAGCGGTCCGTGTGCAGCACGCCCTTGGGGTCGGAGGTGGTGCCGGAGGTCCAGTAGATCCAGCGCACCGAGGTGCCCTCGGTGGGCGGCGGGGGCAGCACGGCCGGGTCGCCGTCGGGCAGGCTCTCGTCGTCGTACACCTCGAAGACGCCCTTCGCGCCCAGCCGTCGTGCCATCTCCGTGTGGTCGAAGCCGCGCAGGACGCCCGGCACGGCGAAGAACTCCGCCCGGGACTCGCGCAGGGCGAAGCCGACCTCCCGGTCCCGGTAGAACGGGATGACCGGGGTCTGCACGGCGCCCAGCCGGGCCAGCGCGAAGGACAGCAGGGCGGTCTCGATGCGGGTGGGCAACTGCCAGGCGACCACCGTGCCGGGACGCACGCCCCGGCCGTACAGCCCGGCCGCCACCCGCTCGGCCCGCGCCCGCAGCCCGTCGAAGGTCAGCGAGCGCTCGCCCTGGAGGAACACCGGGCGGTCGGGGGTGCGGGCGGCGCGGCGGACCACCAGGTCCCACAGGGTGCGGGAGGAGCTCAGCGCGTGTGCGGTGTCGTCCACTTCGGGCCCCCACAAATTGCTGACGGTACGTCAGATGTTGGGCAGAGCGTAGGGCCGGGCGCCTTGTCGGTCCAGGGGTGCGCGGCTAGCCTGCTCGGCAGCGGCTATCTGACGGACTATCAGACGGGTGGCGTATGGACCTCTCCCGCACGCCCGAGGAGGAGGAGTTCCGCGCGGGGCTGCGGGCCTGGCTCGCGCGGGTGCTGCCCACGCTGCCGGCCAAGCCGTCCCCGGACGACTGGCCGGCCCGCCGGGCCTACGACCTCGGCTGGCAGCGCAGGCTCCACGACGCCGGGTACGCCGGGCTGGACTGGCCCGTCGACGCGGGCGGCCGGGGCGCCACCCCCACCCAGCAGCTGATCTTCCTGGAGGAGACAGAGCGGGCCGGCGCGCCCTACGTGGGGGCCAACTTCGTCGGGCTGCTGCACGCGGGGCCGACGATCGCCGCCGAGGGCACGGCCGAACAGCGGGCCCGCTGGCTGCCGCCGGTCCTGCGCGGAGAGGAGGTCTGGTGCCAGGGCTTCAGCGAACCGGACGCCGGGTCGGACCTGGCCGCGCTGCGCACCCGCGCCCACCGCGACGGTGACCACTACGTGGTGAGCGGGTCCAAGATCTGGACCTCGCACGCCGAAGTCGCCGACTGGTGCGAACTGTTGGTGCGCACCGACCCGGCGGCGCCCCGGCACCGGGGCATCACCTGGCTGGCCCTGCCGATGGACGCCCCGGGCGTCACCGTACGGCCGCTGCGCACGCTCGCCGGGTCCGCCGAGTTCGCCGAGGTGTTCCTGGACGAGGTGCGGGTGCCGGTCGCCAACCGGGTCGGGGCGGAGAACGACGGCTGGCGGGTGACCATGGTGACCCTGTCCTTCGAGCGCGGCACGGCGTTCGTGGGCGAGGTGGTGGCCTGCCGCCGGGTGCTGGACGAGCTCGCCCGCACGGCCCGCGGCAACGGCCGCTGGGACGACCCCCGGCTGCGGCACGGGCTGGGCCGGCTCAACGCCGAGTTCCGCGCGCTGTGGCGGCTGACCCAGTGGAACGTGAGCGAGGCGGAGGCGGCGGGCGGCGCGGTGCCCGGCGTCGGCGGCTCGGTCTTCAAACTGCGGTACTCGCACGCGCGCCAGGAGCTCTACGACACCGCGGCCGACGTGCTGGGCGCCGACTCGCTCGACCTCGACCGGCCCTGGGTGCTCGACCGGCTGTCCTCGCTGGCCTACACGATCGCGGCCGGCACCTCGCAGATCCAGCGCAACATCGTGGCCGAGCGGATCCTCGGACTGCCGAAGGGACGGTGACACGGACCGTGCGATTCCGACTCACCCGGGACCAGGAGGCGTTGCGGGCAGGTGTGCGGGAGGTGCTGGCCCGGCGCTTCGGGCCCGAGGCGCTGCGCGCCGCCGTCGGACGGCCCGGCCTCGACCGGAGCCTGTGGCGGGAGTTGGGCGCGGCCGGGTTCTTCGCGCTGCGGGTTCCGGAGGCGGAAGGCGGGGTCGGACTGGGACTGCCCGAGGCGGTGTTGGCGTTCGAGCAGGCGGGGCGGTTCCTGCTGCCGGGCCCCTTGGTGGCCACCCATCTCGCGGCCGGCTCGGTGCCCGGCGCGGCCGCCGGGGAGGTCGTCGTGGCGGCCGTCGACGGCGAGCTCGTGGAGTGGCTGGCGGAGGCGGACGTGGTGCGCGGCGACGCCTCGAAGGCCGTACCGCTGACCTCCGTGGACCCGCTCACGCCCCTGCACCGGGTGCCCGCGCCGGACGGCCCGCCGGCCGCCCCCGACCCGGTCGCGGTGCTGCTGACGGCCGCCGAACAGCTCGGCACGGCCGCGCGGACGTGCGAGCTGGCGGTGGAACACGCCCGGACGCGTGAGCAGTTCGGGCAGCCGATCGGGGCCTTCCAGGCCGTCAAGCACCTGTGCGCGCAGATCCTGGAGCGGACCGAGCCGGCCCGCGCCGCGGTCTACGCGGCCGCCGTCACCGCCGACCCCGTCGACGTCGCCGCGGCCCGGCTGCTGGCCGACGAGGCGGCCGTGCGCGGCGCCCGCGACTGCCTCCAGGTGCACGGCGGGATGGGCTTCACCTGGGAGTCCGAGGTGCATCTGCACCTGAAGCGGGCGTGGGTGCGGGCACGGCGCGCGGGCGGCGGCGCCCAGGGCGCCGAACTGCTCGCCGCCGATCTCGCCGCCGACCCGGCATAAGGGCCGTCCTCCAGGGGGCGCGCCGCGCCCGGGTGCCGCGGATCGTGGCATCCCGGAACTACGGAGCGTCGATATCGGGTTGTGCCCCGGGGCGGGCTCGTCACGGCCCGGAGTCGGCACCCTGCTCCGGTACCTTGTGTGGGATGCGAGTGGTTCCGGATACGAGCCATGCGGGTGTCGCCCCGGGGGCGGCCCCGGATCCGGCGGTGCGCATCGCTGTCGGCAAGGCAGAAAGGGCTTGCTCCGAGCGGCGTTTCCCCGCCTGTTCGACTTCCGTCGGCATCGGTCGCACAGTATGCCGGACAGGTACTCCTTGGCGCTGGAATATGCCCGAAGCGCTTGTTGGCGTGACTGTACGTCAACCAAGCTGTCCTACAAGGGATTCACGATCAGTGATCCTGGCTGCGGCCATTGTCCTGGCCATGCTGAAAATGGCTACGATCGTGGCCCTCGTCATGGCCCTCGTCGTGGCGCTCGCGTGGCGCGAGGCCATGTGTCCGCCGGTTCGGATGGTGTGAGCGGTGCAGGTGCTACAAGTGCAGCTGGAGATCCGGCCCGACCCCGCCGAGGTCGGGCGCGCCCGCAAGTGGGCCCGCTCGCGGCTCGCCGGGTCCGGGATAGAGGCCGACGAACCGCTCGCGGAGACCCTCGTGCTCCTCGTCTCCGAGCTGGTCACCAACGCCGTGGTGCACACCGGCCGGCCGGCCGTGCTGCGCCTGTCGCTGGCCGCCGTGGCGGCCGAGGTCGCCACCGTCCGGCTGGAGGTGGCCGACGCCTGCGAGCGGGCCCCGGTGCCCCGCTGCGCCGACGGCGACGCGACCGGCGGCCGCGGTCTGGCCCTGGTGGACGGCCTCGCCGACCGCTGGGGCTGGAGTCCCGAGGGCGCGGGCAAGCGCATCTGGTGCGAGGTGGACCGGCCCGAGGAGTCCGAGGGCCCCGGGGCGGTCCGCCGCGACGCGGTGGCGGCGTGCGAGGGGTACGAGGGGCTCGTGTACGGGGCCTACGAAGCCGTGTGACCCGCGACCGCGCCCGGCGCGGGCGCGCAGGGCGGGCGCACGGTCGGCCGGATCCCGTCGCCACAGGTGCGCGGGTGCGTGAGGTGCCGCCGTCCGGTGAGGGCCGGGACGGCGTGCGCCCGGATATGCTTCCGTGCGCGCCCGGGACGAAGCGGGGCGTAAGCGATAAATCCCCGATCGGGTGTTGACGCGGCGTGTCCGTTTGATCACGCTTGTGGCAGCGATTCGCCGGGGGACGGCGAGGGCCTCGGTGACGGAGGCCTTCGGCGGGTGCGGATCGTGAGTTCGGCGCCGTTCTTCTCAGGGCAGAGGGACCGGGGCGGGTGCGCCGAAGTCGGATGGCGGCGCGCGGTGCCGTGCTCGGGGCGGGCAGCGGCGCGCCGCCAGCCGAACCTGTCCGGCGGGTTCCGGCCGACGGCTTCCGTCCGGTCAGAGGATCGCGACCGGGGCCACCGGCGTCCCTGTCGCGCCGGCGAAGGGCTCGGGCATCGCCGAGAGCAGAAACGCGTACCGCCCTTCTTCTCCACAGGCTGTGGACAACTTTTCGAGATCCCAGTTCTGGCCCTGGAGCATGCCCATCTCCACCAGGTGGAGCGCGTGCACGGGCAGCCAGAGGTCGTCGATCTCGGGCGGGAACACCTCGAAGGTGAGGGTGTCGTTCGCGACCGCGGCGACGTCGCGCGCGTGGAACCACTCCGGCGTGCGCACCGAAAGGCCCGGCGACGGATGGGCGTACCCGTGCCGGTCGCCCGCGAGGCAGAGCCGGACCTGCCCGGTCCGCACCAGCACGACGTCCCCGGCGCGGACGCGGGTGCCCGCCAGTTCCTCGGCCGCCTCCAGGTCCTCCGGGGTGACGGCGCGTCCGCCGGCCAGCCGGTCGACACCCCGCGCGCGTGCCACGTCGAGCAGCACCCCGCGCGAGACGATGTGTCCCGCCTTGTCGATGCCCGCGAACCCGGCGCCGCCGTGCGCGGTGACCGTGCCGGCCGGGCGGCCGTTGTAGAGCCGGCCCGAGTGCGAGACGTGCGGCAGCGCGTCCCAGTGGGTGGCGGCCTGGAGCCCCATCGTCACGGCGTCGTCGCTGCACGCCACCGTGCCCGGTCCGAAGATCTCCTGGTTGATCTGCACCATGACGTGCAGCGGGTCGATCCGCCCCGGGATCATCCCGGTCTGCACGCCGTCCTGCCGCAGGGGCAGCGCGAGGGGGACGCGCCGCCCGGTACGCACGCACCCGGCCGCCTCCCGGACGACCTCGTCGGTGATCAGGTTGAGGGTGCCGCGCTCGTCGTCGGCTCCCCAACGGCCCCAGTTGTTGACGCGCTTGGCGATCTCGTGGAACTCGTCCGGCAGTGACATGGGTGCTCCCCGGGGCTTGTCTCCAGGTGTCCGACGGGACTTAAAATCTAACGGTCCGTCAGATATCGCGGGAAGGGGCCGGGCGTGGGGAACTTCGTGGCAGGCAAGGTCGTCGCCGTGACGGGCGCCGGACGCGGCATCGGCCGGGCGGTGGCGCTGGCGGCGGCGGCCGAGGGCGCCCGGGTCGTCGTCAACGACTTCGGGGTCGCCGTGGACGGCGCCGCACCGAGCAGCGAGGTCGCCGGGACGGTCGTCAAGGAGATCGAGGCCGCGGGCGGGACGGCGGTCGCGGTGGCCGACGACATCTCCACCATGGCGGGCGGGCAGCGCCTGGTCGACACGGCCGTGTCGGCGTACGGACGGCTGGACGGTGTCGTCTGCGTGGCCGGGATCCTGCGCGAACGGATGCTGTTCAACATGTCCGAGCAGGAGTGGGACCCGGTCGTCGCCACCCATCTCAAGGGCACGTTCACCGTGTTCCGGGCGGCCTCCGCGGTGATGCGCGCGCAGCGCTCGGGCAGCCTGATCGGCTTCACCAGCGGCAACCACCAGGGCTCCGTCTCGCAGGCCAACTACAGCGCCGCCAAGGGCGGGATCATCTCGCTGGTGCGCAGCGCCGCGCTGGGGCTGCACAAGTACGGGGTGAGCGCCAACGCGGTGGCCCCGGTGGCCCGTACCCGGATGTCGGCGAACGTGCCCATGGAGCTCACCGAGATCGGCGAACCGGAGGACGTGGCCGCGCTCGTGGTCTATCTGCTGTCCGACCGGGCGAGGCGGGAGCGCATCACCGGCCAGGTGTACACGATCGCCGGACCCAAGATCGCGGTGTGGGCGCAGCCGAGGGAACTGCGGGCCGCGTACGCCGACGGCGCCTGGACCCCGCAGCGGATCGCCGACTTCCTGCCGGGGACGGTCGGGACGGATCCGATGCCGCTGCTGGAGCGGGTCGAGGCGATGGAACGGGCGGCCCGGGACGGAGCCCGGCCGAACGCCTGACCGCACGCCCTGCCGGTTGTCCGGCCGAGAACGGTTCCGCGTCCCTTCCGAGGAGGTCACCGTGGAGTTCGGGTTCACGCCGCAGGACGAGGAGTTCCGCGCCGAGGCACGCGCCTGGCTCGCCGCGCACGCGGGCGACGCCGGGGACCGCCGCGGCTGGGAGCGCACCCTGGGCAAGGCGGGCTGGATCGGACTCGGCTGGCCCGGGGACGGCTACGGCAACCGCACCGCCACCCTCACCCAGCAGGTCGCCTGGGCCGAGGAGTACGCCCGCTCGGCCGCGCCCCCGCGCTCCGGGCACATCGGCGAGAACCTCCTCGCCCCCACCCTGCTCACCCACGGCACCGACGACCAGAAGGCCCGCTTCCTGCCCCCGATCGCCGCGGGCGACGAACTGTGGTGCCAGGGCTACAGCGAACCCGGCGCGGGCTCGGACCTCGCGGGCGTGCGCACCGCGGCCGTCCGGGAGCCGGCGGGCGCCCACTACCGGATCACCGGACAGAAGATCTGGACCTCCCTCGCGCACGAGGCGGACTGGTGCTTCGTCCTGGCCCGCACCGAGCCCGGCTCGCGCCGCCACCACGGTCTGAGCTTCCTGCTCGTGCCGATGGACCAGCCGGGCCGCGTCGAGGTCCGTCCGATCCGGCAGCTGACCGGCACGAGCGAGTTCAACGAGGTGTTCTTCGACGGGGCACGCGCGCGCGTGGAGCACGTCGTCGGCGGCGAGGGCGGCGGCTGGCGGGTCGCGATGAGCCTGCTCGGCTTCGAACGGGGCGTGTCGACCCTCGCCCAGCAGATCGGGTTCGCCGCGGAGCTGGAGCGCGTGGTGCGTACGGCCGTGGAGACGGGCACGGCGGACGATCCCGTCGTACGGGACCTGCTGGTGCGCCAGTGGGCCGAGCTGCGCACGATGCGCTGGAACGCGCTGCGCACCCTCGGCCGCGGCGGCGACGCGGGGGCGCCCAGCGTGGCGAAGCTGCTGTGGGCGGGCTGGCACCAGCGGCTCGGGGAGCTGGCCATGCTGGCGCGCGGCGCGGCGGCGGGCGTCGGACCGGTGGACTGGTCGCCCGCGGCGCCGTACGAACTCGACGCGCTCCAGCACCTGTTCCTGTTCTCCCGGGCCGACACCATCTA
Source organism: Streptomyces sp. NPDC104096 (assembly GCF_055584385.1). Lineage (NCBI taxonomy): Bacteria > Bacillati > Actinomycetota > Actinomycetes > Kitasatosporales > Streptomycetaceae > Streptomyces > Streptomyces sp. NPDC104096. The sequence continues at coordinate 80,557 of NZ_JBVJMD010000031.1, forward strand.
CGGCGGCTCGGACCAGATCCAGCGCACGATCATCGCCGAGCGGGTGCTCGGCCTGCCCAGGGAGCCCAAGGGAGCCGCGTGATGCGAGGCGTGATCTACGACGGGAAGCAGGTCCGGGTCGCGGACGACCTGGAGGTACGGGATCCCGGACCCGGCGAGGTGCTGGTCGCGGTCTCCGCCGCGGGCCTGTGCCACAGCGACCTGTCCGTGCTGGACGGGACCATCCCCTTCCCCGTGCCCGTGGTGCTCGGCCACGAGGGCGCGGGCGTGGTCGAGGCGGTGGGCGCGGGTGTCGGTCATGTGGCGCCCGGCGACCATGTGGCGCTGTCGACGCTCGCGAACTGCGGGACGTGCGCGGACTGCGACCGGGGACGGCCGACGATGTGCCGGCAGGCCATCGGCCGTCCCGGGCGGCCGTTCTCCCGGGACGGCCGCCCGGTGTACCAGTTCGCCGCCAACTCGGCCTTCGCCGAGCGGACGGTGGTGAAGGCGGTGCAGGCCGTCCGCATCCCGAAGGACATCCCGATGCCGTCCGCCGCGCTGATCGGCTGCGGGGTGCTGACCGGGCTGGGCGCCGTGCTCAACCGCGCGCGCGTGGACCGCGGGGACAGCGTGCTCGTGATCGGCACCGGCGGGATCGGCCTCAACGTCCTCCAGGGCGCGCGGATCGCGGGCGCCCTGCGGATCGTGGCGGTGGACGCCAACCCGGAGAAGGAGGCGATGGCCAGGCGGTTCGGGGCGACGGACTTCCTCACCTCCACCGAGGGGGTGAAGGACGTCCTGCCGACCGGCGCGGACCACGCCTTCGAGTGCGTCGGCCGGGTGGAGCTGATCCGCGCGGCGATCGACCTGCTGGACCGGCACGGCCAGGCGGTCCTGCTCGGGGTGCCCCCGGCGACGGCCGAGGCGTCCTTCAGGGTCTCCTCCCTCTTCCTGGACAAGGCGATCCTCGGCTGCCGTTACGGCTCCTCCCGCCCGCAGCGCGACATCGCGCTGTACGCCGAGCTGTACCGGCAGGGCCGGCTGCTGCTCGACGAACTGGTGACGGCCACCTATCCGGTCGAGGACTTCGAGAAGGCACGGGCCGACGCGGAGGCGGGCCGGGTGGCCCGAGGGGTGCTCACTTTCTGACGGTGACCGGAAGCCGTCCACAGCCGTGGAAAACCCCTGAGGCGTTGTCGGTCCCGGCCCGTACCGTCTGCGCATGACCTATCGCGACGTCGCCTCCAGGCAGGTCCTGGCCTGGGCCGGTACCGCCGTCGGCTCCCGGATGCCGGTGGCCATGGCCCCGCTGGCCCTGGTCTTCCTGGCGCGCGAGCGGCCCGGCGGCTACTCCCTGGGCGCGGTCCTCGCGGCGGCGTACGTCATCGGCGAGATCGTCGGCGCCCCGGTCCTCGGGACGCGGCTGCGGCCCGGGCGGACCCGCGCCCAGCTGTCCGCCGGTCTCGCCGTCGGAACCGCCGGGTTCCTGGGGCTCGGGCTGTTCCCGGCGGCCCCGGCCGCCGTCCTGGCCGGGTTCGCGTGCGTCGCCGGTGCCGCCCCGGCGGCCGTCACCGGCGGTCTGCGCACCCTGCTCACCGAGCTGGTCCCGGGGCGGGCGGTGGCCCAGGCGCTGTCCGTGGAGTCGATGCTGTCGTCCGGGGTGTGGGCGGTCTCCCCGGCCGCGGTCGCAGGGCTCGCCCTCGGGGTCGCGCCGCGCGTGCCGCTGCTGCTGGCGGCGGCCCTGATGGCGTCGTCGGTGGCCGGCCTGCGGCTGTTCCCGGCCGGCTGGGGCGCGGACGGCGCGGACGGCGCGGACGAGGGGCGGGAAACAGGCGAAGGCGGCGGGGCCGGGACGGCGCGGCGGCGGCCGCTGCTCGACGCCTGGCCGGTGTACGTCACGGGCGCGGCCAGTCTGACCCTGCTCGGCCTCAGCGAACTCGTCCTGCCCGCCCTGCTCGAACAGCGCGGCGTCGGCGTCGGCTGGTCCGGCCCGCTGCTGGCCGGGATGTCGGTGGGCGCCGGGCTCGGCGCGTTCGCCTACGGCCTGCGGAACTGGCCGGGACGGCTGCGTACCCGCAGTGTGGTGCTGATGGCGGGGACCTCGGTGTGCATCACGCTCGCCGCGCTGCTCCCGCATCCGGCGGGCATCGCGATCGCGCTGACCGCGGGCGGCATCCTGCAGTCCGGGGCGATGCTCACCCGCAACCTCTCCCTGCGCGAGGCCCTTCCGCCGGGCGCCCTGGCCGCGGGTTACTCGGTGATGTACGCGGCCGCGGGCGCGGGGTACGCGGCCACCGGCTCCCTGGCCGGCGCCCTGCTCCGGTTCGTGGCGCCGTCGACGGCGATCCTGGCCGGGGTGGCGCTGACCCTCGGGCTGACGGCGCTCGGCTGGTGGGGCGAGGTGCGGCGGGAGAGCCGCTCAGTGCGTGACGTGCAGGTCGGCCTCGCCGCCCGCACCGGCGCCGACGGGGCTCCCGTCGCGGGGCCGGACGTCGTCGTCGCCGCTGCCGACCCGGAACGTCCGCCGATACGCGGTGGGGGTGACCCCGAGCGCCGTCTGTAGGTGCTGTCGCATCGACTGGGCGGTGCCGAAGCCCGCGTCCCGGGCCACCTGGTCGACCGAGAGATCGGTGGACTCCAGCAGATGCCGGGCCCGTTCCACCCGCTGCCGGGCCAGCCACTGGCCCGGACTGACGCCGACCTCCTCGCGGAAGCGGCGGGTGAAGGTGCGTACCGACATGGACTCCTGGGCGGCCAGGTCGCGCAGCTGGAGCGGCTCGTGGAGGCGGCCGAGGGCCCAGGCGCGGGCGGCCGTCGTCCCGGACACCTGCGGGTCGGGCACGGGCCGGTGGATGTACTGGGCCTGCCCGCCGTCCCGGTGCGGCGGTACGACGGTCCGGCGGGCCACCTCGTTGGCGACCGCGGTGCCGTGGTCGCGGCGGACCATGTGCAGGCACAGATCGATGCCGGCCGCGACCCCCGCCGAGGTCAGCACGTCGCCGTCGTCGACGAACAGGACGTCCGCGTCGACCCTGACCCGGGGGAAGAGGCGCGCGAAGTGCGCGGCGTCGGCCCAGTGCGTGGTCGCCGGACGGCCGTCGAGCCGGCCGGCGGCGGCGAGGACGTACCCGCCGGTGCAGATGGAGGCGAGCCGGGTGCCGGGCCGGATGTGCGCGAGCGCGGCGGCCAGGTCGTCGGTCAGCACGCCCTGCTCGTAGACCGGCCCCAGTTCGTACGACGCCGGGACGACGACCGTGTCGGCGGTGGCCAGGACCTCCGGTCCGTGGGCGATCTGGACGGCGAAGTCGGCGTCGGTCTCCACCGGGCCCGGCGGCCGGACGGAGCAGGTGACGACCTCGTACAGATGGCGTCCCTCGGCGTCCTTGGGCCGGCCGAAGATGCGGTGCGGGATGCCCAGTTCGAAGGGGAGCAGCCCGTCGAGGGCGAGCACGACGACGCGGTGGGGGCGGAACGCACGCTCACGGGTCATGGCCCGATCCTAGCGAATGCTGTCCTTCCGGCCACTCGTTTGTCATGGTCGCGCACTGGATGCTCTACGACGTGACCCAGACATCAGAAGCCGCAGCCACCGTCGCGGACGCCCCGCCCGCACGCCGGTCCCGCGTCCACCGCGCGTGGTTCGTCGCCGCCGTCACCTTCGTCACGATCATCGGCGCGGCGGCCTTCCGCTCCCTGCCCGGCCTGCTCATCGACCCGCTGCACCAGGAGTTCGGCTGGTCGCGCGGCACGGTCGGCGCCGCCGTCTCCGTCAACCTCGCGCTGTACGGCCTCACCGCGCCCTTCGCCGCCGCGCTGATGGACCGCTTCGGCATCCGGCGGGTGGTCGCGGTCGCGCTGACCGTGATCGCGGTCGGCTCCGGCCTGACGGTGTGGATGACGGCGGCCTGGCAGCTGATGCTCTGCTGGGGCCTGCTGGTGGGCCTCGGCTCGGGCTCGATGGCGCTGGCGTTCGCGGCGACGGTGACCAACCGCTGGTTCACGGCGCGCAAGGGTCTGGTGACCGGCATCCTCACCGCCGCCTCGGCCTCCGGCCAGCTGATCTTCCTGCCCCTGCTGTCCTGGATCGTCGAGAAGCACGACTGGCGTCCGGCCGCCGTCACGGTGGCCCTCGCGGCCCTGGCCGTCGTCCCCTTCGTCTGGCTGCTGCTGCGGGACCACCCGGCGGACGTGGGGCAGAAGCCGTACGGGTCCGAGGAGTTCGTGCCGAAGCCCGCGCCCGTCCCCGGCGCCGCCCGCCGCGCCGTGACCGTCCTGTTCTCGGCGGTGCGCACCGGCCCCTTCTGGCTGCTGGCCGGCACCTTCGCGATCTGCGGCGCCTCGACCAACGGCCTGGTGCAGACCCACTTCGTGCCCGCGGCCCACGACCACGGCATGCCCATCACGGCGGCGGCCTCGCTGCTGGCGGTGATCGGCGTCTTCGACGTGGTCGGCACCGTGGCCTCGGGCTGGTTCACCGACCGCTTCGAACCGCGCCGCCTGCTGGCCGTGTACTACGCGCTGCGGGGCGTCTCGCTGCTGTTCCTGCCGATGCTGCTGGCGCCCGCCGTGCACCCGCCGATGATCTTCTTCATCGTCTTCTACGGTCTCGACTGGGTCGCCACCGTGCCGCCCACCCTGGCCCTGTGCCGGGAGCAGTACGGCGACGACAGCGCCATCGTCTTCGGCTGGGTGCTCGCCTCCCACCAGGTGGGCGCCGCGCTCGTCGCCTTCCTCGGCGGTGTGGCCCGGGACGCCTTCGGCTCGTACGACATGGTCTGGTACGCGTCCGGCGCGCTGTGCGCGGCGGCGGCGCTGATGGCGCTGGTGATCAGGCGGCGGGCGGCGCCGATGCCGGCGCTGTCCGCGATGGCCTAGGGCAGGCCCTGACCGGTCAGCGGGCCGGTCCGAGCCGGGCGAAGCGCCCCCGGTGGAAGAGGAGCGGTCCGCCGCCCTCCCCGGGGGCCTCGCCGGTGCCGAGGGCGTCCACCCGCCCGACCACGATGAGGTGGTCGCCGCCGGTGTGCACGGCGTGCACGGCGCAGTCGATCCAGGCGAGCGCCCCGGCCAGGCGCGGTGCGCCGGAGACCGGGGCCGGTTCGTGCGCGACCCCGGCGAACTTGTCCGCGCCGCTCACCGCGAACGCGCGGCACAGCTCGCCCTGGGACTCGTCCAGGACGTTGACGCAGAAGACCCCGGCGCGGGCGATGCGCGGCCAGGTCGTCGACGTACGGCCGACCATGAAGGCGACCAGCGGCGGGTCGAGGGAGAGCGAGGAGAAGGACTGGCAGGCGAAGCCGGCGGGGGAGCCCGCGCCGTCGGCGGCGGGTGCGGTGATCACGGTCACGCCGGTCGCGAAGTTCCCCAGCACCCGCCGGAACTCGGCGCGGTCGACCGGCGCCCGCTCGTCCTCGCCGACGCACCGCAACCGCGGCCGCGCCTCCACGGACGCGGGCGCCGCCTCGGCCGACCTGAGCCAACGGACGGCGGCTGCCGCCATCCCCGCGTGTCCCATCACGTCCACCATTGAAGCTGACGGTTCGTCAGATGGGAAGGGCCGTGCCGGACACCGGGAGCCCTGCGCGGAGGTCAGCGGCCCCGGAACCCGGGTGCGCGCCGCTCCACGAAGCTCGCCACCCCCTCCCGGGCGTCCGCCGTGGTCATGTTGATCTCCTGCGCGGCGGCCTCCGCGGCGAAGGCGGTGGCGCGGTCGGCGTCGAGCGAGGCGTTGACGAGCTGTTTGGTGAGGGCGAGGGCGCGGGTCGGACCGGCGGCGAGCCGGTCCGCCCAGGCACGGGCCGTCGCGTCCAGCTCCCCGTCCGGGACGACCCGGTTGACCAGGCCGAGGCGCTCGGCGTCCGGCGCGGTGAGGGCGTCGCCGAAGAACATCAGCTCCTTGGCGCGCTGGGGCCCCACCAGCCGGGGGAGCAGATACGCGCCGCCGCCGTCGGGGACCAGCCCGCGCCGTACGAACACCTCGATGAACCGGGCGGACTCCGCGGCGAGCACGAGATCGCAGGCGAGCGCGAGATGGGCGCCGAGACCGGCCGCCGTGCCGTTCACGGCGGCGATCACCGGCTTCTCGCAGTCGAGGACGGCGGCGATCAGCCGCTGGGCGCCCAGCCGGAGCGTGCGGGCGACATCGCCCGCGACCCGCTCCCCGGGCGCCGGGCCGCCCCGCAGGTCCGCGCCCGCGCAGAAGCCGCGGCCGGTGCCCGTGACGACCACGACCCGCACCTCCGGGTCGGCGGAAGCGTCGGCGAAGTGACGGATGATTTCTTCCCGCTGGCCGGGGTTCAAAGCGTTGAGGGCCTCCGGGCGGTTGAGGGTGATGCGGCAGACCCGGTCCTCGACGGTGTGCAGGACCCATGACTCGTCGGATTCGGTCGGGCTCATCTCAGCGACACACCGCCAGGGCGTCCAGGGCCACCGCGCCCTGCCCCTGGGGCAGCACCAGCAGCGGGTTGATGTCGAGCTCGGCGAGTTCGCCGCCCAGCTCCAGGGCCATGCGCTGGACCCGCAGGACGACCTCGACCAGGGCGTCGACATCGGCGGGCGGGCGGCCGCGGACCCCGTCGAGGAGGGCCCGGCCGCGCAGTTCGGTGAGCATGGTCCTGGCCTGGTCCTCGCCGAAGGGCGGCACCCGCACGGCCGTGTCCCGCAGGACCTCCACGAGCACCCCGCCGAGCCCCACGGTCACGGTCGGCCCGAACAGGTCGTCGTGGGTGACGCCGACGACCATCTCCACGCCCCGCTCCACCATCTGGCACACCAGCACGCCGTCCAGCGGCACGCCCTCGTAGCGGGCGATCTCCGTCAGCTCGCGGTAGGCGTCGCGGACCTGGCTGGCCGAGGTCAGGCCGATCTTCACCAGCCCCAGTTCGGTCTTGTGGGCGATCCGCGCGCCGGACGCCTTCATCACCACCGGGTAGCCCACCAGCCCGGCCGCGCGCACGGCCGCCGCCGCGCTGGTCACGAGCTGTTCGCGGGGCACCCGGATGCCGTAGGCGCGCAGCAGCTGCTTCGCCGCGTGCTCGCTGAGCTGCTCGCCCGGCCGCATCAGGGCGCGCGCCTTGCGGAAGGAGGGGGAGGCGGCGCGCGGTGCCTCGTCGAAGGGGGAGCGGTAGGCGCGTACGAAACGGTGGTGGTCGAGATGGGCGCGCACGGCCGCCAGACAGTTGCCGACGGTACGGAAGGTGGCCACCCGCGAGGAGCCGAGCAGCACCTCGCGGTAGGCGGGCTCGGTGCCGACCGGCGACCCCCACACCACGCACACCAGCTTGTCCGACCGCTCGGCCGCGTCCACCAGGTCCCGGACCAGCCGGTCGCTCAGCGGCGGGAAGGGGCCGGTGACCGGGCAGATCAGGACGCCGACCTCGGGATCGTCCAGGATCGCGTCGATGATCTTCCGGCCGCGTTCGTCGCCGACCGGATGCCCGCCGTTGTCGACCGGGTTGGCCACGCTCAGGTACTCGGGTATCCACTGGTGCAGCTCGGCCTGCTTGGCCTCGGACAGCACCGGCAGCCGCAGGCCCGCCCGGGTCGCCAGGTCGGCGACGTGCGCGCCCGTGCCGCCCGAGATGGAGCAGACGACGACCCCGTCCGCGAGCGGGGCGCGGGCCCGGGCCAGCAGGGCGGCGGTGTCCTGGAGCTCGTCGAGACCGTCGACCCGGATCACCCCGAACTGCCGCATCGCCGCGTCCACCACCGCGTCCGTGCCGGTGAGTTTGCCGGTGTGGGAGGCGGCGGTGCGGGCGCCGGTCTCCGTGCGGCCCACCTTGACCGCGACGATCGGCACCCCGCGCCGGGCGGCCCGGTCGGCGGCGAGCAGGAAGGAACGGCCGTCCTTCAGCCCCTCCACGTAGCAGGCGATGGCGCCGACCTCCGGCCGCTCGGCGAAGTACGAGATGAAGTCGGCGCTCTCCAGGTCGGCCTCGTTGCCGGTGGGCGCCCAGTGGGAGAGGCGGATGCCGAGCTCCTGGAGGGCGAAGACGGGACGGCCCTGGTGGCCGGACTGGGTGATGAGGGCGATCGCCGGTCCGTCGAGGTCGTCCCGGAAGCGCTCGAAGGCGTTGAGGTTGGTGTTGGGCCCGAGCAGCCGCACCCCGGACCGGGCGGCGGCGTCCGCGAGCCGGGCCTGCGCGGCCGCGCCCGCCGCCCCGGTCTCCGCGAACCCGGAGGCGAAGGCCACCGCGAACCGCACCTTGGCCTCGGCGAGTTCCTCGACCACCGGGAGCGGGTCGGCGACCAGGAGCACGGCGAGGTCGACCTGCCCGGGCAGGTCGGCGACGGACGGCACGCAGGGGATGCCGAAGACCGACGCGCGGGTGGGGTGGACGGGGTGCAGCCGCGCGCCCACCCGTTCCGCCCAGGCGAGCAGCTGCCGGGTGATGCCGGTGTTGGGCCGGCCCTCGGCGTCCGAGGCGCCGACCACGGCGACGGACTCGGGCCGGAAGAGGCGGTCCAGGTCGGGGACGGCGGCGTACAGCGGACGACCGCTGACGTCGAGGTCGTCCACGTCGGCCGGACGGCCGTGGACGGCCGGCGCCGGGGGCTCACCGCACGCGATGACGCGGGCCCGGCGGGAGTCGGTGGTGAGGGTGCCGTGGGTTGATCCAAGCATCGGTCCGCCCGCTCCTGTGTGACAGCCAAATAACTGACGCTCTGTCAGATTACTGAATTGACGAACCGTCAGGAATGGTCGTGCACGGAGAGAACGGGCGGGCGACCGCCCGCCGTGGGTCCGGGGCCGGACGGCGGGCGGGGGCGCGCGTCGGTACCGGGTCAGTTGGGGAGGCGGGACACCTGCCCCGCTCCCGCGCCGGCCGCGACGGCCTTCGCTATCTTCTCCGCGTCGATGGCCAGCTCGCGGAACATGCCGCTGATCGGGTTGGTGAAACCGGTGAAGTACAGGCCGGGAGCGTTGCGCGGGGTGCGGGCGCCGTGCACCACCGGGCGGCCCCGGGCGTCGAGCACGTCGAGGTGGCCGACCAGGTCCTCCAGGGCGCGCAGGTAGCCGGTGGCGGCGACGACGGCGTCCGGCGAGACGCGGCTGCCGTCGGCGAGGACGACCTCGTCGTCCTCCAGGCCGTCCACGGCGGCCACGATCTCGACCTTGCCCTTGCGCACGGCGTCGATGAGGCCGACGTCCTGGACCGGGATCGACCCCGCGGTGACACGGCTGTAGAGGCCGGTGTCCGGGCGGGGCAGGCCGTGGGCCGAGAGGTCCGGCACGCTGAGCTTCCCGACCGGTCCGGCCAGCCGGTCCACGAGCCCGACCGGCAGCCGCCGGACCAGGACGCCGGTGTACTGGGCGGCCCAGCCGGCCGTCGAACGGCGCAGGATGTGCGGGGCGGTGCGGACGGACAGCCGCACCCGCTTCGCGCCGCCCTCCACCAGGTCCACGGCGATCTCGGCGCCGGTGTTGCCGATGCCGACGACGAGCACGTCCCGGCCCGCGTAGGGCTCGGCGTTGCGGTACGCGCCGGCGTGCAGCAGCTCGCCGGTGTAGGACGCGCGGCCCGGCCAGTCGGGGATGTGGGGCGTGTGGTTGAAGCCGGTGGCCACGACCACCGCGGCGCCGGTCAGCTCACGGCCGCCGGTGGCGTGCAGCAGCCAGGCGGTGCCGTCGGGCGAGCGCTCGACGCGGGAGACCTCGACTCCGGTGACGATCTCCAGCTCGTGGTGCTCGGCGTACTTCTCCAGGTAGCGCACCACGTTGTCGCGGGACACCCAGCGGCCGAAGCGGCGCGGGATGGGCAGCCCCGGCAGGGCGGACAGACGCCGGGTGGTGTGCAGGTGGAGCCGGTCGTAATGGCGCCGCCAGGACGCGCCGACCTGGTCGGACTTCTCCAGGACGACGGCGCGGACGCCCCGGGCGCGCAGCGCGTACGCGACGGCGAGCCCGCCGGGGCCGGCGCCGATGACGTACACGGGCCGGTCCGCGGGAACGGCCGCGGCGGAGGGGGCGGAGGGAGCGGGCGCGGGTCGATCGGCGGAGACGGCCGTGGCGGGCGCGGGCGGGGTGGAGTCGTCGGGCATGAGCGCGAGCGTAATCACGCACAGGATTGATGGGTCTCGGTCAAGACCGGAATTGGTTGCGGATTGATCACGCCTGGAGGACGGATGGGTGGGACGTGTGACGTAGGCCGCCCGATTGTGCATGCGCGGTGGGGCGTTGGGGGCGCGAGGTGGGCGGCGCCCGATCAGACAGACGGGAAGATCGGACGCCGCGTTCTCGTGAACGTAGTCGGACGCCGACAAAATCGTCAACAATATAGTCCGATTCAGCGCGGACGCACAGCTTCCGCGCGGGTGGGGCTCGCGGGATCCCGCGAGCCGTCGGGCGTCTTGCGGAAGTGCCGTCCGTCCGCTGAACTGACGTACCGTCAGATGTGATGGGCGGGTCGGCGGGAGAGTGGGTCCGGGACATGGACACGATCTGGCTCGGCGGGGCGGAATGGCTGGCGGTGCTGCGGGTCGGGCTCGGCCTGTGGTGGCTGGAGAGCTGGCGGCACAAGGACCGCAAGGACTGGTTCGAGCACGGCACCGGCATCGCGTGGGCGGCGGACGTCGCGGCGAGGCACCGGTGGAGCGCGGTTCGTTCCGGCTTCGAGACCGTGGTCGCGGCCAGGCCGCGCACGATGGCGTACGTCGTCGTGTACGCGGAACTCGCCCTCGGGCTGGGCCTGATCGCGGGCTTTCTGACCCCGGTCGCCCTGGTCGGCGGGCTGGTGCTCAACGCCCTCTACTTCGTCCTGATGATCCACGACTGGGCCGAGCAGGGGCAGAACTCGATGATGGGGCTCATCTCGGTGGTGGCCCTGTTCGGGATGTCGTGGCAGACCTGGTCGCTGGACGACGCGCTCGGCTGGTTCCGGTGAGCGGCGGCCCGCGGTACGACCTTCCCGAACCGGACGGCTTCACCCGCGTCTACTGGGACGCGGCGGCGGACGGGCGCCTGCTGATCCGCCGCTGCGGGGCGTGCGGGCGGGCCCACCACTATCCCCGCGAGTTCTGCCCGCACTGCTGGAGCGAGGACGTCACCTGGCAGGAGGCGAGCGGCCGGGCCACGCTCTACACCTGGTCCGTCGTCCACCGCAACGACCTGCCGCCCTTCGGGCAGCGCACCCCGTACGTGGCCGCCGTCGTCGACCTCGCCGAGGGGCCGCGGATGATGACCGAGGTGGTGGAGTGCGGGCCGGACGGACTGCGGGCGGGGGCGGAACTGGAGGTCGCCTTCCGCGACGGGGTGCCGGTGTTCCGGCCGGGACGGCCGCGGCCGCGCAGGCCGTGATCTACGGGCCTGGTGCCGACGGGGGAGCAAAGAGGCTGCCGAACCCCGGTTCACCGGCTTCAATGGCCCGATGGCCCACACGAGCGACAGATCCCCCGGCTCCCCCTTCCCCGAGCTGCACGGTCACGGGCTGCGGCTGAGCCACTGGCGCGCGGACCACGACGCCGACGTGGAGGCCTGGCTGCGCGGGCTGTCCGACCGGGAGTTCCGGCGCTGGAACACCCCGCTCAGGCCCGTCGCGGACCTCGACAGCGCCCGCGCCTCGCTGCGGGCCAAGCAGGACGGCGCGGCGGACGGCACCGGCGCGTCGTTCCGGGTCACGGACGCGGCGGACGGTACGACGCTGGGGCACATCGGCGTCAACGCGATCGACGTCGTCTTCCGTTCCGGCCGCGTCGGTTACTGGGTCCTGCCCGAGGCCCGCGGCCGGGGCGTCGCCACCCGGGCGCTGGCCGTCGCCGCCCGCTGGGCCCACGGCGACCTCGGCCTGCACCGGCTGGAACTCGACCACGCCCTCGACCACGACGCCTCCTGCCGGGTCGCCGAGCGCTGCGGCTTCCGCTACGAGGGCACCCTGCGCGGCGCCATGTTCGAGGCGGGCCGCCACGACGCGTTCCGCGACAGCCATCTGCACGCCCGGCTGGCGACGGACCCGGAACCGCGACTGCCCTGACCGGCGCGCGGCGGCCTCAGGGCCACAGCAGCTCCTTGACCCAGCCGGCGCCCGCTCCCGTGCCCGCGTCGGCGCCTTCCCGCCGGTACCTCAGTCGCACATGCCGGCGTCGCTCGTCGCCCTGGAAGAACTCCACCTCCGTCGCCCGGAGCCGGTAGAGCGTCCAGCTCCCGACCACCGTGTCCGGCGCCCGCCGGGCCAGCTCCCAGGCGTCCTCGGAGGCCCGCCGCAGCTCCTCCGCCGAGCCGAGGACCTCGCTCTGCCGTCCGGTCAGCGCCGCGGCCAGCGCCCCGGTGGAACGGGCGTGCAGGTCGGCCCGCGCCTCCCCGGGCGGGGCGACGGCGACCGGTCCGCGTACCCGCACCTGGCGGCCCTGGGCGGGCCAGTAGAAGCCCAGGGCGGCGTACGGCCGGGCGGCGAGCTGACGGCCCTTGCGGCTGCTCGTGTGCGTCGCGAAGGCCCAGCCCTCCGCGTCGGCGCCGTGCAGCATCACGGTGCGCACGTCCGGCAGGCCCTCCTCGTCCGAGGTCGCCAGCGACATGGTGTGCGGCTCGGTCTGTCCGGCCGCCACCACCTCGGCGAACCAGTCCGTGAACAGCGTGAGCGGGTCGCCGGGCGCGGCGTCCGGGTCGAAGGGCGGCAGCCCGGTCACCGCCGGGTCCCACACCCGCAGCGACCTGAGCAGCTCGTGAAGATCCGTTGCCATGCCCCGAGTATCACGCAGCCGCCCGCCACCACCACCGCGGCCGGCCGGCTCAGTCCCGCCCCAGCACCACCGTCCCCGAGGAGCAGAACCAGCCGCCCGTGCCGGAGGCGACCGCCAGCCGGGGCAGCTCGCCGTCCGGCCGCCGTACCTGCCGGGCCCCGGCCTCGCCCCGTAGCTGCCGCACCGCCTCCACCAGCAGGAACAGTCCCCGCATCCCGGGATGCTGGGCGGAGAGGCCGCCCCCGTCCGTGTTCACGGGCAGTTCGCCGCCCGCCACCTTCAGCCGGCCCTTCTCCACGAACGCCCCGCCCTCGCCCTTCGCGCAGAAGCCGAGGTCCTCCAGGGTCACCAGCGTCATGTAGGTGAAGGCGTCGTAGATCTCCGCGAAGTCCATCTCGTCGGGTCCGACCCCCGCCCGCTCGAAGGCGAGCCGTCCGCTCACCGCGGCCGGGGACACCGTGAAGTCGGGCCACTGCGACATGGCGGCGTGGGAGACGTGCTCGCCGGTGCCCAGGATCCACACCGGTTCCGTACGGCAGTCCCGTACGTACTCCTCGGCGGCGAGCAGCACCGCCGCCCCGCCGTCGGAGCGCGGACAGCAGTGCAGCTTGGTGAACGGATCGGCGATCATCGGGCCGGACAGGACGTCGTCGACCGTGATCGGGTCGCGGAACATGGCCTCCGGGTTCAGCGCGGCGTTCGCCCGCGCCTGGACCGCGACCTGCGCCAACTGCTCGATGGTCGTGCCGTGTTCGAGCATGTGGCGGCGGGCGGCCATGGCGTACTTGGCGATCAGGGTGTGGCCGTAGGGCGTCTCGAACTGGAGCGGGCCGCGGGCGCCGAAGGAGAGGTCGCCGGTGCGGCGGCCGGCTTTGACGTCCGCGCGGGCGGTGGAGCCGTAGACGAGCAGGACGGCCTCGGCGTGGCCCGCGGCGATCGCGTCCGCCGCGTGGGCCGCCATGACCTCCCAGGTGGAGCCGCCCACGGCGGTGGAGTCGACCCAGGTGGGGCGCAGCCCCAGGTATTCGGCGACCTCCACGGGCGCGAGGACGCCGGTGCCCGCCGAGGCGAAGCCGTCGACGAGCGAGCGGTCCAGTCCGGCGTCGGCGAGGGCGCGGCGGGCCGCCTGGGCGTGCAGGGTGTACGCGGTCGCGTCGTCCACGCGGCCGCAGCGGGAGAGCGCCGCGCCGACGACGGCGGCCCTTCGGGTACCTGGCAGCGACATGGATCTGACGGTATATCAGATCCGAGCGGGGCGGCAGGCGTCGAGGGCCTGTGCATCCACGGGCGTCCGCCTTAACATGACGAGCCGTCAGATCGGGAGAGGGTGGGTGGTCCTTGTGGACGCCGGCTTCAGCGCAGAGCAGGACGACATCCGCCGCACCCTCCGTGAGCTGCTGCGCAAGCGCTGCGGGCCGGGGGAGGTGCGGGCCGCGGCCGACGCCCCCGCCGGTCACGACCCCGGCCTCTGGGACGCCCTCGCCGCCCGGCTCGGCCTGCCCGGTCTCGCCCTGCCGGAGCGGTACGGCGGGGCCGGCTGCCCGGTCACCGATCTCGCGCTCGCCTGCGAGGAGGCGGGGCGCTTCCTGGCCCCCACCCCGCTGCTGGCCACCGCCGTCCTCGCCGCCCCCCTCCTGCTCGCCCTCGGCACCGAGGACCAGCGCGCCGGGCTGCTGCCCCGGATCGCCGCCGGTGAGCTGACCGCCGCCCTCGCCGTGCCGGGCGCCGCGCTCGCCACCGCGCTCGCCCTGACCGGCCCGAACGGCGGCGACTGGGCGGGCGGCGGCCGGGCCGGCGGGGTACAGGCCCGGCGCGCCGACGGCCGGTGGCGGCTGTACGGGGAGGTCGACCAGGTCCTCGACGGGCACGGCGCCGGGCTCCTCGTCGTCGCCGCGCACACCGGCGGGTTCGCCCGCTCGCGCACGCTGCTGTTCCTCGTGTCCGGCGACGCGGCCGGGCTGGTGCGGGCGCGGCAGACCGCGCTGGACGCCACCAGGCCGCAGGGACGCCTCCAACTGCGGGAGGTCGAAGCAGAGTTGCTGGGGGAGGAGCAGGAGCGTCAGGAACCGGGGGAGCGGGGCGGGGTCCTGCCGGTGCTCGCCGCCGTCGGTGACGCCGCCGCGGCCGCCCTGGCCTGCGAGGCCGTGGGGGCCGCCGACCGGGTGCTGGAGCGCACCGTGGAGCACGTCGGGCGCCGGGAGCAGTTCGGGCGGGCGATCGGCTCCTTCCAGGCGGTCAAGCACCGCCTGGCCGACGTGTACGTCCAGGTGCAGGCGGCGCGCTCGGCCGCGTACTACGCCGCGTGGGCGACCGCGCGGGGCGAGCGGGTCGGCGGTCTCGCCCTCGCGCAGGCCCTCCAGGCGCTGCGCACGGCCGCCGCCGAGGGCGTGCAGCTGCACGGCGGCATCGGCTTCACCTGGGAACACGAGGCCCATCTGTACTTCAAGCGGGCCACGGGCGACGAGCTGCTGTTCGGTCCGGTGCACCGGCTCCGCGCGCACGCGGCCGGCACGGCACGGCTCTTCGAACGCCGGGAGGTGACGGTGTGACCGCCGTCGGTGTGCGTCTGGTGCGGCGGGTGTCCGCCACCCGGGGCTTCGCGAAGGTCGCCCCGCACGTCATCCCCGCCCTGGACCGCGCGGTGCACCGGCTGAGCCGCGGAAGGGTGCTGCTCAGCGCGCAGATGCTGCCGGGTCTGGTGCTGACCTCGACCGGGGCGCGCAGCGGGCTGCCCCGGCACACCCCGCTGGCGTGCGTGCCGCAGGAGGACGGCCGCGGCTGGCTCCTGGTCGGCTCCAACTTCGGCCGCAGCGACCACCCCGCCTGGACCCACAACCTGCTCGCGCACCCGGAGGCGTCCGTCAGTATCGGGGGCGAGGACATCCCGGTCACGGCGCGGCTGCTGGCGGGGGAGGAGCGGGCCGCGGCCTGGGCGGACGCGCTGGCGCTCTGGCCGCCGTACGCGGCGTACCAGGCGCGGGTGGAGCGGGAGATACGGCTCTTCAGGATCGTGCGCAGATAGCGCGGCAGGCGGCGGCCCACCCCCGGGGGGCCCCCCCACACCCGAAAGCTGACGG
>NZ_JBVJMD010000032.1:0-93379 GCF_055584385.1 Streptomyces sp. NPDC104096
GGGGGCCCGCCCGCCGGGCTGGGGGGGGCGCGGGGGGGGGGGGGGTGGCGGGTTCGCGGCGCGGGGGGGGGGTGGTGGGGGGGGGGGGGGGGGTGGGTGGGTGTAGGTCTCTATCGCTTCGTAGTCGGTGCGGACCGAGGGGAGGATCATCGCGCGCAGTTCGGGGTCGTCGAGGAAGGCGGGGTCCACGCCGCCCAGTCCTCTCAGTTCGGCCACGACCCCCTCGTCGGTGCGCCGGTGGACCGTCTCCGCGCGGTGGCAGGAGGGGGCGCGGCGGCCCGAGGCGATCAGGGCCCGGGGCGGGGTGCCCGCCGCTTCGAGGCGGGCCGTCACCTCGTAGCCGAGGAGGGCGCCCATGCTGTGCCCGAAGACGACCAGGGGGCGGTCCGTCCAGGGGGCCAGCGCGTCGGCCACCAGGTCGGCCAGGTCCTCCAGGCGGGTGATGCCCGGCTCGGCGCGGCGGTCCTGGCGGCCGGGGTACTGGATCGCCAGGACGTCGGCCAGGGGGGACAGGGCGCGGGCGAAGGGGAGGTAGAGCGCGGCCGAGCCGCCCGCGTGCGGCAGGCAGACCAGTCGTACGGGGGCGTCGGGGGCCGGCTGGAAGCGCCGTATCCACGGGTCGGTGGCCGCACGGTCGCCCGGGGCGGGGCGGCTGTGCACGGGTGTGGCGGTGTTCATCGGGCCTCGGCCGGGGTCAGGGCGAGCAGGGCCCGGGCGGCGAGCCGGTAGCCGGTGGTGCCGAGGCCTGCGATCAGGCCGTCGGCGATCGGGGCGATCACCGAGGCGTGCCGGAAGGACTCCCGCGCCCAGATATTGGAGATGTGCACCTCTATCCAGGGACGCGGGTAACTGGCGAGTGCGTCCCGCAGGCTCCAGCCTGCGATCATAAGCGCCCCGGGATTGACGATGGCTCCCACCGTGTCGTAGCCGTCCTGAATGGCGCGGATGAGTTCCGCCTCCGATTCGTGCTGAATGCTTTTCACCTTCCAGCCGCGGTCGGCGACCTCGTCCGCCACCGCTTCGGCTATGTCGTCCAGGGTTTCCGTGCCGTAGATCTCGGGCTCACGACGCCCGAGGATGCCGAGGTTCGGCCCGTTCAGGAGCAGCAGCTCGCTCATGTCGCCTCCAGGTGACTGCACTGCTGAAAAAGGCTAGAGCAATGCCGTGCGAAGAGGAATTGTGATTGCGCGGCGCGGCTCTTGACAAGGGGGATATAGGGGCCCCTTAGGGGGATGACCCGCCCGCTTTTGCGCCGGTAGATTCGGGACACAATTTCTGTCTGCGGAGGAGCGGAAGAGAAATGACTCAGAATTCCCGGCCGAAGCCTGAATTCCCGGCGTGGCCCCAGTTCGGGGACGAGGAGCGCACCGGTCTCGTCCGCGCTCTCGACCAGGGCCAGTGGTGGCGGATGGGCGGCAGCGAGGTCGACACTTTCGAGGAGGAGTTCGGCGCCTACCACGGCACCGGGCACGCCCTGGCGGTCACCAACGGCACGCATGCCCTCGAACTCGCCCTGCAGGTCCTGGGCGTGGGCCCCGGCACCGAGGTGATCGTGCCGGCGTTCACTTTCATCTCCTCGTCGCAGGCGGCCCAGCGGCTCGGTGCGGTCGCCGTGCCGGTGGACATCGACCCGGACACCTACAACATCGACCCGGTGGCCGCCGCGAACGCGGTCACCGAGCGCACCGCGGCGATCATGCCGGTCCACATGGCCGGCCAGATGTGCGACATGGACGCGCTGGGCAAGCTGTCCGCGGACAGCGGGGTGCCGCTGATCCAGGACGCCGCGCACGCGCACGGCGCTCAGTGGACGGGCCGCAAGGTCGGCGAGCTGGGCGCGGTCGCCGCGTTCAGCTTCCAGAACGGCAAGCTGATGACGGCCGGCGAGGGCGGTCTGGTCACGTTCGTGGGCGCCGAGCAGCGCGAGCAGGCGTTCCTGCGGCACAGCTGCGGCCGGCCGAGCACGGACCGGTACTACTACCACAAGACCTCGGGTTCCAATTTCCGGATGAACGAGTTCTCCGCGAGCGTGCTGCGCGCCCAGCTGGCCCGGCTCGGCACTCAGATCGACACGCGGGAGCGCAACTGGCCGGTGCTCTCGCAGCTGCTGGGCCAGATCGACGGCGTGCAGCCGCAGCGCGTCGACGAGCGGGTCACCCGCAACCCGCACTACATGGCGATGTTCCGTCTTCCCGGTATGACCGCCGAGCGCCGCAACCGGCTGGTCGACGCGCTGATCGAGCGCGGGCTGCCGGCGTTCGCCGCGTTCCGGGCGATCTACCGCTCGGACGGCTTCTGGGAGACCGGCGCGCCCGAGGAGAGCGTCGAGGCGATCGCCGCCCGCTGCCCGAACACCGAGGCGGTGTACGCCGACGCCATCTGGCTGCACCACCGCACGCTGCTCGCCGGGGAGCGACAGATGCACCAGATCGCCGACATCCTCTCCGACACCCTGGCGACGCTGTGACCACGCGCCTGCGCGTGGCCGTCGTGGGGCTGGGCTGGGCGGGGCGGGAGATCTGGCTGTCCCGGCTGCTCACGCACCCGGCGTACGAGGTGGTGGCGGTGGCCGACCCGTCACCGGCGGCCCGCGAGGCCGCCGCGGCCACCTGGCCGGACATCCGCGTGCTGGCCGACGTCGCGGAGGTGACCACCGACCTGGCGGACCTCGCCGTGGTCGCCGTACCCAATCACCTGCACACTGCGGTGGCCGTCAATCTGCTGCGCCGGGGAGTGCCGGTCTTCCTGGAGAAGCCCGTCTGTCTGTCCTCCGCCGAGGCGGTCCAGCTGGCCGCGGCCGAGCGCGAGGCCGGCGCCGTGCTGCTGGCGGGCAGCGCCGCCCGCTACCGCGCGGACGTCGCCGCGCTGGGCGCCGCCGTGGCGTGCAAGGCCGGCGAGATCCGGCACATCGACGTGGCCTGGGTGCGGGCCAAGGGGGTGCCGGACGCGGGCGGCTGGTTCACCCGCGGTGACCTGTCCGGCGGCGGCGCCCTGGTCGACCTGGGCTGGCATCTGCTGGACACGCTCACCCCGCTGCTGGGCGCCGTCGACTACGAGCAGGTCCTCGGCTCGGTCTCGGGTGACTTCCTCAACGCCGCCGCGCACAACATCTCCTGGCGGCGCGGGGAAGCGGCCCTGCCTGGCGGCGGGGACGTCGAGGACACCGCGCGGGGTTTCCTTCTCACCTCCACCGGAGTGTCGGTGGCCCTGCGGGCCAGCTGGGCCTCGCACGAGGCGCTGGACACCACCGTGATCCGGGTCGAGGGCAGCGCGGCGGCGGTCTCGCTGCGGTGCACGTTCGGTTTCAGCCCCAACCGTGCGGGCGGCTCCGAACTGCTGCTGGTGAGCAATGGTGAGAGCGCGCCGGTCCCGTTCGAACAGGAGCCGGTCGGCGCGGAGTACGACCGGCAGCTCGGCGCCCTGCCCCGGCAGCTCACCGACCCCGGCTACCAGGGCCGGGCCGTCGCCGAGGCCCGCCGGACCATCGGTGTCATCGAGCGGCTCTACGCCTCGGCACGCCGCGAGCGGCCCGCGCCGGCGGTGCCCGCCGCCGTGTGAAGCCGACCGGCATCAACAGCTTCGTACGGCCGGCCGTGCCCCGCAGCACTCCCCCGGCCCCGCCGTGCGCCGACATACCGACGTCAGGGAGATCCCCATGCACTCTGGTATCGCCTTCGCCCCCGAGACGAGCGGTGCCGCCGGCACGACCGGCGCTGCGTTCAGCCACCCCAAGCGCGTGGTCGTCTTCGATCTCGACGGTGTGATCGTGGACAGTTTCCCGGTCATGCGGGAGGCGTTCACGATCGCCTATGCCGAGGTCATCGGCGACGGAAAGGCTCCCTTCGAGGAGTACGAGCGCCATCTCGGCCGATATTTTCCCGACATCATGAAACTCATGGGGCTGCCGCTGGAGATGGAGGAGCCCTTCGTCCGGGAGAGCTACCGGCTCGCCGGCCGGGTTCCGCTGTTCGCCGGCGTCACCCCGGTGCTGGAGGAGCTGCGCGGGCGCGGCTTTGGTACCGCCATCGCCACCGGCAAGGCCGGTGCCCGGGCCCGGCACCTGCTGGAGACCCTCGGTGTCCTGCACCACTTCGACCATGTCCTGGGCTCCGACGAGGTGGCCCGGGCCAAGCCCGCGCCCGACATCGTGCTGCGTGCGCTGGAACTGCTCGGGGCCCGTCCCGAGGAGGCCATGATGGTCGGCGACGCCGTCACCGACATCGCGGCGGCCCGCGCGGCCGGTGTCGACACGGTGGCCGCGCTGTGGGGTGAGTGCGAGGCGGCCGAACTCCTGGCCGCCGCCCCGGACGCGGCCCTGCACCGGCCGGAGCAGCTGCTGGCCCTGTGCCCGGCCGTGGCCGAAGTCGCCTGATCCGGCCACCTCTTCGCCATCGGCCGCCACGCGTGCGAGGGCGCTCTCCTGCCAGGGGGGGCGCCCTCGCACGTCGTCGCTGCCCGGGCGGTGGCCGGGCCCGTCAGATCTCCGTGACCAGGATGGACTCCACGGCGTTGTCGTAGTCGGCGGGCTTGACCAGGACACGGATCTGCTGGCGGCCCTGCGCCACCGTGATCAGGCGCTTGCCGATCAGGGTGAGCTGGCCGGTGGCGAAGGCGCGGCCGCGGATCAGCGTCACCGCGGAGTTGAGCTCGCGCGCGTATTCGCGCAGGGTCGCATCGCCGCGCCAGTCCGACAGCTCGCGTACGACGTCGGGGAGGCGGTAGACGACCTCCCAGGCACCGTCCAGCGGACGCCGGTTGAGGGTCCAGTGCCCGTCTTCGGCGTCCAGCCGGTACGTGCAGCCGTACTGCTCCTGCTCGTGGCCCGAGGCCAGGCGCAGCGGCTCCAGGAAGGAGGGGCCGGCGAAGCCGACGTCGACGAGCCAGCGCTCCTCGCCGAACCGGACGACGTGGAGCATGTGCTCCATCTCGGGCCCGAACTCGCCGTTGGCCATCCGGACCCCGGCGGCCATGACGGCCACGTCGAAGCCCAGCCGGGTGAGCAGGTTGCGGAAGAGGCCGCTGAGTTCGTGGCAGACGCCGCCACGGCCGCCGGTGATCACCGCGTCGAAGGTCTCGTCGACGTCGATGTCGACGTACTCCCAGATGTCCAGCCCGCGGCCGGCGTTGAGCGAGTTGTCGAACGGCACCTTCATCAGGTGCAGCTTGTGGAGCGTGCGCAGCAGCTCGGGGGTCGGCTCCAGAGGACCGGAGTACCCCAGCTTCTTCAGATAGGAATCTGTGTCGAACACCTGGAAAACCTCCGTGCAGGAAAAGGGACTCGGGAATCGGGAATCGGGGGGAAGGGGGATCGGGGACGGCGCGGGGAAGGCGGGACGGGGCGTCAGCCGGCCTTGGAGGCGTTGGGCCACAGGAACGACGGCAGGTCCTGGCGGCGCTGTATCTTCAGCTTCCGGTAGACCCGGGTGAGGTGCTGTTCCACCGTGCTCGGCGTGACGTACAGGCGGGCGGCGATCTCGCGGTTGGTGTAGCCCATGACGGCGAGCGAGGCGACCCGTACCTCGGAGCCGGTGAGTTCGCGTACCGACCCCTCGTGCGAGGGCAGGAGCGGCTGGCGCTCGGTGGCGGCGTCGGTGGAGCCGGCGAGCAGCTCCTGCGTCAGCGGCTGCGCCCCGCAGGCCTTGGCGACGTGCAGGCTCTGGCGGAACAGCATCCGGGCCCGGCGCTGCTCGCCGACCTCGCCGTACAGCCGGCTCATGTCGCCCAGGACCCGCGCCTGTTCGAAGCGGTCCCCGGCCGACTCCAGCAGTTCCAGGGCCTCGTTGAGCAGTTGCAGCCCGCGCCCGGGTGCGCAGGTGGCCGCGTACAGCCGCAGCGCGAGGCCGCGGGCCCGGCCGCCGCTCGCGCCGGAGCGGGAGAGCTGTTCGTGCACGAGCTGCTTGGCCCGGTCGGTGTTGCCGAGCTGGATGCAGGCCTCGGCGGCGCCGGCCCGCCAGGGCAGCGGTCCCAGGTCCTGCACGCCCCACTGGCGTTGCAGCTCCCCGCAGGACAGGAAGTCCCGCAGGGCGGCGCGGTGGTGGTGGGTGGCCAGGTGGTGGATGCCGCGGGCCTGGAGGAAGGGCAGCGCGTACCAGCTCTCGTACATCGCCGCCGGCACGGCCTGGGAGAGGTGGCGCAGCGCGTCGTCGTAGCGGCCCATGCGGGTGGTGGCGACGACCAGGCTGGACAGCGGCAGCCCGATGGCCACCCCCCACGACTTGGCCGGCAGCAGGTCCAGTGCGAGGTGCCCCTGTTCGACGGCCGCGGCGAGGTCGCCCTGGGATACCGCGATGGTGGCGCGGACCGCCTGGAAGACGGCCTGCCAGGTGGGTGTGGCGCGTTCGGCGGCGTCCAGGGTGAGGCGTTCGCACCATTCGGCCGCGCTGTCGGTGCGCTCTGCGTGGACCAGGGTGAGCAGGGCGAGCAGGGCCGCTTCCTCGGACCAGTAGGCCGAGCGGCTCAGCCGCAGGTCCCACAGCACCTGCTCGGCGCGCTCGACCACGACGTGGCGGTCGCGGGCCAGTTCGCCGGCGAGCGCGGCGGCCCGCTCCAGCCAGGGTTCGCTGCGCAGCGCCACGACGGTGGCGCCACCGCCCGGGCGGCGCGGTGCGGGGAGGGGGGTGCGGGCCGGGCGGGCGAGCGGGGGATGTGCCCAGCTCAGCCACTGCTCCAGGTCGCTCTCCTCCCCGGGGGCCGTCGCCTGCGCCGGGGCTGCGGTGCGCAGCCGGGCGATCGCCTCGGCCGCGTCCGCCATCCGGCCGTGCCACAGCAGGTGCCGTATCAGCAGCGCCGATTCGGCGAACCGCAGCCGGCCGGCCCGGTCGGCGGTGAGGAGCTGCGGCAGGCTGCGGGCCGCGGTGGCCGGGTCGGACTGGAACTCGGTGTGGGCCAGGCGGGCGAGGATCTCGGCCCGTTCGCTCAGATCGCCGCTGGAGCGCTGGGCGAGCTCCAGGCAGACCCCGGCCGCGTCGGGCCGGTCGGCGAGCAGTTCCTGGTCGGCGGCCTCCAGCAGCACCCGTACCGCCCAGGGTTCGTCGGCGCGCCCGGCGGCCAGCAGATGCCGGGCGACCCGGCCGGCCGGCGCCCCGCCGTCGTAGAGCAGTGCGGCGGCCCGCCGGTGCAGGGCGGACAGTTCGCGCGGCGGGAGGTCGTCCAGGATCGCCTGGCGGACCTGCGGGTGGCGCAACGATCTGTCGGGCAGCAGCAGTCCGATGGCGGTCATCGCGCGCAGGGACGGCTCGAGGGGGACGCCGGCCAGGGCGCTCACCGTGTCGTCGTCGACGTGGGGGCCGAGCACCGCCAGGGTGCGGGCCAGGGCGAGGGCGGCCTCGTCGCCGCGGTGCAGGCAGCTGAGCACGGCCAGGCGGTAGGCGGGGCCGATGCTCTCGTCGTCGTCGCTGCTCTCCCAGTCGTCGGCGAGGGCGGTGAGCAGCAGCGGGATGCCGCCGGTGGTCTGGTGGAAGTGCGGGGTGAGGCGGCGCGCGGTCTGGTGGCCCAGGCGCGGGGCGAGGAAGGCGGTGACGGCCGCCTCGCTGAGGGGGGCGACCTTGAGCCGGGTGAGGTGGGGCCGGCGCAGCAGCTCCGCGCGCAGCTGGAGGCTGACCGGGGCGACGTCGGTGTTGTCGGTGAACACCATGACCGTGCGGGCCGAGCGCAGCCGGTGGGAGAGCTGCAGCAGCATCCGCAGGGAGGGCTCGTCGGCGTGCTGGACGTCGTCGACGGCGATGAGCAGCGGACTTGTCGCGGAGCGTTCCAGCAGCGCCGCCCACAGCTCGTCGGCGGAGCGTGCCGTGGTGTCGTGGCCGGGCGGGCCGTCGTAGCGCAGCAGCTGGTCGACCACCGCGTGGGCGCGGGTGCGCTCGGGCCGGGAGCACAGGGCGTGCAGCAGCCGGAAGCCGGCCGCCTCGGCGCGGTCGGCGAAGGCGTGCAGCAGTTGCGTCCTGCCGGTCGCGGACGGGCCCTCGATGAGCGCCAGCTGGCCCCTCCCGGCGAGCGCGGCCTCCTGGACGCGGCGCAGCCGATCCAGATGTTCCTCGCGTTCGACAAGCATGGCTGATCCCCCAGACGTGGTGGCCGTTCGCGGCCCGCGACCACTATCGGCAGGGCGGGGCCATCGGCGGGCAACCGGCGGGCCAACGGGCCGGGAACCGGCCGGCCAACCCGTGGGGAACTGGCCGGCCACCGGCCGGGGCCGGCCTCCGCGCACGCCAGCGCCCGCCGGCGCACGGGGCGCCGGCGGGCGAGTGGGTCGGGGAGGGGATACGAGCGGGTCCCTTAGGGTCAGTTGACCGTCTGGGGCGTGGGCGTCTGGTCGGACACCTCGGCCGCGGCGGGGGCGTCGGCCTGCTGGGCCGTGGCCTTCTGGGACTTGACGCGGAAGGCCAGGAACGCGCCGGCGATGGCCGCCACGCCGCCGACCAGGGCCGACAGCTGCAGGCCGTCGACCACGTCGGAGACCGGGTTGTTGGCGCCCTCGCCGAGGTCGAGGCCGGAGTTGGCGACCGCGATCAGGGCCGCCATGCCCATCGCGCCGCCGATCTGGGCGGAGGTCTGGGCCAGGGCGGAGGCGACGCCCTGCTCGTCGGGGGCGGCATCCGAGCCGGCGGCCATGAACATCGCCGGGTAGATCATGCCGGCGAACAGGCCCCACAGCAGGACCGCCGGGAGCAGCGGCCAGAAGCTGTGGCTGGTGGACATGGAGGCCGCGAGCACGATCATCGCCGTGCCGACACCGATCATGCCGGCGAAGAGCGCGGTGCGCAGACCCCAGCGCTTGACCACCAGCGGCAGGAGCTTGTTGGAGCCGAGCATGGCGACCGCGCTCATCGGCAGGAAGGCCAGGCCGGCCTGGAGCGGGCTGTAGCCCATGACGTCCTGGAGCTGGATGAAGAACAGGTAGTGCAGGGTGTTGATGGCGCCCTGGAAGACGAAGATGATCAGGATCGCCGTCAGCAGGCCGCGGTAGCCGAACAGGCGGGAGGGGGCGAGCGGGTCGGCGGTGCGGGACTCCAGGGCGAAGAAGCCGACGCCCAGCGCCAGGCCGGCGGCCAGCACGATGACGGTGCGGGCCGAGCCCCAGCCCGCCTCGGGGCCGCTGATCAGGCCGAAGACCAGCAGGGTCGAGGCACCGGTGGCCAGCAGCGCGCCCGGCAGGTCGAAGCCGCGGGAGTCGCCCTGCACCGCGTCGGCGTCGAAGTTCGACAGCAGGCCGGCGATGGCGAGCAGGCACAGCGGGACGTTCACGAAGAACACCCACTCCCAGCCCAGGTAGTTGGTGAGCAGACCGCCGACCATGGAGCCGATGATGGCGCCGGAGGCACCGGCGGTGCCCCACCAGGCGTAGGCCTTGTTGCGCTCGGAGTCCTCGGTGAAGCTGGTGTTGATCAGCGACAGGGTGGCCGGGAAGAGCAGCGCGCCGCCCAGGCCCTGGACCACGCGCGCGGCGATCAGCAGACCCGGGGAGCCGGCCAGGCCGCCGGCCATCGAGGCGACGCCGTACAGGCCGAGGGCGAGCACCAGGATCCGGCGGGCGCCCAGGCGGTCCACCGCGCGGCCGCCGATGAGCAGCGCGCCGCCGAGACCGACCGAGTACGCGCTGACCACCCACTGCAGGGACTGCGCCGAGAAGCCGACCTCACGGCCGATCTCCGGCAGCGCGACGTACACGATGTTGTAGTCGACGGAGAAGATGAGCATGCAGAACGCCAGCAGCGCCATCTTCGTACCCGACCGCCCGGCGGACCGGGCAGGCGACGAGGCAGACATATGCCATTTTTCCTTTCTGGGGGGATTGCTTGGTTGATATGGGTGTTCAGTCAGGTCTCAACTGGTGCGCTGACGTTACGTCTTGTTACTGACACCATCATCTGTAACGATGGCCTGACAGGGAAGGAGGCACTTTCATGTCCCAACGGAACACCGGTGTAACGGACCAGGTCGCGGAGGGCGGGGGCGACGAAGACGCCTGTCCGGTGCGGGAGGTGCTGGACCGGATCAGCGGCAAGTGGAGCATCCAGATCGTCCTGGCGGCGGCCGAGAAACCGGTCCGCTTCACCGAACTGGAGCGCACCATCCCCGGCATCAGCCGGCGCATGCTCACCCTGACCCTGCGCAGCCTGGAGCGGGACGGGCTGCTGGTGCGCACCGTCTACCCCACCGTGCCGGCGAAGGTCGTCTACAGCGTCACCGACAGCGCGCGCGAACTGCACGACGCCTTCGTCACGCTGATGGACTGGGCGGAGCGCAACCGCACTTCCGTCACCGCGGCCCGGGCGGCCTACGACAGCGCCGCCCTGGCCGCCGCCCAGGAGGAGGAGCCGGCCGGCGCTGCGCGCTGAGCCGCGGGCCTTTCGCGAGCCGTTCACGGCCGTCGACCCCCCTTTCTCCTGGATGCCGTTGCCGCCCTACGCCGTCACGCGCAGGAGGGTCGGGTCCTCGGGGTCGGCGGCCGCGGTGAAGCCGGCCGCGGTGATCGGTGCGACGTAGTCGCCCAGGTCGCCGCCGTCGAGGCGGGCGACCAGGATCGGCTCGCCGCCCTCGACCGCGAAGCCGGGCGCCTTGTCGGAGAACTCCGCAAGGCCCGCTTCGCGCAGCGCGGCCCGGATCCGCTCGGCGTCCCGGTCCGCCGCCGTCCACAGGGGACGCCCGTGGCCGCCGTGGCCGAACTCGGGCTGTGCGCCCTCGGCCTCGTGCCGGGCGGCGCGCACGATCTCGGCGGTGAGCGAGGGCTCCCACAGGGCCATCGGCGGCGCGAGCAGGTGCTGCACCGAGAGGATGACCTTGCGGACCTCGCCGGAGACCTGCGCGGCCAGCTGCGCCTGGGTGGAGTAGCGGCCGAACAGCTCGGCGGCGTACGGGCGCCGGCCGGCCGTCTCCGCATAGTCGAAGTCCCCGCCGATGGCGGCCTGCCACGGCACGAACAGCACTCCCGCGGCCTCCTGGTAGAAGGCGCGGGCCAGGTCGGCCGTGACGCCCTCGTGCTCGGCGAGCAGCCGGCCCAGGGCGAGCGCCTCCTGCGCGGCGCAGGTCATGCCCTGCCCGTAGAGGGGGTTGAAGCTGCAGATGGCGTCACCCAGGGCCAGATAGCCGGCCGGCACCTGCTCCAGCTCCTCGAAGTGGCGCCGCCGGTTGGCGGGGTACTGGAAGGCGACCGGCTCGGTGAGCGGCTCGGCCTGGCGCACCAGCTTGGCGATGATCGGGTCCGGCAGGCTCTCCGCGTGCGCCAGGAAGCCGTCCTCGGTGGCGGCCGGGTAGTCGCGGTGCCAGCCGCCGACCGAGACCAGCCACTGGTCGTCCTCGATCAGCAGCGCGGCGCCGATGCGCTTCTCGGCGGGCGGGGTGGGCTGCACGAACGCGGCCTTCACGTCGAGGTCGCCGGGCGTACGGCGGTAGATGCGGCTGACGTAGCCGACGTTGACCTTGACCTCCTCCACCTGCGGGGTGGGAAAGCCCAGGGCGGCCAGCCAGCGGTCGGAGCGGCTGCCGCGGCCGGTGGTGTCCACGACCAGGTCGGCGGCGAGCCGCTCGCCGTCCAGGATCACCTCGCTGACGCGGCCGTCCGCGCCGCCGAGCCCGGAGACCGAAGTGCCCGGGCGGACCGTGACGTTGGGCAGCGCCTGGATGCGGCGGCGGATCGTGTACTCCAGCAGCGGGCGGCTCATGGAGACGAACGGCTGCCCGCTGTGCACCGGGTTCCAGGCCGCGCCGAGCCGGTAGAGGTGCAGGTCCGCGCCCGAGTCGAAGACCTGGGCGCCGGCCGCGACGAGCTCCTCGCCCAGTCCCGGGAAGAGCTCCTCCAGGGCGCGCTGGCCCGCCACCAGCAGGACGTGCGAGTGCTGGCCCTGCGGCACGCCGCGGCGCGGCCGGCCGCCGTCGGGCAGCTCGTCGCGGTCGACGACCACGACGGCCTCGAACGCCTCCGACAGCGACTTGGCAGCGGTCAGACCCGCGATGCCGGCGCCGATGACCACGGCGGTGCGGCGGCCCGTCGGGTTACTCATGATCAGTTCTCCTTGGTCGGGGGGCGTGGCGTCACTGCGTGGTGCTGCCGATGGAGCGGGGGTGACGGAAGAAGTTCTGGGGGTCGTAGCGGCGCTTGACGCCCAGCAGCCGCTGGTAGTTGTCGCCGTAGTACTGGCTCGCCCAGTCGGGCAGCTCGGAGCCGGGGAAGTTGACGTACGCGCCGTCTCCCAGCGGGTTCAGCAGCGCGGCGCCGCTCTGCACGAACGCGGTCGCGGCCTGCTCGTCCTCAAGGTGCGTGGGCTGGTCGAGCTGGGTGGTGAAGCCGACGATGAAGTTGGCGGAGCGGTGCGGGAAGGCGGTGGCGGTGGGGGCCACGTTGCCCGCGGCGCCGCCGACGGACATGCAGTGCAGGAAGCGGCGCTGGCCCGGGCGGCGGTCGGCGTCCCAGGCCGTGACGATCCGGTTCAGGTCGGTGGGGGTGAACGGCTTGTCGAAGAACCGGTAGGCCTCGCGCAGCCAGCCCACGCGGTGCAGCAGCGCGTCCGGGCCGGTGCCCTCGCGGTGGCACTGGTCCTGGGTGAGGTCGCCGCAGCCGTAGGCCGTCCTCATCGCCTCGTGGTAGGGCAGGTCGGTGGCAGAGCGGCTGGTCGGCTGGGCGCCGACCAGGGAGGTCAGCCGGTCCAGGGCGGTGTCTGCGTCGGCCTGCGAGCCGTGGTAGCCGCCGGTGACGATGATCTGCGGGACCTCGCCGGGGGCCGCGTCGGGGAGCATGAAGATGAGGGCGGAGCCGAGCGCGAGGGGGCTGCTGAGCTGCCAGGTCTGCCAGGCGGCGAAGACCTCCTCGGCGCGGTCCCAGGACCAGGTGGTGTCGAAGAAGACCATGCGCGGCGCGTCGATGGGGGTGACCTCGTACTCGGTCACGACGCCGAAGTTGCCGCCGCCCGCGCCGCGCAGGGCCCAGTACAGGTCGGGGTTGTGCGAGGCGGAGGCGCGCACCAGGCGGCCGTCGGCGAGCACGAGCTGGACGGATTTGACGTGGTCCAGGCCCATGCCGAACTTGCGGGTCTGGTAGCCGATGCCGCCGCCGGAGAGGAAGCCGCCGGGGCAGACGGTGGGGCAGGTGCCGCAGATGATCTGCTTGCCGTGCGGGGCGAGGGCGCTCAGCGCGTCGGCGGACTGCAGGCCGGGGCCGATGCGGATCGTGGACGTGCCGACGACGGCGTGGCGGATGCGGGAGACGTCGACGACGAGGCCCTCGCCGGTGGACCAGCCGCGGTAGTTGTGGCCGCCGCTGCGGGTGCGGACGGATATCCCCTGCTCGCGGGCGAATCTTATGCAGGCCTGGACGTCCGCCGGACTCGTGCAGTACGCGACGGCCGTCGGGTGCACGGCGTCGAACTCGGCGAACTGGTTCTGCTTGGCGAGCTCGTAGCCGGCGTCGGCGGGCAGCACGAGGTCGCCCTGGAGCCGTGCTCCAAGCCCCCTCCAGTCGGCGTCGGCCACGGCCGCACCGGGCGCACCCGCGACGACGGCACCGGCCCCCGCGGCCGACGCGGCCAGCACCAGCCCGGCTCCTGCTCCTGCTGCTGCTCCGGCCCGGAGAACGTTTCGACGTGTGTACACAGCACTCCTCGAAGAGAGTCATGGATAGAAGGGGGCAGCGCCGCCGGGCCGGGGGTGGGGGGTACGCGGCCTGCGCGGCTTCAGTGTCGGGGTGGTCGAACCACTGGCGGGGAATCGGGCGCCCACTGGTGGGGTGGCCCGGGCGGGGGTGAGGGGCGGCTTCGGCGGGGGAAGCGGGGGCGGCAGTGGGGCGGCCGGCCGGGGGCGCCTCGGGCGGGGCCGGCCGGCGGGGGTCTCGCGGCCAAGCGGCCGAGGCGGCGTGACCGCGTCGTGAGCCGACGTCATGGGCCAGGACCACGGGCCGACATCGTGGGCCAGGACCACGGGCCGACATCGTGGGCCAGGACCACGGGCCGACGTCATGGGCCGGGGCCGTGGGCCGACGTCATGGGCCAGGGCCGTGGGCCGGCGTCGCGGGCCGGGGAGCCCGGCCTGTGCCCGGGCGGGTCAGCCGCTCACCGCCGCTTCCGGCGCCTTTGCGTTCGTGGCCGTCGCGTGCGCCAGCGCCAGCGCACCGTCCAGCGAGGACAGGGGCCCCAGGCGGGCGTCCTGGTGGGGCGGGGCGGGATGGCCCGGGCGGGAGAGCCGGGCCGCGTGGCGGGAGAGGAGGGAGGTGAAGCCCGGCAGGCCGGAGGGGAAGCCGCCGCCCACGATGACCACCTCGGGGTGCAGAAGTTCCGCGGCCGAGACGATCGCCGCGGCCAGCACCGCGCATGCCTCGTCCACCGCCACCACCGCCCAGGACAGCCGCCGCTGCCACGCCTGGGCGAGTTCGGCGTACGTCACCGGCGCGTCGCGCAGTTCGGCCGCGCGGCGCAGGATCGCGGGGCCGGAGGCGCGGGACTGCACGCAGCCGCGCCGCCCGCAGTCGCACCGGGCGCCGGCGCGGTCGACGACGACATGGCCGAGCTCGAAGGAGCCGCGGGCGGGCCCGGGACACAGCTCGCCCGCCAGGACGCTGCCGCCGCCGATGCCGGTGCCCACGCCGACGTAGAGCACGTCGGCCAGATTCGCCGCCCGCGCCTCGGCGAGCGCGGCGAGGTCGCCGTCGTCGGCCACGGCCACGGCCGTGCCGGGCAGCATGCCGCGCAGTCGGTCCGCGAGGGCGAGGCCCGCCCAGCCGGGACGGTTGGGCCACGCCGTCACCCGGCCCTGCGCATCCAGCGTGGCGGGCATGGCCACGCCCGCCGCACGCAACGGACCCGGCCAGTTGCGCCGCAGCGCCGCCAGGCAGTCGGCCAGCGCGCTCATGTCCGCACCCACGTCCGCGCCGGGCGTCCAGCGGAAACCGGCCGAGTACGGCTCGGCCCCCTCCCCCTCCACCCGGACGGCGACCTTGGTGCCGCCGATGTCGATACCGAGGAATCCCGAGATACCACTCATTCCCGCGAGTCTCGCCAGCCGTGCCCACCCCCCGGCAACCGCGCACCCACCGACCCGGCCCGACCCCCCTATCTGCGCCCTCACTTCGGGCCTGGGCCGGCCACTGCGCGCCCACCGCAAAATCCGGGGCCCCGCGGACCCTAGCCTCACGGCATCCGTCCAGACGTCCTGCCGTCCCGCGAGGAGATTTCCGCGATGAACCGTCAATGGCTCTTCGTCCGCCTGCCCAACCCGATGCAGAGCAGGCCGGAGACCCACGCCGTCCGGGTGATGACCTCGATGGTCGGTGGCCTGGTGGGCCATCTGCGCGCCCAGGACCCGGACGCGCTGTGGGAGTTCCGCCGGCCGGACGCCGCGGGCCAGGGGGATCTCGCACTGTGGTTCCACTCCTTCGAACCCGTGCTGAAGGAACTGGAGCGCAGGCTGCTCGCCCACACCTCGACCTACAACTGGCCGATGATCAGCGGGGCTTACGTCCCGGAGACGGCCAAGTACCAGACCCCGCACACCCTGCGCATCGCGCACCGGCTGGCCACCCGCTCCAGCTCGTTCGCGCTGGAACTCCTCCTGGACGGCGCCCTGGACCCCGCCCAGCGCCAGTGGCTGGCCGTCGCGCACCTGTGGCAGATCAGCCGGCTCGTGCCCGAGCGCGAACAGGGCGCCTTCCTCTTCCACTTCTGGCAGTTCGGCGCGGCCGGCCTTGACCCGGCGGACCGGGCGCAGGAGGCGGCCGAGGCGGACGCCCGCGCCGCCGCGCCGGCCGCGGACGTGCCCGTTCCCGGCGACCCGGCGCTGTGGGAGTGCTACCTGTCCTCGGTCCGCGACGCCGTCGCCACGGCCCGCAAGGACGGCGTACCGGTCAACTTCCTGCTGTACGACCACGTCCTGCTCACCCACGAACGGCTGGGCATCCCCGCCCGCACCGGCGCCCGGGCGGCCCGCACGATCCGCTCGGCCCTGGCCGCCGGCACCCCGGTGCCGGCGCCTTTCACGCATGTCCCGGGCGTCGTTCCCCTCCAGTCGGCCTGACGGAAGGACTCTCCTTGACTGCTACGACTGCTACGACTGCTGCGGCCGGCGTCGCGCGCATCGACGTCGACCTGGGTGAGCGCTCGTACCCGGTCCACATCGGCGCGGGCGTACGGCATCGACTCACCGGCATCCTCGCCGGGCTCGGCGCCCGCAAGGCCGTGGTGGTCTCCGCCCGGCCCCGGTCGCTGCTGCCCGACACGGGGCTGCCCACCCTGCACCTGCCGGCGCGCGACGGCGAGGAGGACAAGTCGCTCGCCACCGTGGAACGGATGTGCCGGGACTTCGCCGAGTTCGGGCTCAGCCGCGCGGACGCCGTCGTCTCCGTCGGCGGCGGCACGACGACCGACTCGGTGGGGCTGGCCGCCTCGCTGTACCACCGCGGGCTGCCGGTGGTCCATCTGCCGACGACCCTGCTCGCGCAGGTGGACGCCAGTGTCGGCGGCAAGACCGCGGTGAACCTGCCGCAGGGCAAGAACCTGGTCGGCCAGTACTGGCAGCCGTCCGCGGTGCTGTGCGACACCGACTTCCTGGGCACGCTCCCCGAGCGCGAGTGGCGCAACGGGTACGGGGAGATCGCCCGCGCGCACTTCATCGGGACCGGCGACCTGCGCGGGCGGCCGCTCGTCGAGCAGATCGCGGCGAGCGTGGCGTGCAAGGCACGCATCGTCGCCGCGGACGAGCGGGACGCCTCGCTGCGGCACATCCTCAACTACGGTCACACGCTGGGCCACGCCCTGGAGCGGGCCACCGGTTTCGCGCTGCGGCACGGCGAGGCCGTCGCGATCGGCACGGTCTTCGCCGGCCGGCTGGCGCAGGCGCTGGGCCGGATCGGAAAGGCACGGGCGGCCGAACACGAGGAAGTGGTACGGGACTACGGGCTCCCGCACCGGCTGCCGGCCGGTGTGCGCGACGCCGAACTGGTCGCGCTGATGCGGCTGGACAAGAAGGCGATGACGGACCTCTCCTTCGTCCTGGACGGCCCCCGGGGCCCCGAACTGGTCGCCTCCGTGCCGGAGGAGGTGGTGCGAAGCGTCCTGGCGCGGATGCCGCGCGAGGAGTGAGCCGCCTACGGCGAAGGGCTCGCTCCCCGTTTCGCCGGCGGGCCGCACCCCCGGATCACGGGGGTGCGGCCCTCTGGGCTGCCCTCAGGCGGCCACCCGGGCCCGCAGTGCCGTGCGGGCGCCGTCGAGCAGGGACCGTACGGCCTCAGGCCCCGCGGCCGTTCCGTAGACGTAGAAGTCCGGTCTGATCAGGGCGGTGGTCGCGGCCGCGGCGGTCAGGAACGGAAGGTAGACGTCGTCGAGGTCGACCACCTCGCCGGGGGCCGTCAGGGCCGGGTCCGTGCCGGAGGCAAGGATGCGCACGATGCGGGTGCCCAGGTGCGCGAGGTAGGTGAAGTCGGCTTCGGTGAGCAGGAGTTCGGGGTCCTCGGTGGTGAGCAGGACGAAGCCGAGGCCGACGATGTCGTCGAACAGGCCGCTGCGGTTGCCCTGGGCGATACGGGCCTGCGGGGCGAGGGCGCCGGCGGGTCCGGCGGGCCGGCCGTTCGGGGCGTGGTGCAGGAAGCCCTTGGTCAGCGGTTGGAGCGGGGAGCGCTGCGCCGGCGCGGTGCCCGCCGCCGCGGCCCGCTCCGCGGCCGCCTTCATCACCAGGTCGCGGTCGGCCGCGGCCTTGGGGTCGGTCTGGCAGATGATCCGGCCGAGGTTGACCGACATGGTGATGGCGTGTCTGACGTGGGTGCGGCGCTCCTGTGCGTAGTGGTCGAGGACCTCGGGGCCGGCCTGCCCGGCGAGCAGCGCGTCCAGCCGCCAGGCCAGCGCGCCCGCGTCCCTGAATCCGGAGGACATGCCCTGGCCGGCGAAGGGCGGCATGACGTGGGCCGCGTCGCCCGCGATCACCAGCCGGCCGCGGTGCCACTGCTCGGCCGAGCCGGCCCTAAAGCTGTAGACGTGGTGGCGGCGCAGGGTGGAGTCGGCCGGAAAGACGTCGAAGAGCTTCAGCAGCTCCCAGCAGCTTTCGACTGTGTCGAGCCCGTCCACCGTCTCCCCCGCCACCCGCATGAACTCGTAGCGGCGGTTGCCGGGCCCCGCGGACACCGAGGTGCGCGGGCGGGCCGGGTCGCAGATCTGCAGGTTGTTGGGGTCGAAGGTGCGGCCGTCGTGGTGGACGACGTCGCAGACCAGCCAGTCGTGGGAGAATCCCAGGTCGGCCAGCTCGGTGCCGATCGCGCGGCGCACGAAGCTGTTGGCGCCGTCGCAGCCGACGACCCAGGAGGCGCTCAGGACCAGTTCGCCGCCGTCGGGGGCGGCCGCGATGACGCGGACCGTGCCGTCCGGCGCGCTGTCCTCGTCGATGCGCACGACCTCGTGTCCGCGGTGCACGGTGATGTTGTGGTGCCCGGCGGCGCGTGCCTCCATCGCGGCCTCCAGGGCCGGCTGGTACATCGAGGTGGACTCCGGCCAGCCGGCCAGCTTCCGCTCCGCGCCGTCGATGTACAGCAGGACCTGGCCGTCGGCGTTCTGCCACCGGTACGCGCCGGAGGGTTCCCCGATCCGGCCGACAAGCCCGCCGATGCCGGCCGCGGACAGCGTCCGCGCGCCCTCGCCGTCGAAGGCCACGGCGCGCGGCATGGGGTAGGCCTGCGGCCAGCGCTCGACGACGGTGACGGTGCGGCCGCGGTCGGCGAGGAGCAGCGCGAGGAGCTGGCCGACGGGGCCGTAGCCGACGATCAGGACATCGGAGTGCGCGGGCATCTCAGGCACCTTCCTCGGCGGTGAGCTGCTCCTGGAGGAACTCGGCGACGTAGGCGGGGGTGGGGTAGTCGAAGAGCAGCATCGGGCTGAGGGTGAGGCCGGTGGCCTCGACCAGCCGGTTGCGCAGTTCGACGGCGCTCAGGGAGTTGAAGCCGACCTCGAAGAAGGGGCTGTCGCCGTCGAGTTCGTCGTCGAAGCTCTCGTCGGGGTTCTGTTCGGTGCGGGCGGTCTCGGCCTGGGCGGTGACCAGGTCGACGAGGTGGGCGAGCTGCTCCGGTGCGGACAGTGCGGCGAGCCGGGCGACCAGGGCGTGCCGGGTCGCCTCCAGGGCGTCGGCGCCGGGGTCGGTGGCGGTCACCGTCTCGGGGGTGCTGATCGTCTCGGTGGTCACTGTGCCGGCCTCCAGCCAGTAGTCGCGGCGCTGGAAGGCGTACGTCGGCAGGTCCACCCGCCGTGCTCCCGTGAACAGCGCCGTCCAGTCGATGGGTACGCCCCGGGTGTGCAGCCCGCCCAGCGCGGTGAGCGCGCCCTGCGTGTCGGGGGCGTCGACGCGCAGGGCGGGGAGGAAGACGGCGCCGTCATCGCCGGCGTCCAGGCAGCCGGGGCCGAGCGCGGACAGCACCGCGGCGGGGCCGGCCTCCAGGAAGGTGGCCACGCCCTGGGCGCGCAGGGTGCGCACGGTGTCGGCGAAGCGGACGGCGCCGCGGGCGTGCCGGACCCAGTACTCGGGGGAGGTCAGCTCGTCCGAGGTCGCGGGCGCTGCGGTCAGGGTGGAGACGACGGGGATGCGGGGCTCGTTGTAGGTCAGCTGGGCGGCGACCTGCCGGAACTCCTCGAGCATCGGGTCCATCAGGGGCGAGTGGAAGGCGTGGCTGACGGTCAGTTTCTTCGTCCGGCGGCCGAGGTGGGCGAAGTGCGCGCCGATCGCCGCCGTCTGGGCCGCGGCGCCCGAAATGACCACGGACCGCGGCCCGTTGACGGCCGCGATACCCACCTCGCCGGTCAGCAGCGCCAGCACCTCGTCCTCGGTGGCCTGTAGGGCGATCATCGCGCCGCCGGCGGGCAGCGCCTGCATCAGCCGGCCCCGCGCGGCCACCAGCCGGGCCGCGTCCGTAAGCGACCACACCCCGGCGACGTAGGCGGCGGTGAGCTCGCCGATGGAGTGCCCGGCCAGGGCGTGCGGGCGCACGCCCCAGGACTCGTAGAGGCGGTACAGCGCCACCTCGGTCGCGAACAGCGCGGGCTGGGTGAACTCGGTGCGGTCCAGATCGCCCTCGCCCTCGAAGACGACGCCCTTGAGCGGGGCGGGCAGCTGCCGGTCGAGTTCGGCGGCGACGGCGTCGAAGGCCTTGGCGAAGACGGGATACGTCTCGTACAGCTCCCGTCCCATGCCCACGCGTTGGGCGCCCTGTCCGGTGAACAGCACCGCCAGGCGGCCCTTGGTGCGGCTGTTGCGGGCCACGCCCGGCAGCGAGCCCGTGCCGTTCTCGGCGAGGGCGCGGACCTTGGCGCGCAGGGTGGCCATGTCCTCGCCGACGAGCACGGCCCGCTCGTCGAAGGCGGTACGGGTCAGCGCGAGGGCTCCCCCGAGGTCGTACGGGTCGCCGGGGGCGCCTGCCGTGTCCAGGAAGGCGTCGAGCCGGGCGGCCTGGGCGCGCAGGGCGTCCGCGGTCTTCGCGGACAGGGCCCAGGCGACGGGTCCGGCGGCCCGCGGGGAGCCGGACCCGTCGGCGGGCTCTGGTGCGCTCTCCTCCAGCAGCACGTGCGCGTTGGTGCCGCTGATGCCGAACGAGGACACGCCCGCCCGGCGCGGGCGTCCTTCCTCCCGGGGCCAGGGGCGGGCCTTCGTGAGCAGTTCGACGGCGCCCGCCGACCAGTCCACCTTCGGCGTCGGCTCCTCCACGTGCAGCGTCTTGGGGAGTTGTTCGTGGCGCAGTGCCAGCACGGTCTTGATGACCCCGGCGACCCCGGCGGCGGCCTGCGCGTGCCCGATGTTCGACTTCAGGGAACCGAGCCACAACGGGCGCCCCTTGGGGCGGCTTTGGCCGTACGTCGCCAGCAGCGCCTGCGCCTCGATCGGATCGCCCAGGACGGTGCCGGTGCCGTGTCCCTCCACCATGTCCACGTCGGCGGGTGTCAGGCCCGCGTCGGCCAGGGCGGCCCGGATGACCCGTTCCTGGGAGGGGCCGTTGGGGGCGGTCAGGCCGTTGGAGGCGCCGTCCTGGTTGACGGCCGTACCGCGCACCACGGCGAGCACGCGGTGGTTGTTGCGGCGCGCGTCCGACAGCCGCTCGAGGAGCAGCACGCCCGCGCCCTCGGCCCAGTTGGTGCCGTCCGCCGAGGACGAGAAGGCCTTGATACGTCCGTCGGGGGCGAGCGCCCGCTGCGCCGCGAAGCCGACGTAGGCGTCCGGCGTGGCCATCACGGCGAGCCCGCCGGCCAGCGCCAGGGAGCACTCGCCGCCGCGCAGCGCCTTCACGGCCAGGTGCAGGGTGACCAGCGAGGAGGAGCAGGCGGTGTCCACGGTGACGGAGGGGCCGGTCAGGTCGTACAGGTAGGAGACCCGGCCGGACAGCACGCTGCCGGAGCGGCCCAGGCCCAGGAACGCCTCGACGCCGTCGGGGAGCGTGCGCACCCCGCTGGCGTAGTCGTGGTACATCAGGCCCGCGAAGACGCCGGTGTCGCTGCCGCGGACGGTGTGCGGGTCGATGCCGGCCCGCTCCAGCGCCTCCCAGACCAGCTCCAGCAGGATGCGCTGCTGCGGGTCGGTGCCCAGGGCCTCACGTTCGGAGAGCCCGAAGAAGCCGGCGTCGAAGGCGCCCGCGCCGTGCAGGACCCCCGCCTCCTTCACGTACGTGGTGCCGGGGTGGCCGGGCTCGGGGTGGTAGAGGCCCTCCAGGTCCCAGCCCCGGTCGGCGGGCAGGCCGGTGACGGCGTCGCGGCCGCCGGAGACCAGGTCCCACAGCTGCTCGGGCGAGCTGACCTGGCCCGGCAGCCGGCAGGCCATGCCCACGATGGCCACCGGCTCCCGGGTGGCGGCGTTGATGCGTTCGTTCTCCCGCCGCAGCCGCTCGTTGTCGGTGACGGACGCGCGCAGCGCCTCGACGAGTCGTTCGTCGGAAACAGTCATGATCTTCTCTCCCGGTCCGAGACCGAATCAGTGGGCCGCACCGCTCAGGGCGCGCGCCACGAGGCTCTCCACGTCCAGGCCGGCGATCAGCTCGTCCGCCGTCCCGGCCGGCGGGCCGGACGGTGCCGGCTGCTCGCCCCTCTCCTGCGGCGCCCTCGGCACCAGCGCCTCCTGCAGCCGCCGGGCGAGCGCGGTCGGCGTCGGGTGGTCGAAGACGAGGGTGGCGGGCAGCCGCACGCCGGTGCGGGCGGCGAGCTGGTTGCGCAGCTCGACCGCGGTCAGCGAGTCGAAGCCCAGGTCCTTGAACGCCTGGTCCTCGGCCACCTGGTCGGCCCCCGCCAGGCCCAGCACCGCGGCGGCCTGTTCGGCGACCAGGTCGAGCACAACCTGGTGCCGCTCCTGGGGCGCCAGCGCGCCCAGCCGCTCGGCGAGGGACTCCACCGCCCTGGCCCCGGCCGCCCCCCGTGCGGGCCTGCGCACCGGCGGGACCAGCGCCCGCAGCACGGCGGGTACGGCGTTGGGGCCGCTGCGGCCGCGCAGGGCCGCGAAGTCGAAGCGGGCCGCGACCAGCGCCGCGTGGGGGGCGTGCAGCGCGGCGTCGAAGAGGGCCAGCCCCTCGTCGCCGGCCAGCGCCCGCATACCGCTGCGGCTCATCCGCTCGCGGTCGCTGTGCGCGAGCGAGTCCTGCATGCCGCCGTCCTGCTCCCACACGCCCCAGGCGAGCGAGGTGGCGGGCAGTCCCAGCGAGCGGCGGTGCTCGGCGAGGGCGTCCAGGTAGGCGTTGGCGGCCGCGTAGTTGGCCTGGCCCGCGCTGCCGACGGTGCCGGCGAGGGACGAGTAGAGCACGAAGGCCGCCAGGTCCAGGTCGCGGGTCAGCTCGTGCAGATGCCAGGCGGCTTGCGCCTTGGGCCGGAACACCTTCTTAAGCCGCTCGGGGCTCTGGGCGGCGATCACACCGTCGTCCAGCACACCGGCCGTGTGCACGACCGCGGTCAACGGCCGCTCCACCGAGGCGATCAGAGCCCGCAGGGACTCACGGTCGGAGACGTCGCAGGCCTCGACGCGCACCACGGCACCCAGCTCACCCAGCTCCTGCACGAGTTCGGCCGCACCTTCGGCGGCGATACCCCGCCGCCCCGCCAGCAGCAGGTGTTTCACCCCGTGGGAGGTGACCAGGTGCCGGGCGAGGAGGGCGCCCAGGGTGCCCGTGCCGCCGGAGATCAGGACGGTGCCCTCGGGGTCGATGGGCCGGCCGGCCGGTGTGGCGGTGCCGCTGGCGCGGGCGAGGCGCAGGGCGGCGACCCTCGTGTCACGGATCACCAGTTGCGGCTCGCCCACGACGGCCGCGGCGGCGATCCGTCCCGGTGCGACACTGTCGTCGGCGTCGACGAGGACGTACTGTCCGGGGTTCTCCGTCTGGGCGGAACGCACCAGCCCCCATACGGCGGCGGCCGCGGGGTCGGCGGCGTCGGCGCCCTTGGTGCGCAGCACGAGGGTCGACTCGGAGCCGGCGGGCCAGGCCTGCACCAACTCAAGTGCGCGGCCGGCGAGTTCGAGGGCCCGGGCGGGCCCGTCCGCCGCCTGGGCCTCGGTGAGGTCGGCGATGACGACGGCGGGCAGGTCGCTTTCGAGCCCACCCAGGTCGGTGCCGGTCACGACGAACGGCACGTCCTCGGCGCCGACCGTCACGGGCGTGCGCTCGATGCGGAACAGGGCGTCGAGCGCACGGGAGACGCCGACAGTCTCGGGCGACAGCGGGCGGGTGACGAGGGTGCCGATCGAGGCGACGGGGGTGCCGGTGTCGTCGGCGATCTCCAGCTTGATGCCCTCGGCACCGGCCGGGGCCACCCGCACGCGCAGCGCGGTGGCGCCGCAGGCGTGCAGGGCCACCTGGTTCCAGGCGAACGGCAGCCGCGTCTGCCCGGTGTCCGCGCCGCACAGGACGCCAGCCTGGAGGGCCGCATCCAGCAGGGCGGGGTGGATGGTGAAGGCCCCGGGTTCCTGTCCGTCCGGCAGGACGACCTCGGCGTACACCTCCTCGCCTTGGGTCCATACGGCGCTCAGGCCCTGGAAGGCGGCTCCGTACTCCAGGCCGGCCGCACGCCGGCCCTCGTAGAACCCCTCGAGGTCCAGCTTCTGGCCGCCCGCGGGCGGCCAGAGCGAGAAGTCGAACTCCCCCGCACCGCCGGCTTGTTCGACGAGGGAGCCGGTCACGTGCCTTGTCCACGGCGACTGCGGGCCGGCGTCCTGGGCGAGCGAGTACAGGCTGACGCCGCGCCGCCCGTCCTGCAGTGCGCCCACGGCCACCTGGACGCGCACCCCGCCCGAGGCGGGAAGCACCAGCGGGGCCTCGATCACCAGCTCCTCGATGGTGCTCGCGCCCGCCTCGTCACCGGCCCGCACCACCAGCTCGACCAGGGCTGCGCCCGGGACGACGACCGTGCCGGCCACCGCGTGGTCCGCCAGCCACGGATGACTGCGCAGCGACAGCAGCCCCGTCGCCAGCACCCCGCCCGACTCCGGCAGCGAGGTGATCGCACCGAGAACGGGGTGGCCGGCGGAGGCGAGACCCAGCGAGACGGCGTCGGAACGGGTCTCCAGGGGGCGCAGCCAGTACCAGTCGCGCTGGAAGGCGTAGGTCGGCAGGTCGATGCGGCGCCCGCCCGGCGCGAGCGCGGCCAGGGCGGGGGTGACTTTGGCGGTGAAGAGCCGTCCGACGGCAGTCACCGCGGCCCGCGCCTCGGAGACGTTCGCGCGTTGGAAGGGCACGAACAACGTCCCCTCCGTGACGCATTCCTGCCCCAGCGCGGTGAGCACGCCGTCGGGGCCGGCCTCCACAAAGACGGTGACGCCCTGCTCGTGCAGCGCGGTGATGCCGTCGGCGAAGCGGACGGCGTCACGGACGTGGCGCACCCAGTACTCGGGCGAGGTCAGCTCGCCCGGGGCCGCAAGCCTTCCGGTGACGCCTGAGACGACACCGGTGTGCGGCTCGTGGTAGGTGAGCCCGGTAGCCACCTGCCGGAACTCCTCCAGCATCGGGTCCATCAGCACCGAGTGGAACGCATGACTCACCGTCAGGCGCTTGGTCTTGCGGCCCAGGGCGGCGAAGTGCGCACCGACCGCCTCGGCCTGCGCCTCGACGCCCGAGACGACTACGGATGTGGGTCCGTTGATGGCCGCGATACCCACCCCGCCGGTCAGCAGCGGCAGCACCTCCTCCTCACTCGCCTGCACGGCGATCATCGCGCCGCCCGCGGGCAGCGCCTGCATCAGCCGGCCCCGCGCGGCCACCAGCCGCGCCGCATCCGCCAGCGACCACACCCCGGCCACATGCGCCGCCGCCAGCTCACCGATGGAGTGCCCGGCCACGAAATCCGGCTTCACGCCCCAGGACCGCGCCAGCCGGAACAGGGCGACCTCGACGGCGAACAGCGCGGGCTGCGTGAACTCGGTGCGCTCCACATCAGCCGCACCCTCGAAGACGATGTCCTTCAGCGGGACGGGCAGGTGCCGGTCCAGCTCCGCCACCACCTCGTCGAAGGCGGCGGCGAACACCGGGTAGGTCGCATACAGCTCCCGCCCCATCCCGATGCGCTGGGCGCCCTGCCCGGTGAACAGCACCGCCAGCCGGCCGCCCGTAACCGCAGGCACCTGTCCGGACACCGCCCGCAGCCCGGCCACCGCCTCCTCGGGGGTGGCAGCCACCACCACCGCCCGGTGCTCCAGAGCCGCACGGCTGGTCGCGAGCGAGTACGCGACGTCCGCCAGGACGGGCCGCTCACTCTCCAGGTGATCGGCGAGCCGCTCGGCCTGCGCCTTCAGCGCGACGGCGGACCGGGCCGAGACCACGAACGGCAGCGGACCGGTGAACTCTGCTTCCTGCTGTGCGGGTTCCTCGGCCGGTGCTTCCTCGATCACCACGTGCGCGTTGGTGCCGCTCACCCCGAACGAGGACACACCCGCCCGCCGCACACGGCCCTCCTGCCGGGGCCACGCGCGCGCCTCGGTGAGCAGCTCCACCGCACCCGCCGACCAGTCCACCTTCGGCGTCGGCTCCTCCACGTGCAGCGTCCTGGGCAGCACCTCGTGCTCCAGCGCCATCACCATCTTGATCACGCCGGCGACGCCGGCGGCCGACTGCGCGTGTCCGATGTTCGACTTCAGGGAGCCCAGCCACAACGGGCGGTCCTCCGGCCGGTTCTGGCCGTAGGCGGCGATGACGGCCTGGGCCTCGATCGGATCGCCCAGGGCGGTGCCGGTGCCGTGCGCCTCGACCGCGTCCACGTCGGCCGGGGTCAGCCGGCCGTCGGCCAGGGCGGCCCGGATGACGCGCTGCTGGGAGGGGCCGTTGGGGGCGGTCAGGCCGTTGGAGGCACCGTCCTGGTTGACCGCCGTACCGCGGATGACGGCGAGCACGCGGTGGCCGTCGCGGCGCGCGTCGCAGAGGCGTTGCAGGAGCAGCAGGCCTGCTCCCTCGGACCAGTTGGTGCCGTCGGCGGCGGCCGAGAAGGCCTTCGCGCGGCCGTCCGGGGCCAGTCCGCGCTGGCGGGAGAACTCGATGAAGCCGTCGGGCGTGGCCATCACGGCGACGCCGCCCGCGAGGGCCATCGTGCACTCGCCGGTGCGCAGGGACTGCGCGGCCAGGTGGATGGCGACCAGGGAGGAGGAGCAGGCGGTCTCGACGGTGACCGCGGGGCCCTCCAGGCCGAGGGTGTAGGAGACGCGGCCCGAGGTGGCGCTGCCGGAGTTGCCGATGCCGAGCATGCCCTCGACGGACGGCGGGATGCGCTGCCCGATGGGGGCGTAGTCGTGGTGCATGACGCCGGTGAAGATGCCGATGCTCTGCCCGCCGAGGCCGGTCGGGTCGATGCCGGCGCGTTCGAAGGTCTCCCAGGAGGTCTCCAGCAGGAGCCGCTGCTGCGGGTTCATGGCGAGGGCCTCGCGCGGGGAGATCCCGAAGAAGCCCGCGTCGAAGGCGCCCGCGTCGTGCAGGAATCCGCCGTGGCGGGCGTAGGAGGTGCCGGCGTGGTCGGGGTCGTCGTCGAAGAGGGTGTCCAGGTCCCAGCCGCGGTTGGCGGGGAACTCGGTGATGGCGTCGGTGCCGTCGGCGACCAGCCGCCACAGGTCCGCCGGTGCGGTGACCTTGCCGGGGAGCCGGCACGCCATGCCGACGATCGCGATCGGCTCGTGCCGGGCGTCCTCCACCTCGCGCAGCCGGCCGTTGGCCCTGCGCAGGTCGGTGAGCGCCTTCTTGAGGTATTCGCGGAGCTTGTCCTCACTGCTGCGGGCGTCGTGTGCGGTGTCTGTGCTCATGTCTGTCGCTGTGTCCCTTCGCTGTGCGTGTGGTCCGCTTGCCGTCCGTCAGGACAGACCGAGCTCGTTGTCGATGAGGGCGAACATCTCGTCGTCGGAGACCGTCTCCAGGTCCACGTCCTGGTCCTCGTGGTGGTCGGGGTGGAGGTTGTGCCACTGGGCTGTGAGCGCCTTGAGCCGTTCGGTGACCAGCCGGGCCCGTTCGGCGGGGTCGGTGCCGTCGTCGGCGGGGCCGGCCGTCATCGCCCGCTCCAGGCGGTCCAGTTCGTGCAGGACGGACAGCGCCTCGGCGCTCTCGGGCTTGGCGGGGCGCAGGTGCTCCTGGAGGAGTTCGACCAGGGCGGCCGGCGTGGGGTGGTCGAAGACCAGCGTCGCGGGCAGCCGTACGCCGGTGGCCTCGGTGAGCCGGTTGCGGAACTCCACGGCCGTCAGGGAGTCGAAGCCCGCGTCCTTGAACGCCCGGGCGGCGTCGACGGTGGCCGGGTTGGCCACCCCCAGCACCGCGGCAACCTGCACCCGCACCACCTCGAGCAGCAGCTGTGCGCGCTCGGGCACGGTCCTGCCGGCGAGTCGCTGCAGGAGGCTCTCCCCGGCCGGTACGGCGGCGGCCTTGGCACTGCGGCGTGCGGAGGGCCGTACGAGGCCCTGGAGGATCGCCGGGACCGCACTGCCGTCCGAGGAGCGGGAGCGCAGGTCGGCCAGGTCGAGCCGGGCCGGTACGAGGAGCGCCTGGGTCGAGCCGAGCGCGGCGTCGAGCAGCGCCAGGGCCTCGGCGGTGGGCAGGCCCAGCATGCCGCCGCGCCTGCCGCGTTCGTGGTCGGTGCCGTCGAGGTGGGCGGTCATGCCGCTCGCCTCGGCCCACATGCCCCAGGCGAGGGCGGTGGCGGGCAGGCCCTGCGAGCGGCGCTGCTCGGCGAGGGCGTCCAGGTAGGCGTTGGCGGCCGCGTAGTTGGCCTGGCCCGGGTTGCCCAGGACGCCCGCTGCGGAGGAGTACAGGACGAAGGCGGCGAGATCCGTGCCCCGGGTCAGCTCGTGCAGATGGCGGGCGGCGTCCGCCTTCGGGCGGAACACCTTCTCAAGCCGCTCCCGCGACTGGGCGGCGATGACGCCGTCGTCGAGTACGCCCGCCGTGTGCACGATCGCGGTCAATGGCCGTTCCAGGGAGGCCAGGAGGGCTTGGAGTGCGGCCCGGTCGGAGGCGTCGCACGCCTCGATCCGCACCTGAGCGGCACCCAGCTCCTTCAGCTGTGCCGCGAGTTCGGCCGCCCCCTCGCTCTGCGGACCGCGCCGGCCCACCAGCAGCAGGTGCCGGGCGCCGTGCCTGTCGACCAGGTGGCGGGCCACCAGCCGGCCCAGCGTCCCCAGACCGCCCGTGATCAGGACGGTGCCCTGCGGGTCGAGTCCGCCGAAGGTGTCCTGGGCGGCCCTGGGTTCGCGGGTGAGCCGCGGCACGGTGGCCTCGCCGTCGCGCAGGGCGAGTTGGGGTTCGCCCGAGGCGAGGGCGGCCGGCAACCGGGCGG
Source organism: Streptomyces sp. NPDC104096 (assembly GCF_055584385.1). NCBI lineage: Bacteria > Bacillati > Actinomycetota > Actinomycetes > Kitasatosporales > Streptomycetaceae > Streptomyces > Streptomyces sp. NPDC104096. Next base: position 28,713 of record NZ_JBVJMD010000032.1, read on the forward strand.
CGGACGCGTCGTCCAGGTCGACCAGGGCGATCCGGCCGGGGTTCTCGGACTGCGCGGTGCGCACGAGCCCCCAGACCGCGCCGCCCGCCGGGTCGCTCACGTCGCGGACCGCGCCGCGGGTGACGACGGCGAGCCGGGAGCCGTCCAGGCGCGGTTCGGCCAGCCAGGCCTGCAGGACGTCGAGCGTGCGGGCCGTCGCCTCGAAGGCACTGTTGCCGTGCGGCAGTTCCAGCAGCAGCCACTTCGGCGCGGACGCGGCCAGTGCGCGTACGGCGGCCCCGTCGGCGACGGCGACCGGAGCCGGCCGGTTTGCGGTGGCGGGCTCGGGCAGCGCGATGGGGTTCCAGGACACGCGGTAGAGGTGCTCGTGGTCCGGGACACCGGCCGTGGCGAGTTGCCCGGCGGCCACCTCGCGCATGGTGAGGGCGCCGATGGCGGCGACGGGGGCGCCGGTGTGGTCGGCGATGTCCAGGGTGAGTTGGTCGGTGCCGCTGCGGGTTGCGCGCACGCGCAGTGCGGTGGCGCCGGAGGCGTAGAGGGACACCTCGTTCCAGGCGAACGGCAGCCGGGTCGTCCCCGGGGCCGGGTCGCCGCTCGCCGGGAGCAGTCCGCTCGTCTGCAGGGCGGCGTCCAGGAGGGCGGGGTGGATGCCGAAGCCTTCGGCGGACTGCCCCTCGGGCAGCACGACCTCCGCGTACACCTCTTCGCCCCGGGTCCACACGGCCCGCACGCCCTGGAAGGCGGGCCCGTAGGCGTAACCGGCGTCGAGCTGGCGGTCGTAGAACCCGTCGACGGCGACCTGCTCCGCCTGGGCCGGCGGCCACTGGCCGAGGTCGAAGCCGGCGTTTGGGGCCTGCTCGGTGAGGAAGCCGGTGACGTGCCGCGTCCACGGTGTCTGCGGTCCGGCGTGCTGGGGGGCCGAGTGGACGGTGACCGGTCGTCGGCCGAGTTCGTCGAGGGCCGCCACCGACACCTGCAGGCGTACGCCGCCGCTCTCGGGCAGGACCAGCGGCGCCTCGACGACCAGCTCGTCGACGGTGCTCGCGCCCGCCTCGTCACCGGCCCGCACCACCAGCTCGACCAGGGCGGCGCCCGGGACGACGACCGTGCCGGCCACCGCGTGGTCCGCCAGCCACGGATGGCTGCGCAGCGACAGCAGCCCCGTCGCCAGCACCCCGCCGCCGTCGGGGAGTGGGGCGAACGCCCCCAGGAGCGGATGGTCCGCGCCGCTCAGCCCCAGCGACGAGGCGTCGCCCGCCTGGCCCCGGTCCTGCGGCCAGTACCATTCGCGCTGGAAGGCGTAGGTCGGCAGCTCGACCCGGCGCGTTGCGCTGCCCGCGAAGAGCGCGGCCCAGTCGACCGCGCGCCCCGCGCAGTGCAGCGCGCCCAGCGCGGCCAGCGCGGACTCGGCCTCGTCGCGTCCGCGCCGCAGCAGGGTCGCGAGCCGGACGTCGGCGCCGTCGAGGATCTCCTGCGCGAGGGCGGTGAGCACGCCGTCGGGGCCGGCCTCCACAAAGACGGTGACGCCCTGCGTCTGGAGCGAGGTGATGCCGTCGGCGAAGCGGACCGCGTCGCGGACGTGGCGCACCCAGTACTCGGGCGAGGTCAGCTCGCCCGGGGCCGCAAGTCTTCCGGTGACGCCTGAGACGACACCGGTGTGCGGCTCGTGGTAGGTGAGGGTGGCGGCCACCTGCCGGAACTCCTCCAGCATCGGGTCCATCAGCACCGAGTGGAACGCGTGACTGACGCTCAGGCGCTTGGTCTTGCGGCCCAGTTCGGCGATGACACGGGCGACGGACTCCGCAGGTCCCTCCTCGCCCGAGATCACCACGGAGGCGGGCCCGTTGACCGCCGCGATACCGATGCCGTCGGTCAGCAGCGGCAGCACCTCCTCCTCACTCGCCTGTACGGCGATCATCGCGCCGCCCGCGGGCAGCGCCTGCATCAGCCGGCCCCGCGCGGCCACCAGCCGGGCCGCGTCCGCCAGCGACCACACCCCGGCCACATGCGCCGCCGCCAGCTCGCCGATGGAGTGCCCGGCCACGAAGTCCGGCTTGACGCCCCAGGACTGCGCCAGCCGGAACAGGGCGACCTCGACGGCGAACAGCGCGGGCTGCGTGAACTCGGTGCGCTCCAACGCCTCCGCATCGCCGAGGACGACCTCCTTCAGCGGCCTGGGCAGGTGCCGGTCCAGTTCCGCCACGGCCTCGTCGAAGGCGGCGGCGAACACCGGGTAGGTCGCATACAGTTCCCGCCCCATCCCGATGCGCTGGGCGCCCTGTCCGGTGAACAGCACCGCCAGCCGGCCGCCCGTAACCGCAGGCACCTGTCCGGACACCGCCCGCAGCCCGGCCACCGCCTGCGCACGGTCCGCGGCGACGACCACGGCACGGTGCTCCAGAGCCGCACGGGAGGCGACCAGCGAATGGGCGACGTCCGTCAGGACAAACTCCTCGCTGTCCAGGTGGTCGGCGAGCCGCTCGGCCTGCGCCTTCAGCGCGACGGCGGACCGGGCCGAGACCACGAACGGCAGCGGTCCGGTGAACTCCCCCGCCGGCGCGGCGGGTTCCTCGGCCGGTGCTTCCTCGATCACCACATGCGCGTTCGTCCCGCTCACCCCGAACGAGGAGACGCCCGCGCGGCGCACCCGGCCCTCCTGCCGGGGCCACGCGCGCGCCTCGGTGAGCAGCTCCACCGCGCCCGCCGACCAGTCCACCTTCGGTGTCGGCTCCTCCACGTGCAGCGTCCGGGGCAGCACCTCGTGCTCCAGCGCCATCACCATCTTGATGATGCTCGCCACGCCGGCGGCGCCCTGCGAGTGACCGATGTTGGACTTCACGGAGCCGAGCCAGAGGGGATCGCGGTCGTCGCGGTCTTGTCCGTAGGTGGCCAGGAGCGCCTGGGCCTCGATCGGATCGCCCAGCGCGGTGCCGGTGCCGTGCGCCTCGACCGCGTCGACGTCGGCCGGGGTGAGGTGTCCGTCGGCGAGGGCCTGGCGGATGACGCGCTGCTGGGAGGGGCCGTTGGGGGCGGTCAGGCCGTTGGAGGCGCCGTCCTGGTTGACCGCCGTGCCGCGCACCAGGGCGAGCACGGGGTGGCCGTTGCGGCGTGCGTCGGAGAGTTTCTCCACCAGCAGGACGCCGACGCCCTCGGACCAGGCGGTGCCGTCGGCGGCGGCCGAGAAGGCCTTGACGTGGCCGTCCGGGGCCAGTCCGCGCTGGCGGGAGAATTCGACGAAGGTGTCCGGCGTCGCCATGACCATCGCGCCGCCGGCGAGGGCCATCGAGCACTCGCCGCTGCGCAGCGCCCGTACGGCCATGTGCAGGGCGACCAGCGAGGACGAGCACGCGGTGTCGACGCTGAGGGAGGGGCCCTCCAGGCCGAGGGTGTAGGAGACGCGGCCGGAGGCGACGCTGCCCGCGGTGCCGGTCAGCCTGAGGCCCTGGAGTTCCGCGGGCGCCTGCTGGAGGCGGACGGTGTAGTCGTGGCTGATGAGGCCGGTGAAGACGCCGGTGTCCGAGCCGCGCAGGGTGGCCGGGTCGATGCCCGCCCGTTCCAGGGTCTCCCAGCTGACTTCGAGGAGGAGCCGCTGCTGGGGGTCCATGGCGAGGGCCTCGCGCGGGGAGATCCCGAAGAAGCCCGCGTCGAACTCGCCGACGTCGTGCAGGAACGCGCCGCGGTCGACGTAGGACTTGTCGACGGCGTCCGGGTCCGGGTCGAAGAGGGTGTCCAGGTCCCAGCCGCGGTTGTCGGGGAAGGCGCCCATGACGTCGAGGCCGTCGGCGACCAGCCGCCACAGCTCCGCCGGGCCGGTGGCTCCGCCGGGGAAGCGGCAGCCCATGGCGACGATCGCGATCGGCTCATCGGTCTGGGGCGTCGCGGTGGCGCCCTGGGCGGGCGTCGTGCTCGCGGCCGGCCGGTCACCGTCGTCGAGGCCGAGTTGGTCGTGCAGGTGGCCGGCCAGGGCGGCCGGCGTGGGGTAGTCGAAGACCACGGTCGCCGAGAGCTTGACCCCGCTCGCGGCCGAGAGCCGGTTGCGCAGTTCGACGGAGGTCAGCGAGTCGAAGCCGGTGTCCTTGAAGGCGCGTTCGCCGTCGATGGCGTGGGCGGCCGAGTGCCCCAGGACGGTCGCCGCCTGGGTGCGGACCAGGTCGAGCAGATGCAGCTCGCGCTCTTGGCGGGACAGCACCGTCAGCTCCTGGCGCAGCGAACCCTGCGCCGCGGCATGCGCCTTCGCACTCTGCCGGCCCTGTCGTACGAGACCGTGCAGCAGCTGCGGTACGGCCTGGCTCGCGGCCCTGGACTGCAGGCCCGCCAGGTCGAGGCGGGCCGGGACGAGCGTGGCCTGGGGCGAGCGCAGAGCGGCGTCGAAGAGGGCGTTGCCCGTCTCGGCGGTGATGCCGAGCATGCCGTCGCGCTGGTTGCGTTGCAGGGCCGCGGTGTCCAGCGACCCGGCCATGCCCTCGGACCACATGCCCCAGGCGAGCGAGGTGGCGGGCAGTCCCAGCGAGCGGCGGTGCCCGGCGAGGCCGTCCAGGTAGCCGTTGGCTGCCGCGTAGTTGGACTGGCCCGGGTTGCCGAGGACTCCGGCCGCCGAGGAGTACACGACGAAGGCCGCCAGGTCCAGGTCACGGGTCAGCTCGTGCAGGTGCCAGGCGGCTTGCGCCTTCGGCCTGAACACCTTCTCCAGCCGCTCGCGTGACTGGGCGGCGATCACACCGTCGTCCAGCACACCGGCCGTGTGCACGACCGCGGTCAACGGCCGCTCCACCGAGGCGATGAGCGCCCGCAGGGCCTCCCGGTCGGAGACGTCACAGGCCTCGATGCGCACCTGGGCTCCCGATTCGGCGAGTTCCGCGAGGAGTTCGGCCGCGCCTTCGGCGGCGGTGCCCCGCCGGCCCACGAGCAGCAGATGCCGTATCCCGTGCGAGGTGACCAGGTGCCGGGCGATCAGTCGGCCCAGTGTCCCCAGACCGCCGGTGATGAGCACCGTTCCCTCGGGGTCGAGGGTGCGCGGCACGGTCAGGACGACCTTGCCGATGTGGCGGGCCTGGCTGACGTGGCGGAATGCCTCGGGGGCCTTGCGGACGTCCCAGGCCCGGACCGGCAGCGGGGTCAGCTCGCCCCGTTCGAAGAGGGTGAGGAGTTCGGTGAGGATCTCCTGGACCCGGTCCGGCCCGGCCTCAACGAGGTCGAAGGCCTGGTAGGCGACGCCGGGGTGGGCGGCGGCCACCTCGTCGGCGTCGCGGATGTCGGTCTTGCCCATCTCCAGGAAGCGTCCCCCCCGCGGCAGCAGGTCGAGGGAGGCGTCGACGAACTCGTGGGCCAGGGCGTCGAGTACGACGTCCACGCCCCGCCCGTCGGTGGCCGCCAGGAAGCGCTCGCGAAAGTCGAGGGTGCGGGAGTTGCCGATGTGCGGTGCGTCCAGGCCGTTCGCGCGCAGCGCGTCCCACTTGCCCAGGCTGGCGGTGGCGAACACCTCGGCGCCGGCGTGGCGGGCCAGCTGGACGGCGGCCATGCCGACGCCGCCCGCGGCGGCGTGCACCAGCACGGACTCGCCGGCTTGCAGCCCGGCCCGGTCGAACAGGCCGTAGTACGCCGTGCTGAAGACGATCGGCACGCCGGCCGCCTGCTCGTACGTCCACCCGGCGGGCATCCGTACCAGGTGGCGGTGGTCGGCGAGCGCCTGGGGGCCGAAGCCGTCACGCAGCAGGCCCATCACCCGGTCACCGGGGGCGAGCGAGGTGACGCCGGGGCCGATCTCCAGAACAACGCCGGCGCCCTCGCCGCCGAAGTGGGCCTTGCCCGGGTACATGCCGAGCGCGATCAGCACGTCACGGAAGTTCAGGCCGGCCGCCCGTACGGCGATGCGGACCTCTCCCTCGGCGAGCGGCTCGCGGACCTGGGGGCTGGGCAGCAGCGCCAGGTTCTCCAGGGTGCCGGCCGCGGTGACGTCGAGGTGCCAGGCGTCGGTGCCGGCCGGGACCGTCAGGGTCTGGGAGGCGGCGGCGCGGGCCAGCCGGGGCGTGCTCGCGCGGCCCGCGCGGACGGCCAGTTGCGGTTCGCCGGTGGCCAGGGCGGCGGGCAGCGCGTCGCGGGAGGCGGGGTCGTCGTCGATCGCGGCCAGGACGATGCGGTGGGGGTTCTCGGACTGGGCGGAGCGCACCAGGCCCCAGATCGCCGAGGCGGCCGGATCGGCGAGCGGGTCACGGGTCAGCACGACCAGCCGGCCGTTAGCGCCGCCGAGGTGGGCCTGCACGACGGCGAGCACCCGGCCGGCCAGTTCGAGGGCGCCGTCGCTGTCGTCGGCGCCGGGAGCGGTGAGGTCGACGACGGCGTCGTCGAGGTCCGCCGTCACCATCTGGTCGGCGGGTGCGGTCAGCGGCATCCAGTCGATGTGGAACAGCGAGTCGGCAACCGGTGTGCGCGCGGCGCTGAGTTGGTCGCCGGAGACGGGCCGCAGCACCATCGCCCCGATGTCGGCCACGGGCTCGCCGCTGGGGTCGGCGAGGCTCAGCGAGACGCCGTCGGTGCCGGAGGCGACCGCCCGCACGCGCAGCGCGCTCGCGCCGCCGGCGTGCAGGGCCACCTGGTTCCAGGCGAACGGCAGCAGAATCTGCCCGGTGCCGGCCTCCTGCCCGGGCAGGAACATCGTGCTGTGCAGGGCGGCGTCGAGCAGCGCGGGGTGGAGGGCGAAGTGGTCGCCGGTGAGCCCCTGGGGGAGCTCGACGTCGGCGAAGATCTCGCCGCCGCGCCGCCAGATGTGCTTCAGGTTCTGGAAGGCGACTCCGTACTCCAGGCCGGCCGCGCGCCGGCTCTCGTAGAACCCGTCGAGGTCCAGCTTCCGGGCGCCCGGGGGCGGCCAGAGCGTGAAGTCGAACTCCCCCGCCTCTCCGGCCTGTTCGACGAGGGAGCCGGTCACGTGCCTTGTCCACGGCGACTGCGGGCCGGCGTCCTGGGCGAGCGAGTACAGGCTGACGCCGCGCCGCCCGTCCTCAAGTGCGCCCACGATCACCTGGACGCGCACCCCGCCCGCGGCGGCAAGCACCAGCGGGGCCTCGATCACCAGCTCCTCGATGGTGCTCGCGCCCGCCTCGTCACCGGCCCGCACCACCAGCTCGACCAGGGCTGCGCCCGGGACGACGACCGTGCCGGCCACCGCGTGGTCCGCCAGCCACGGGTGGCTGTGCAGCGACAGCAGCCCCGTCGCCAGCACCCCGCCCGACTCCGGCAGCGGGGTGATCGCACCGAGAAGGGGGTGCTGCGCTCCGGCGAGTCCGGCGCCCAAGACGTCCGCGCTTGGGCCCACGTCCTGCAGCCAGTACCGCTCGCGCTGGAAGGCGTAGGTCGGCAGGTCGACGCGGCGCGCGCCGGTGTGGGCGAAGAGGGCCTCGGCATCCAGGGCGACGCCGTACTCGAAGAGCCGCCCGAATGCGGTGACGACGCAGCGCGGTTCGGCGTCGCCGCCGCGCAGCAGGGTGACGAAGGCGGTGCCTGCCGGGTCTGTGACGATGCCCTGGGCGAGGGCGGTGAGCACGCCGTCGGGGCCGGCCTCCACAAAGACGGTGACGCCCTGCGTCTGGAGCGCGGTGATGCCGTCGGCGAAGCGGACGGCGTCGCGGACGTGGCGCACCCAGTACTCGGGCGAGGTCAGCTCGCCCGGGGCCGCAAGTCTTCCGGTGACGCCTGAGACGACACCGGTGTGCGGCTCGTGGTAGGTGAGGGTGGCGGCCACCTGCCGGAACTCCTCCAGCATCGGGTCCATCAGCACCGAGTGGAACGCGTGACTCACCGTCAGGCGCTTGGTCTTGCGGCCCAGGGCGGCGAAGTGCGCGCCGACCGCCTCGGCCTGCTCCTCGACACCCGAGACGACTACGGAGGCGGGCCCGTTGATGGCGGCGATACCGATGCCGCCGGTCAGCAGCGGCAGCACCTCCTCCTCACTCGCCTGCACGGCGATCATCGCGCCGCCCGCGGGCAGCGCCTGCATCAGCCGGCCCCGCGCGGCCACCAGCCGCGCCGCGTCCGCCAAAGACCACACCCCGGCCACATGCGCCGCCGCCAGCTCGCCGATGGAGTGCCCGGCCACGAAGTCCGGCCTGACGCCGAAGGACTGCGCCAGCCGGAACAGGGCGACCTCGACGGCGAACAGCGCGGGCTGCGTGAACTCGGTGCGCTCCAACGCCTGCGCATCGCCGAGGACGACCTCCTTCAGCGGCCTGGGCAGGTGCCGGTCCAGTTCCGTCACGGCCTCGTCGAAGGCGGCGGCGAACACCGGGTAGGTCGCATACAGCTCCCGCCCCATGCCGATGCGCTGGGCGCCCTGCCCGGTGAACAGCACCGCCAGCCGGCCGCCCATAACCGTGCTGTCCTGGCCCGCGGCGAGCGAGCGCAGCCCGGCCACCGCCTCGGGCAGGTCACCTGCGACGACGCAGGCGCGGTGCTCCAGTGCCGCGCGGGAGGTGAGCAGGGAGTACGCGGCGTTGGCCAGGGCGGGCCGCTCACGCTCCAGGTGGTCGGCGAGCCGCTCGGCCTGCGCCTTGAGCGCGACGGCGGACCGGGCCGAGACCACGAACGGCAGCGGACCGGTGAACTCCCCCGCCGGCGCGGCGGGTTCCTCGGCAGGTGCTTCCTCGATCACCACGTGCGCGTTGGTGCCGCTCACCCCGAACGACGAGACGCCCGCGCGGCGCACACGGCCCTCCTCGCGGGGCCAGGGGCGTGCCTGGGTGAGGAGTTCGACCGCGCCCTTGGACCAGTCGACGTGCGGGGTGGGCTCTTCGATGTGGAGGGTCTTGGGCATCTCCTCGTTGCGCAGGGCCATGACCATCTTGATGACGCCGGCAACGCCGGCGGCGGCCTGCGCGTGTCCGATGTTCGACTTCAGGGAGCCCAGCCACAGCGGGCGGTCCTCCGGCCGGTTCTGGCCGTAGGCGGCGATGACGGCCTGGGCCTCGATCGGGTCGCCCAGGGTGGTGCCGGTGCCGTGCGCCTCGACGACGTCGACGTCGGTGGAGGCCAGCCGGCCGTTGGCGAGGGCCTGGCGGATGACGCGCTGCTGGGAGGGGCCGTTGGGGGCGGTCAGGCCGTTGGAGGCGCCGTCCTGGTTGACGGCCGTGCCGCGCACCAGGGCGAGCACGGGGTGGCCGTTGCGGCGTGCGTCGGACAGTTTCTCCAGGAGGACGACGGTGACGCCCTCGGACCAGGCGGTGCCGTCGGCGGCGGCCGAGAAGGCCTTCGCGCGGCCGTCGGTGGCCAGTCCGCGCTGGCGGGAGAACTCGATGAAGACGCCGGGAGTCGGCATCAGGGCTGCGCCGCCGGCCAGGGCCATCGTGCACTCGCCGCTCTGCAGGGAGCGGACGGCGAGGTGCAGGGCGACCAGGGAGGAGGAGCAGGCGGTGTCGACGGTGACCGCGGGGCCCTCCAGGCCGAGGGTGTAGGAGACGCGGCCGGAGGCGACGCTGCCGGCGATGCCGATGCCGATGTAGCCCTCGGTGCCTTCGGGGACCTGCTGGATGTTGCTGCCGTAGTCGTGGTGCATGAGGCCGCTGAAGACGCCGATGTGCGCGCCGCCCAGGCCGCTGGGGTCGACGCCGGCGCGTTCGAGGGTCTCCCAGGAGGTCTCCAGCAGCAGGCGCTGCTGGGGGTCCATGGCCACGGCCTCGCGGGGGGAGATCCCGAAGAAGGCGGCGTCGAACTCGGCGATCTGCGCAAGGAATCCGCCGTGGCGGGTGTAGGAGGTGCCGGGGTGGTCGGGGTCGGGGTGGTGCAGGCGTTCCAGGTCCCAGCCGCGGTCGTCGGGGAATTCGCTGATGGCGTCGGTGCCGTCGGCGACCAGCCGCCACAGTTCCTCGGCGCTGGCCACGCCGCCGGGCAGCCGGCAGCCCATGGCGACGATCGCGATCGGTTCGTCGGACGCGGCGCTCTGTGCCGCTTCGGCGGCGGGCTCCTCCTCCTCGTCGTGCAGGCCGGTCAGCAGGCGGCGCAGCTGGGCGGCGACGGCGGCGGGTGTGGGCCGGTCGAAGGCCAGGGTGACGGGCAGTTGCAGACCGGTGGCCTCGGTGAGCTTGTTGCGCAGTTCGACGGCGGTGGCGGAGGTGAAGCCGAGTTCCTTGAAGCTGCGGCCGGCATCGAGGGCGGCCGCTCCGGCGATGGCGCGGACCTGTTGGGCCACCAGCTGAAGCAGGTGGCGCTCCTGCTCGGTGTCGGTGAGGCCGGTGAGGTGGGCGCGCAGGGTGTCCGTGGCGTGTGCGTCGGGGGCGGCGGTGCGCGGGGTGTCGATGAGGTCGGCCAGGAGGGCGGGCACCTCGCGGTCGCCGAGTGCGCCGGCGTCGGGCCGCAGGAGGGCCAGTTGGGGGTGGGCGACGGTGTGCGCGGCGTCGAACATGGTGAGCGCCTGGGGCACCGACAGGGTGCGCACGGGCCAGGGCAGGTGGTGGGCGGTGTGGTCGGTGTCCGGCGTGGCGGGTGCGGTCTGTGACACGGGTCCCAGGGTCAGCGAGAGCGCGGGCAGGCCGCGGGCGTGGCGGTGGCCGGCGAGGGCGTCGAGAGCCGCGGCGGCGGCAGCGGCGCCCGGGTGGCCGGGGGTGCCGGTCAGGCCGTGGGCGGGGCTGACCGTGATGAACGTGGCGACCATGGAGTTCTTGGTCAGCTCGTGCAGGGTGAGGGCGCCCTGGAGGGCGCGGCGGCGGCCCTGGCGGGTGTCGAGGTCCTCGTGGCCGGCGGTGTGCACGATCGCGGTGACGGGGGCGGCGGCCCGGGCGATCAGTTTGGCGAGGACCTTGCGGTCGGCAATGTCGCAGGTCTCCAGGTGCAGGTCGGTGCCGGCGCGGGCGAGTTCGTCGCGCAGGTCGGCGTGGGATCGGCCGTCCTGGCCGGCCAGCAGGATGCGGCGGGCGCCGTAGACGGCGGCGAGGTGGCGGGTGAGGTGCTCGGCGATGACCGGGTCGGTGCCGGTGACCAGGACGGTGCCGCTGGTGTCGGGCAGGCCGGTGCGGCGCGCGCCGGTGGCGGCGTGGGCGCTGCCGACGGCGGCGGCGCGTACCAGCCGGGGGCGCAGGACGACTCCGTCGCGCACGGCGCTCTGCGGTTCCCGGGAGGCGACGGCCAGGGCGAGGGCGGCGGCGAGCCGGGGCGCGTCGTCCTCCTCGTCGGCGCCGAGGTCGATGAGGGCGAACCGGCCGGGGAAGTCGCTCTGGTAGGTGCGCACGAGCCCCCATGCGGCGGCGTGGGTGAGGCCGTCGAGGGCGTCGTCGGGGCCGGTGGCGACGGCGTCGCGGGTGGCCAGGACGAGCGGCAGGCGGGCGGTGCGCGGCTCGGCGAGCCAGCCGTCGAGTGCCTGGCCGAGCCGGGCGGCGAGCGCCTCGATGCCCTCGGTGCGGCCGGCCGGGCCGGTGCCGTGCACGTCGCCGAGCAGCAGGACGGCGGTGTCGGGGGCCTGGGCTCCGGCGGCGAGGTCCTCCACCAGGGCGTCGAGGGCGTCGATCCCGGCGAGCGCGTCGACGTCGGCGAGGTCGGCCAGGCCGCCCAGGGAGAGATGGGTCTCGACACTGTCGCCCCGCTCGCGCAGGGCGGCGGTGAGGCGGCTGCCGTGGATGTCGCCGGCCAGCGCCCAGCGGCCGCTTGCCGGCTGCGGGGCGGGCACCGAGGGCAGCGGCAGCCAGTCGGTGCGCAGGAGGGCCTGGTAGCGGCCGTCGCCGGAGGCGCGCAGCCGGGCCGGGCGGCCGAGCAGGACATGCCGCATGATCTTGCCGGAGGCGGTGCGGGGGATGCGGTCGATCTCGTACAGCTCCTCGGGGATCTTGTAGTAGGCCAGGTGCCGGCGGCAGGTCTCGAAGAGGCGCTGGAGGTCGACGCCCTGGGGGCCGGGGACGAGGAAGGCGACCGGGACCTCGCCGAGCACCTCGTGGGGCCGGCCCGTGACCGCCACGTCGGCGACGCCGGGGACGGTGCGCAGGACCTCCTCCACCTCGCCGGGGTGGATGTTCTCGCCGCCGCGGATGATCAGTTCCTTGATGCGGCCGGTGACGGTGAAGTAGCCCTGCTCGTCGCGGCGGGCCAGGTCGCCGGTGCGCAGCCAGCCGTCCTGCAGGGCGGCGGCGGTGGCCTCGGGCTGGTTGTGGTAGCCGACCATGACGCTGGCGCCCTTGACCCAGACCTCGCCCTCGGCGCCGGCCTCGACGTCCAGGCCGCTGTCGTGGTCGACGAGCCGCACGTCCAGGCCGGGCACGGGCAGCCCGCAGGAGCCCTCGACGCGGGCGCCGGTGGGCCAGTTGATGGTGATGGAGCCGCAGGTCTCGGTGGAGCCGTAGGCGTCCAGCAGCGGGGCGCCGAAGACCTCCTCGAAGGAGCGGCGCAGCTCGGCGGTGGTGACGGCCCCGCCGACCAGGCACATCCGCAGATCGGGCGCGGTGAAGTCGCCGGCCTTCGCGGCCTGCACGAGGTAGTGGTACATCGTCGGCACGCCCGCCAGGAACGTCGCCCGTTCCTCGGTCACGGCGTCGAGGATCTCCTGCGCGGAGAAGCCGTCGACGATGCGGGCGGTGGCGCCCACGGCCGTCACGGTCAGCACGCAGACGATGTGGGCGAGGCTGTGGAACAGCGGCAGCGGCCAGACCAGGCGGTCCTCGTGGGTGAGGCCGGGTATCGGGGCGTAGCAGGCGGCCACCGAGGTCAGGCAGTTGCGCTGGGTGGACAGCACGCCCTTGGGGCGGCCGGTGGTGCCGGAGGTGTAGAGCATCCAGGCGACGTCGTCCAGGCCGAGGTCGTCGCGGGCGGGCTCGGCCGGTTCGGTCGTGGCGAGCTGCTCGAAGGAGACGGTGCCGGCGGGGGCGGGCCCCTCTCCGGTGACGAGGACCTTCAGGTGCGGGCGGTCCTTGACCAAAGGGGCGACGGTGTCCAGGAGGGCGGGCTCGGTGATCAGGACCCGGGCGCCGCTGTCGGTGAGGAGGTGGGCGAGTTCGGGCTCGGTCAGCCGGGGGTTGAGGGGGACGCCGACGGCTGCCGCCCGGGTGATCGCCAGGTAGCTCTCGACGAACTCCACGCTGTTGCCGTGCAGGATCGCGGCCCGGTCGCCGGGCTGCAGCCGCAGCGTGGCCAGGTGGCCGGCGAGCCTGCGGGTGCGCATCTCCAGTTCGGCGTGGGTCACGGCGCGGGTGGCGTCACGGTAGGCGATCTTCGCTCCGAAGCGATCGGCGTTCGCCCTCAGCAGCTGGGGCACCGGCCGGATCAATTCGGTTCGCAGCATGGCGGAACACCTCTCAGGAAAAAAGGGAGACTCGTGGACGACGCGGGCGGACGGGCAGACGGGCAGACTTTTTGACGGAGGCTTCAGCGTCACATTCCGGCCGTGCCGGTGGACCACTATCACCCCCCCTACAAGGGCCCTGTATCGGTGGCCGTGAAGGCATGCGAGGGGTATGCGCCGGGCGATCGTGGCGCAATGCAGGAGTCATTCCCGCTGCTCACCGGCAGACTCGAGCGGTGCTCTTTCGACGCGCATGGAACCGGAGGCCTTTCGATGTCGCATTCCCCGTCGCATTCTTCTGGGGCGGTTTCGCCGATCACCGGCCGCACCCGGCTGTTCGCGGTGCTCGGCGACCCGGTGGGGCAGGTGCGGGCGCCGGAAATGCTCAACCCGCTCTTCGCCCAGCTCGGCCTGGACGCGGTGCTGGTGCCGGTGCATGCCCCCGCCGCCCATCTGGGCGAGGTGGTGCGCGGCCTCAAGCGGGCGGGCAATGTGGACGGCCTGCTGGTGACGGTCCCGCACAAGGCCGCGGTGCGGGCCTTCGCCGACGTGCTCTCGCCCGCGGTGCGGCTGGCGGGCGCCGCCAACGCGCTGCGGCGCGGAGGGGACGGGCGCTGGTATGCGGAGAACTTCGACGGCGCCGGCTTCGTCGCCGGTCTGGCCGGCGCCGGCCGGGCGCCGGCGGGGCGGTCGGTGACGCTGGTCGGCGCGGGCGGGGCGGGCGGCGCGATCGCGGCCGCGCTGGTACTGGCCGGGGTGGCCCGCCTTGACGTGGTGGACCTGGATGCGGCCCGGGTCCGCGCCCTGGCGGAGCGCCTGTCCGCTCATACCCCGGGCGTGGTGCGGCACAGCCCGCCCGACAGCGCCCAGGATGCGGACATCGTGGTGAACGCGACCCCGCTGGGCCTGCGCGAGGACGACCCGCTGCCCTTCGACCCGGCCCGGCTGGGCCCGAACACCCTGGTCGCGGACATCATCATGACCCCGCCCCAGACCCGCCTGCTGCGCACGGCCGCCGCCCTGGGCCTGCCGATCCACCCGGGTGCCCCCATGCTGCTTCGGCAGCTGGATCTGTACCGGGAGTTCTTCAACCTGCACCCGGCCGGGCAGGCGGGCTGAGCGCGCCGGCACCGCCTTCTGGATCTGTACCGGGAGTTCTTCGGCCTGCACCCCGCCGGGCAGACGGGCTGAGCACGCCGGCACCGCCTTGGGTTGCCGGCCAGTGCCGCCGCGGTTGCCCTGGCGTGGCCGCCGTCTTCCTAGCCTGCCGCCATGAACCCCACCATCGGCGACATCACGGACCCGCGGCCCGGGGCGCTGGCCCGGTTCCCCGACGACATCGAGGCCCGCCTGGCGGACGCGGCGGCGCGGCCGGCCGACCAGCAGCCCGCCTGGCCGGAGCCGGAGCGCGCCGCCGCCGCCCGGGACGCGCTCACGCAGCTGCCGCCCCTGGTCCTTGCGGGCGAGGTCGACCGCCTCCAGCAACGGCTGTCGCAGGTGGCGCAGGGGCGGGCTTTCCTGCTGCAGGCCGGCGACTGCGCGGAGACCTTCGCCGGCAACACCGAGTCCCACGTCGGCGCCAACATCCGCACCCTGCTGCAGATGGCGGTCGTGCTGACGTACGCGGCCAGCCTCCCGGTCGTGAAGATCGGGCGGATCGCCGGACAGTACGCCAAGCCCCGCTCCAACGCCACCGACGCGCTGGGCCTTGCGGTGTACCGCGGCGACATCGTCAACTCTCTCGAGCCCACCCCGGGCGCCCGCATCCCCGACCCCTCGAGGATGCTGCGCGCGTACGCGAACTCGGCCGCCTCCCTCAACCTGGTGCGCGCCCTGGCCGGCTCGGGTCTGGCCGACCTGGGCCGGGTGCACGAGTGGAACCGCGACTTCGTGCGCGACTCCCCCGCGGGCGAGCGCTACGAGGCGATGGCCGCCGAGATCGACCGCGGCCTGGCCTTCATGTCGGCCTGCGGCGCCGACCACGGCGCCCTGCACACCACCGAGATCTACGCCAGCCACGAGGCGCTGCTGCTGGAGTACGAGCAGGGCCTGCTGCGCCGGGCGCCCGGCCTGTCGGGCGAGCCCCGGCTGTACGGGCTGTCCTCGCACATGCTGTGGATCGGCGAACGCACCCGCCGCCTGGACGGTGCCCACATCGCGCTGGCCGCACTGCTGGCCAACCCGATCGGGCTCAAGCTCGGCCCCGCCACCTCGCCCGAGCAGGCCGTCGAGTACGTCGAGCGCCTCGATGCGGACAACGTGCCGGGCCGGCTCACCCTGATCAGCCGGATGGGCCGGGACAGGGTGCGCGAGGTGCTGCCGGCGATCGTGCAGAAGGTCGAGGCCAGCGGCCACCGGGTGGTGTGGCAGTGCGACCCGATGCACGGCAACACCTACGAGGCGGCCAGCGGCTACAAGACCCGCCGGTTCGAGGACATCCTCGACGAGGTCAAGGGCTTCTTCGAGGTGCACCGGGCGCTGGGCACCCACCCGGGGGGCCTGCACATCGAGCTCACCGGCGACAGCGTCACCGAATGCCTGGGCGGCGCCGAGGAGATCGACGAGCAGGCCCTGGCCCTGCGCTACGAGTCCAGCTGCGACCCGCGCCTGAACCCGGGCCAGTCGGTCGAACTGGCCTTCCTGGTCGCCGAGATGCTCCGCTCGTGACACCACCTGCCGCACCCGCACACACCGAAAGGGGGGCGCCCGCCATCGCGGGCGCCCCCCTTTTTTTCCTGTCTGTGGATGCGCGCGGTACGCGTTCGGTCGGTGCATGCGCGCGGTACGCGCCCGGCGCGGGCGTCTTCCTCAGCGCCGGGCGCCGTGCGCATCTGCCGGCCGGCCGGCCGCGCATGCGCGCGGTACGCGCCCGGCGCGGGCGTCTTCCTCAGCGCGGGCCGCCGTGCGCATCTGCCGGCCGGCCGGCCGCGGGCAGGGTGATGGCTGTCGGCGGCAGGCCGCGCGCGGCGCTCCGCCGTCCGGCGAGCACCGTGCGGGGCTGTCCGTGCGCCAGGGCCCCAAGCGCGAGGCGGGCCCGGAAGGAGCCGTCGGCCGGGTCGAGGGTGACCGTCACGTCCTCGAAGCCGAGCCGCACACCGGTGGCCGGGAACGTCGACTTGTACGCCGTCTCCTCGGCGCTGAACAGCAGCCGGTCCCACAAGATCGACGGCCTGCTGCGCGGCAGCCGCCGTATCTGCGCCCGTTCGCCGGGGGTGGCGATCGCCTCCGGGACGTTGTCGGCGAGCGGTTGGGCGGGTTCGGCGTCGATGCCCAGGGCGGCGACGTCGCGCCGCCGGGCGAGGGCTGCGCCCCGGCAGCCGCGGCGGTGCGTCATGCTGCCCACGACACCGGCCGGCCACTGCGGGGCGCCGTGGGGGCCGGGCAGGATCGCGCCCGCCGGCACGCCGAGCTGCGCCAGGCCCGGCGGGCGCACAGCCCTACGGTGGTGAACTCGCCTCTGTGCCGGGGCACGGATTGGGCCACGTGGGCCGCCTCCTGGGCCGGCAGGCGTGCATGCGGCGGCTCGCCTTGTTCCTCGGCGACGGCGGGCGGCAGCGGCGCGATGAGGGCCTGCGCACTCGTTTAAGGCAGGAGCGCGGGATGACGCCAGGCGAGGGCGGCATACCGCTCGGCGCGTTGCGCGGTGCTTTCCTTCGTGTCCGCGAAGTACGAGCCGAGCCGGCCGGTGAAGATGTTGATCGCGGCATCGAGCGCGACGTTCAGGCTTATCACGGAGGGCGCCGGCTCGTCCCTTCCCGGCATTCCCTGATGCAGTCCGTTGCCGTTGTTGTTGTCATTGATGACGGCAACGGTGTCGTATGACTGGGCAGACATGATGACCCCTCCCTGTCCGGGCACGGAACCTGGCTTTTCAAAAGAAGATAGAAGTTCCGGCCGGCCATGGGACCCCCTGGCCCACCCCTCAATTCCCGGCCTGCCGCCCCATTTTCCGGTACGGGAATGCGAACGCCGGCAAGGCTCTTGAATTCTTTGTGTTCAGACGAGCTGGGGGCGCTGGCCCAGAAGGCGCGGCTCCTGGTTGAGGATCGCGCGCTCCATCTGCTGCAGGTCCCGCGTGGGGTCCAGGCCGTGGATGTCGACGAGCGCCTGGCGGGTACGGCGGTAGGCGGCGAGCGCTTCGGTCTGCTGGCCGCAGCGGTAGAGGGCGAGCATGAGCTGGTGGCACAGCCGTTCCCGGGTGGGCGAGGCGGCGGCCGCCTGCTCCAGGTCGGCCACGAGTTCGCGGTGCCTGCCCAGCTCCAGTCCGGCGCACGCCCAGTCCTCGTAGGCGGTGAGCCGCTCCCGCTCGAGCTGGGCGAAGGCGGGCCATCCGATGCCGGCCTCGGCGAGGTCGACGAGCACGGAGTCCCGCCACAGGCCGAGCGCCTGGGCGAGCGAGTCGACGGCCGGCTCGGGCAGGCCGGCGGCGAGTTCGGCGCGCCCCCGGGCGGCGAGCCGGCGGAAGCGGAAGGCGTCGACGCATTCGGTGTCCAGGAGCAACTGGTAGCCGTGCGCAGCGGTGAGAAGGCGGACGCCGCGGCTGCCGGCACCGGCCTGGTCCAGGAGCCTGCGGATACCGGAGACGCCGTTTTGCACCATCTTGCGTGACGTCATCGGCACATCGTCGCCCCACACCGCCCCGATCAGGCGGCTGGTGGCGACGACCTTGTTCGGGTTGAGCACCAGATAGCCCAGGGTGGCCCGCTGGACGACGCCGCCCAGCGGCAGCGCCCCGGCGGCGACGACTTCGAGCGGGCCAAGCAGGTTGAACTGCATCATTCCCCCACATGCTGTGACAGTCGATTGGCCATTGCCTTGAAAGAAGAACCGGGATGCCTTGGGCATCGGATCCGGGCGCCTGCGCGTCCGGGGCCGGGGCGCGCCGCGCGGGCAGCCGGCCGTCCGCCCGCGCAGCCGCCGCGCCCCTGGGCCGCCTTGGGCGCGGCCCCGCAGCGGGAGCAGACCCTCGGCGGGCGGGCTGCCGGGTGCATCCAACACGGCCGTCCGCCCGCGCAGCCGCCGCGCCCCTGGGCCGCCTTGGGCGCGGCCCCGCAGCGGGAGCAGACCCTCGGCGGGCGGGCTGCCGGGTGCGTCCGGCACGGCCGTCCGCCCGCCGCCCGGTGCAGACCCAGGCCCGTCCCGGACGCCGGCGATGCGCACCCGCACGGCCCCGGGGGCCTCACCTCCGCCGCAACCCGCCGCCTCGCCCGGGCCGGGCCCCGGCCGGACCGGGCGAGGCGGCGGGCCCGCTCGCACGGCGCGGCCGGCACGACGGGGCCGGGGCCGGATCCGGGGCCGCCGGCGGCGGCACCCGGCGCCCGGGCGCACCGCAGCGGCCTCCGGTGGCGGCGTGTCAGCCCCGGCGGGCCGGGCGCGCCCCCGCGGGTGCTCCCGCCGCCGGGGCCGTGGTGGGGCGGCTGCGTCTGCGGGACACCGGGGACGCAGCCGCCCGCCGCCGGCGATGGGCGCGGGCCGCGCCGTGCGGCCGGGCGCCGGCCGGGAGCGGCCACCCCACCCGCCCGGCGCCCGGCGCACGAGGGGGCCGGGCTCTCGCCGGACCTGCCGGCCGGGCCGGCAAGGCGGCCGCGCCCGGCCGCGGCGAGGCGGCCGGGCAGGCGGCCGCCGGCTCCGCGGGCACCCGCTGACGCAGCTTTCATGGACTTCCCCGTTCCGCCGGGCCGATGTGCACCTGCAGGCACCGGGGAGGGTGCTGTCCCATCCCCGGCGACCAGCAAATCATACAGAACATTCGCTTTATTTTTCTACCGAACTTCTCCAAGAACCGAACGCAAGCAACGATCAGGCGCCCGGGCCGGCGATGCCCCGCAGGGCGAGCCGCCAGATCTCCTCGAGCTGGCCGGCGACGCTCGCGGCGCCGCCGGCGGCGGCCCGGCCGCCGCCGCGGATCTGCGACTCCGCCCCGGCCAGCAGATAGGTGACCATGGCGGTCACCGCCTCGGGCCGGTGGCCGCAGCGCAGCCCGCCGTCCCTGCGGGCCCGTTCCAGCAGTTCCTCGACGACCGGGAGCCACGCGCGCACCCATGGGTCCGGCCCGGCCTGCCGCTCCCCGCCCAGCCGCGCGGCGGAGCGGACCACGACGTCGCGCTCCAGCAGCTCGGCGAGCCTGACCGTCAGCTCGACCACCGCCTGCAGCCCGGGCTCAAGGGACGTCAGCACCTCGTCCACCAGGGACCTCGCCAGGGCCCGCCCCTGCTCCTGGACCGCGTCGGCCAGCGCCCCCTTGGAGGGGAAGTGAAAGGTCAGGGCCCCCATCGACACGCCGGCCGACTGGCAGATCCGCGTCAGCCGGGCACCCTCGTAGCCGACGCGGTCGATCTCCTGGGCCGCCGCCAGCACCAGCAAACCGCGCGTGCGCGCCGCCCTCTCCTGCATCGTCATGCGCTTCGTTCCTTGCTGTCGGGGTTCTCGGGCCTACCACCCGCTCCTGGTAGTAGTACTCCCTCTCCCCCCAAAAAACAAAGCGATCGTTCTCTATCTTGTTCTGGGGCGGGGTGACGGCGGACGGCCACGGCAGCACCGGCCACGAAAAAAAGGGGGGCCGGGTGAACGGCCCCGCCCGCTCACCCGCCCCCCGCCCCGCATGCCCTACACCGCGCTCGCCCCGCCGTCGACCGCCATCGCCGCCCCGGTGACGAACGACGCCCGGTCGCTGCACAGCCAGGCGGCCGCCTGCGCCACCTCCACGGGCGAGGAGATCCGCCGCTGCACGGAGTCGGCCATGAAGACCTCCTCCAGCTCCGGCACGGCGGCCAGCACGCCGTCCATCATCTCCGTGCGCGTGCTGCCCACCACGAGCGCGTTGCAGCGCACTTTCGAGCGTCCGTACTCGAGCGCGGCCGCCCGGGTCAGCCCGATCACCGCGTGCTTGGCCGCCACATAGGCGGCCGAGGCACCGGTGGCCTTGGTGCCGGCCACGCTGGAGGTATTGACCACCGCCCCGCCGCGCGGGGAGCGCAGCATCACGGGTATCTGGTGGCGCAGGCAGTTCCACACCCCGCGCAGGTTGACGTCGAGCGTCCGGTCATAGGTCTCGTCGTCGATCTCGTGCAGCGGCGTGCCGGCGCTGGCGTAGCCGGCGTTGTTGAACGCCGCGTCCAGCGTGCCGAAGGTGTCCAGGGCTGCCCGCACGACCTGCGCCACGTCGTGCGAGGAGGTCACGTCACCGGCGACCGCCAGAGCCCGGCCGCCGCCCTCACAAATCTCCCCGGCGAGCGCCTCCAGCCGCTCCTTGCGCCGCGCCATGAGCACCACCGCGGCCCCCTCCTGCGCGAACAGCCGGGCGGCCGCCGCTCCGATCCCGCTGGACGCTCCGGTGATCATGGCCACCCTGCCGTCCAGCAGCGCCCGCTTCTCGCCCATGGCCGCCTTCCCCCTCATCCGTCGTGTCCGCCGCGTCCGTCATGTCCGCCGCGTCCGTCGTGTCCGCCGTGCTCGCCGTGCTCGCCGTTACGAAAAGCAGTGGTGCACGCCCCCTGCCCCTACCCGGGCCACACCGTGCCCCTGGCGGCCCGGGCGTCCAGGGTGTGCAGCAGTTCCCCGCCGACGGCGTGCAGCCAGTCGACGTGTCCGCCGTTACGAAAAGCAGTGGTGCACGCCCCTCACCCTGCCCCTACCCGGGCCACACCGTGCCCCCGGCGGCCTGGGCGTCCAGGGTGTGCAGCAGTTCCTCGTCGACGGCGTGCAGCGAGTCGACCAGATGCCGCACCCCCGCCTGGCGCATCAGCTGCCGCTGGAAACTGTGCTCGAAGTGGCTCGGATGCCCGATGAACGCCATGCCCAGGCGCCGGGCCTCCTCCGCGACCCGGGCCACGTCATCGACGATGAGCACCCGGTCGTACTCGAGGCCGAAGTGCTCGGCGGCGATCTCGTGCAGGCCGGGCCGCACGGCATCGGTGCAGATGTAACCCGGGGAGTCGAACAGCGCGGCGTGCTCGCCCAGGAACCTCTCGAAGTGGTCCCTGGCCAGGCCGCCGTAGCAGACCGTGCGCAGCCCCGCCCGCCGCAGCCGCGCGACGAGCTCGAGGGCCCCCTCGGTCACCCGCACCGCATGCCCGGCCACATACCGGGCGCGTTCCTCGAAATACGCCTCCAGCGCCTGCTCCCCCGTCATCGCGCCGCCCACGCACTCGGCGAGCAGCCGGCCGGCGACCGCACGCGGCTGGGAGAAGATGCTGCGCTCCAGCTCGAGCGTGCACACCCGGCCGCGGCTCGCCAGGAACTGATGGATGACCGGGCTGAAGGTGTCGTTGAGCATGACACCGTCGATGTTCACCGCACCCAGACGCAGATGTGCCAGACCGTGCCCCATGCGAACCCCCCTGACCATGACGCCGCCTCGGTGACGGCGCCCCTGACACGCGGCCTCAGCCGGCCGCTGTGGTGGTACCTGTGGTGGTGCCTGCGGTGATGCCCGTGGTGGCGGCCGTGCCGTGGTGCGCCGCCCCCGCCACAGCCGGCCGGGGGCACTGCGGTGTCGCAGCCTCAGCCGGCCGCTGTGGCGGTGCCTGCGGTGATGCCCGTGGTGCCCGTGCCGTGGTACGCCGCTCCCGCCCGGGGGCACTGCGGCGTCGCGGCCTCAGCCGGCCGCTTTGGCGGTGCCCGTGGTGGTGGCCGTGCCGTGGTGCGCCGCCCCCGCCCGGGGCACCGCGGCCTCCCGGATGACCGCCTGCACCCGGGCGGGATCGACCTGGGTGCGGGCGATGACGGCCGGCACGGCGATACCGGGCAGGAGCAGGCGCCACATCCTCACCGCCCGCCCGGCCAGGTCCGCCCGCGCCTCACTGACGACGGCCGAGTACATCTGCATGCCGGTGCACGCCTCGACCACGAACTCGGCGAGCTCGGCAGGCTCGACGCCTGCCTGCAACTCCCCCCTGGCCGCAGCCGCCTGGAGGCACTCGGTCATGATCTGGCTCCACTCCTGGTACGGAGCGGCATCCTTCACCCCGAACGCCCCCTGCTCACCGGTCAGGCGCACACCCGCCCGCAGCAGCGGATCGACCTGCAGCTGATAGGCCCACACCATCGTGATGTCCACGAGCCGCTGCAGCCCCTGCGACTTCAGCCACGGAATGATCGAAGCGGGCTGGGCGTTCATGACCGCCCGGGCAAGATCCTCCTTCGACGCGAAGTGGAAATACAGCGCACCCGCGGTCACCCCGGCTCTCTTCAGGATGCGGTTGATGCTCGCACCGGCGAAGCCGGCCTCGTCGAAGACCTCCGCGGCCGCCCTAAGAATCGCCTCCCGGGTCTGGACAGCACGCTCCTGCTTCGGCTGCTGCTGAGCCACCGCACACCTCCCAAAGAAAAAGAACGTTCCCTACGTTACTAGCCCGCCCGGCGCGGCGCCAGTGCCAGCGGAACCCCGCCTTTTAGTTGTGCGTTTTATGATCATATCTCGCGATCTATGGCAAGAGTCTTGACCAGCCCTTGGGTATCAATTGACTTTCACTTAACACAAAACAAAAAGAGCAATCTTTATTTTCTTCAGTCAGGAACGGCCGTCCCAGACGCCTGCGGTGCGACGCACCCGCCTCAGAAGGGAAACCTCTGCATGTCCATCACGGCTTCCGTCCCGGCGACACCCGCCTTTCTGGCCACCTCGGTCCCCCGCGCTTACGTGCACAAGCGGGCAGAGTCCGAAGTCCTGCTCACCGGCTGGCTGCCCGCCGGCGAGAACCGCCACCACGTGAGCGCGCGCTGGCCCCTCGCACACCCCTTCTACACACCCGCAGACGGGCTGCACGACCCGCTGCTCGTCGCCGAAACGGTCCGCCAGTGCGTGCCCCTGCTCAGCCACGCCGCCTACGGCGTGCCCTTCGGCCACCGCCAGGCCTGGAGCCGCTTCGGCTACCGCATCGACCCCGCGGCCCTGACCGCCACCACCGCCGACGCCGCCGTCGACCTGCACATCACCTGCACCGACATCCAGCGCCGCGCCGGCCGCCTGGCCTTTCTGACCCTGCACGCCGAACTGTCAGTCGACGGCCGCTTCCTCGGCACCGCGCACACCACCTTCGCCAACCTCTCCCCCGCCGTCTACCCGCGCCTGCGCGGCCCCTACGCCGACCTCACCCACGCCACCCGGCGCGCCATCGCCCTCGCACCCCCCATCCCGCCGGCCCAGGCCGCCCGCAGCCGGCACACCGACGTCGTCCTCTCCCCCACCAACACCCCCCACCGCCACCAACTGCGCGTCGACCTCACCCACCCCACCCTCTTCGACCACCCGGTCGACCACGTCCCCGGCATGCTCCTGCTCGAAGCCGCCCGCCAGGCCGCCCACACCACCACCCCCCAACCCCTGGTCCCCACCGCCGTCGAAGCCGCCTTCACCCGCTACGCCGAACTCGACACCCCCTGCTGGATCCACACCCAGCCCACCCCCCACACCCCCCACACCCCCCACACCACCACCGCCACCCACACCCCCGACACCACCGACGCCGCCACCGGCACCGTACGGATAACCGCCGTCCAGAACGGCAGCAGCATCTTCCACGCAGCCGTCACCCCCACCCCTGCCGGCCCCGCCCGGCGGTGACCCCCACCCCCGCCCGCCACACCCCGCCGCCCAGCCATGCCCCCCCCCCCGCCCGCCGGCCCCGCCCCGCAGCAAACCCCCGCCCCGACGCCACCACCGGCCCGGCTCCGCCCGCAGCGGCTCGGCGAGCAGCAGGGCGGTGACGGCGACGGCGGCCTCTCTCACACGTGGATCGCCGTCCCCGCAGAAGGACGCGACGTGGGAATGGAGCGCCGGCCGCGCTGCCCGTGCCGCGGCAAGGTCCTTCGGTGCCCGCAGCTGTTCCGGTACCGCATCAGGCAACGTTCGCCCTGCCTGCACGGTCAGGGCATGAATGCCGGCAGCCGGCCAGCTCTTGATGAGATCGAAGACCGCTTCGCTGAGCTTGCCGCGGGCCGGCTGCCCAGGGACGAGGCCGATCGCCGGGCGGCGAGATGGGTGATGGAGGACGGGACCGTCCGGGACCACCTCTCCTGGCGGGCGCCGAACCGCCCCTGCGGAATCGGTCTCCCTGCGGACGAGCACGGCTACCTGCACGACGACGAACAGGTACGGGCATGACTCGCCGAGCCGAGGAAACGCCGAGCGGTGCGAAGCGGCCGCGCGGCGGATCCCGGCCGAGGTCCGTCAAACCGCCGCCGGCCCTCGCGCCGCCGCAAAACGAGCAAAGACAGGCCCCGGCTCCCTCCCGACCGGCTCCACGGACAGCCAGAACCGCCCGGCGCGGCCGCGGCCGATGCCTTCAACGAGTACACGCGAGCCGCGGGCGGTGAATCCGGATGCGCCACCGGGAGGGAAGGGTCAGTGAGCACGCCAGGAAGACCGCCGGGCCGCCGGCCGCTGCGGCCGGCCTTCGCGGCAAAAAAGCCCGGGGAGGCCGGGGCACACAAAAAGCCGGCCACCGGCCCGGACGGCCGCCCCCGGGCCGGGACCCGCGGCCGGCACCACGACGGCCAGGGCGGGACCAGCGCCCGCCCACCGCCGCCGGGGCAGGAGGAAGACACCGATGGATCCCGTGAAGACCGTGACACGCAGGATGGCCGCAGAACTCGTCGTCACACCCACCTACGCCCTGCCCCTGCGCCTGGACCTGCACTACGAACCCACCGACCCCTACACCGTCCGCGCCGCCTTCCGCACCGGCACCCACGAACTGGCCCAATGGACCCTGGGACGCGACCTCCTGACCGACGGCCTCACCCACCCCGCAGGCCACGGCGACATCCGCATCCGCCCCGCCCCCGGCGGCCGGACCGTCTGCCTCACCCTCAAAACCCCCACAACCACCGACACCGCCCTGCTCGAAATCCCCGCACACGACCTCAGAGCCTTCCTGCACGACACCCAGACCCTCGTCCCCCACGGCACCGAATCCCAACACATCGACTGGCAAACCGAACTGACCAACCTGCTCACCACAGACTGAAAACCCCGACCACCGCACGCACGAAAACCACCACCAGCAGATCCTTTCCTGGCTCGGCACGGCCACCACAGCCGAGCGGCAGCAGATCGCCGCCCTTGCCTTCGACACCGGGGGTTTCGTCGGCTTCCTCACCTACGACCTGGGCATGGCCGAGACAGCCGCCACGCACTACCGTGACGCCGTTGCCCACGCCCGCCAGGCAGGCGACCTCTCTTCCTGCATCAACCTCATAGGCCAGATGAGCCGCATCCTGACCGACCAAGGCCACTACCGTCACGCTCTCCCCCTCGCCGACGGCACCCTCCATCTCGGCGGCACCAAAGCCCACCCTGCCGTACGGTCCTGGCTGCACGCCGTCCGCGCCCACCATCACGCCTGCCTCCATGACGCCCGCAGCGCACAAACCGATCTCCATACCGCCTGGAAGCTGCTCGAACGCGCCGACGACGCAGAGAAGCCCCCTACATCGGCTATCTGGACGAAGCAGAGCTGAACAAATGGACCGGCCATGCCGCAGTCCGTCTCGGTCCGACCGTCCCGGCACTCTTCAGCACAGGCCAGGCCGCTCTCGACGAAGCGCGCGCAGCCTGGCCGACGACCAGCGTCCGTGGTTCGGCGGAAGTCCTGACCGCGAGTGCCCGCCTCCACGCGGCTTGCGGGGACCGCGACATCGCTGCCGAACTCGCCTCACGTGCCGTCGCCATCGCCACCCACACAGGACCAGCAAGGAACTTGCGCGCCGCACTGGCCGCCGTGAACACATGATCGCCGCCGACGGCGATCCGGAGCCACCCCTCGGCGACCAGGTCGGCGTCGGCCTCGGCGACGGTGTTGCGGGCGATGCCCAGGTCGGCGGCGAGGGTATGGGAGGACGGCTACCGGGTGCCGGGCGCGAGCCGCGCACCGCCCCTCCCGCAGCGCGTCGGTGAAACCCCGCCGCAGGCCGGCCCCGCGCGGGGCGAGATGGAGGTCGACACCGAGGGCGGCCCGGGAATCCGACAGGGTCAGCGACCCTACCGGCGGGGCCGCCGGACGAGGCGTCACCGGTGGCGGCCGCGGGCGGTGTGGGTCCGGGCCACGGACGCCGTCGTAGGGCGCCAGTGATGGCCGGCGAAGAGCTGGAGCGGCGCGATGAGTTCCCTGGGGTCGACCCGGGCGATGTCTCCCCAGCCCTTGTCGTAGACGACGAAGGAGCCGTTCCCCTCGGACGTGACGGAGTGCAGTTCGCACCAGGCGCTGCCGGGGGCCTGCCCCGCGACGAAGCGCAGGTGCACCTTGCCGCGGGGCTTGTCGAGATCGTTGGTGACGAACACCGAGTCCACCAGCGTCCAGGGGATGTCCAGGGGGCGCCGCGAGCCGCCGGCCCGTCGGATGTGCAGGCCTTCGCCGTCGACGGTCACCCGGTCGGCGCCCCGCAGCAGGGCCGCCGCCCAGACGAGGAGACTGATCACCGCCCAGGCGGCGAACCCGGTGCTGAGGGCACCGGCGACGGCGTTCCCGAGGACCGAGGCGTCGTGCAGGTCGAGATGCCGCAGCGGGATGACCGGCCGACCGGGTGACGAGGCTCCCGCCGCCGCCCCCAGCACGGCCACGAACCCGGCGAGGCCCGGCCCCCAGGACTCGCCCCCGTCGCCCAACATGGCGCCAGCCGACCGGGTCACGGTCACCGGTCCCGTCCTGAGCCCCGTGGCGCCGCCGGGCTCCGACCTCGCGGGACCGCCGCTCGGACCGGCCGCGCGGACCTGGGCGGAGGCACGCCGCGCCCGCGCGAGGTGCCGCTGGTGCGCGGCGTCCGCCCCCTGGCCGGCCCGGCAGGCGTACAGGGCCCTGAATCCGGTGGCCGCCTCGGTCAGCAGCCGGGTACGGGCGTCGCGTTCGGACCGCGGCCAGTCGTCGGTGCCGGCCTCGTGCCGCGGCTCTCGCCCGATCGCCCGCAGGCGGGCGGCGACGGCTGCGGCGTCCGGCGGGCGGTCGGCCGGGGCCTTGGCCAGGAGGTCCAGGACCAGCCGGTCCAGGTCGCCGGGGACGTCCGGCCGGGAGGCGGCCGGGGACGTCGGCGTGACGTGGTGGTGCTGGTACATGGCACCGGGCCAGCCCGTCGTGGGGTCCACCCAGGTGGACCCGACCAGGAGTTCGTAGAGCACGCAGCCGAGGGCGTACAGGTCGCTCCGGTGGTCGACCGCCAGCGAGGCGAACTGCTCCGGCGCCATGTAAGGCAGGGTTCCTGCGACCTGGACGCCGGTCAGCAGGTGGGTGGCGTTCGCCAGCCGGGAGATGCCGAAGTCGCAGATCTTCACCAGCCCGGATTCCTGGAGGAACAGGTTCGCGGGCTTGATGTCCCGGTGCACCACCCCCTGCGCGTGGGCCGCGCCGAGCGCCGACACCACCTGCCCGGCCAGGTCCTTCACCCGTTCCACCGGCAGTCCCCCGGAGTGTCGGGCGAGTTCCTCGGCGAAGCTACGCCCCACCAGCCGCTCCATCACCAGGTACCAGGGCGTACGGCCGTCGTCGGCGGGGCTGCCCAGGTCGAAGACGGTGGTGATGCCGGGGTGCGACAGCATCGCGCCGATCTCCGCCTCCCGGCGGAACAGGGCCAGGTCGCGCGGTTCCAGGGGGCCGGCCGGCGAGAGGATCTTCACCGCCACCGGCCGCTTGAGCCGCAGGTCCCTGCCCTCCCACACCTGGCCCATGCCGCCGCGCCCCAGCATCCGCAGGAGTTCGTAGCGTTCGCCCAGCAGCAGACCGGGCGTGACCGTTCCCCCGTACATGGATCGCCTCCGCGCTCGCTTAACGACAAACGGCGTCGCGAACGCAGCCTAGCCGCCCCCGAGGACCAGAGGAACACTGATGTCTGTTAAGAGTTCGGATCGTGCGGCGCGTCCCGTTCAGGGGCAGGGGCCGAGCAGGCCGGCCTCCCGGAGCCGGCGCGCGTGGGCCTTCAACTCCTTTCCTGCGGATTCGAGTTGGTCGAGGTCTCTGTCGGCTACCGCCGAGGTCGCCAGGGCGGTGGTGGCGGCGAGGATCATCCGGCAGACGCGCCGGCCCTCCGCGTCGCCGGCCCCGAGGGTCTCCGCGACCAGGTCCACCACCGTGTCGTAGAGCGGCGCCCGCACCGGGAGCACGCCGGGGCCGGCCGCGAAGGCCTCCACCAGGCAGAGCCGGGCCGTCGGCCAGTCGGCGGCCAGCGTCTGGACGTAGGCGTCGATCAGCCGCTCGAAGCGGTGCGGCGGCACTTCGCCTGCACGGGCGGACTCCCCCTCCGGGATGGCCGCGAGCCGGTCGAGGACGCGTGCCAGCAGGCTCTCCCCGGCCGCCTGGTAGGCCGCCGCGAAGCAGTCTGCCTTGGAGCCGAAGTAGCGGTAGAAGGTCTGCCGGGACACCCCCGCGCGCCCGATGACGTCCTGGACGGTGGTGGCCGCGTACCCCCGCTCGGTCAGCACCTGCGCCAGCGCCGCGTACACGCGCCCCCGCTGCACCACCTCCACCTGGTCGACCGGCAGGGCGCTGCGGCCCCGGGGGAGTTTGCGGTGCTGTGTCGTCATGGGCGCAGGGTAACGCCGGTACGGCGCATCCCGGCCGGGCCCGTCGCCCGCCCCTTCGCACAGTCGCCGGCCGAACCCTCACCCCTAACAAACATTGATGTTCCTTTGCGCGTCCGGAGGGGCTACGCTGCCAGGAGCGCCGGTTCGGCCCTGAGGGGCCGGTGGCCGGCTGTCGCCGTGCGCCGGGGGAGGCGAGGACGGGTGGAGCAGGTCGTCGCGGGGCGCTTCCGGCTGGGTCGGAGGCTGGGCTCCGGCGGGTTCGGTGAGGTGTGGAGCGCGTACGACGAACGGTTGCGCGTGGAGGTCGCCCTGAAGCGGGTGCGGGTGGACCCGCAGGCGTCGGACACCGAGCGGGACGCCGTGCTGGCGCGGGCGGAGGAGGAGGCGCGGCACGCCGCGAGGCTGCGCGACCACCCGAACATCGTGACCGTCTTCGACGTGGTCGCCGACGGCGGGACGCCGTGGCTGGTGATGCGGCTGGTCCGGGGGCGGACGCTCGGTCAGGAGATCACAGAACGCGGCCCGCTGGGGCCGGTGATGGCGCGGCACGTGGCAGCCGGGGTGCTGTCCGCGCTCGAAGCGGCGCACGCCTCGGACGTCCTGCACCGGGACATAAAGCCGGCCAACATCATGGTGGCCGAGGACGGAACGGTCCTGCTGGCCGACTTCGGCATCGCCCGGGGCTTCACCCTGACCACCCAGGCGGTCCTCGTCGGCACGCTGCCCTACATGGCGCCGGAGCGCCTGAACGGCAAGGACTCCCCGGCCGGGGACCTCTTCGCCCTCGGCGTCAGCCTCTACGAGGCGACCGAGGGGATCTCGCCGTTCGCCCGCGACACGCCTACGGCCACCATGGCGGCGGTGGCGCTGGAGGAACCGCCCCCGCCCGTGCGGGCGGGCCCGCTGCGGGGCCTGATCACGGCGCTGCTGGAGAAGGACCCGGCGAAACGCCCTTCGGCGGCAGCCGCGTCGGTGCTGCTGGCGGAGGGGGGACAGCCGCGGGAGCCGGGGCGGGCGGAGAAAGAGGCGGACCGGGGTCCGGACCGGTCCGGTGCGGCCGGGCCGCCGGTGGTGCTGACCAGGTCGCGGATGGGGCTGGTGGTGGAGTACACGGTGACGCTCACGAAGGCGTGCTTCTGGGTCTTCGGGATTCTGGGGGCGCTAGTCGGGCTCTGCAGCGACCCCCACACCTTCGACTACGACTTGCCGGACTGGGTCATGGAGGTACTGCCGCACGGCACCAGGCTGTCGAACGGGTTCAGCATGCTCTTCCTGCTGGGGGCGTTCGGCGCGGTCTTCTTCCTGCCGATCCTCTTCTTCTCCGGCCTGTTCAACGCGGATCCCGACGTCGTGACGATCGGACCGGACGGGATGACCGTCACCCAGGTGAACTGGAAGGGCCAGACCCATCAGGTGAGCGATCTGCCGTGGGATCGCATCGAGCGGATCACCGTCGACGTGGTGCAAGGGCACGTGATCGCCAGGTTCCGGGGCGGCGACCAAGGGGCGGAGGAGTGGCGGCAGTGGGACCACCAGTACCGGCTGGAAGCGGTCGACGGAGGCCACCTCGTCTATTCCCATCGCGGCGACGGATCCATCGCACCGGCTCTGCTGCGGGCGCCGCTCCGGCGGTTCGCCGGGAGCCTGTACCGCGAGGAGTCCGATACCTCCTCCTGACCGCGAGGGGAGTCAGGAGGGAGCCCGCCGTACTCCTCGGCCGGAGGAGTGCGGCGGGTGCTCGCCGGAGTACCGGAACGGCCCTCCGGGCACGACCGGCACCCCCTAAAGGTTGTCCAGCAACCCCTGACCAGGGATGGGATGATCTTGGTGTGACTGGTGCGATCACGGCATCGGAGCCGTCCTGATTCCTTGGTAACGGGCCGTGGGAGCCGGGGTTGCCACCCCTCCGTTCGAGCGCCGGGGGCCGATGCCCTTCTCTCATCCCGGCCTTCCACAGCGCAGGTGGTGACAGCCTCGCGGGCACCGACCGTACGCCTGGAGCCGTCCGGGCACTCGATCCCTTTACCCAGAGCGGCGGCACCCGGTGTCTTCGAGGCCGCCACCACCGTCACCACCAACCGCTCGATCACTCGTCGGTGTTGGTGGTCCGAGCCCGCCGCACGGTGACCTCCTGATACTCCAGAGCCGTCAGAGCTCCCGAGGAGACCGGGGCCCGTGGGGTGAGCTGGCGCCACGAACGGCTAGTGAGGTGGCAAACCGACCGGCTGATCGAGTCCTGGAATCAGGCCGCTGCGTGACCCGCATGCGCTCGCAACCAGCGCAAACACCGCACCTCCGGGGAGGAAAAGTTGATCTACTGCGGCATCGACTGGGCCGAGAGGACACACGACGTCGCCTTGGTCGACGACACCGGCCAGCTACTTGCGAAGCGACACATCACCGACGACGCGGTCGTCTACAGGAGCCTGATGGACGTGCTCGCCGAGTACGGCGACACGAAGGAGACCCCGATCCCGGTCGCGATCGAGACCTCCCGCGATCTGCTGGTCGCGGTGCTGCGGGCAGGCAAGCGGAAGGTGTTCGCGATCAACCCGATGGCTGCCGCTCGCTACCGCGACCGGCGCGCGGTCTCCCGCAAGAAGTCCGACCCCGGCGACGCCCTGGTCCTGGCGAACATCCTGCGCACAGATATGCACGCCCACCGGCCGCTGCCGAACGACAGCGACCTGGCCCGCGCCATCGCCGTACTGGCCCGCGCTCAGCAGGACGCGGTCTGGAACCGGCAACAGGTCGCCAACCAGCTCCGCTCGCTGCTGCGCGAGTACTACCCCGCCGCTCTGGAGGCCTTCGCCAAGTGGGACAACGGCTTGTGCCAGCCGGAGGCCCGCGAGCTGATGAAGCTCGCGCCGACACCGGCCAAGGCCGCGAGCCTGACTCGTACCCAGATCACGACGGCTCTCAAGCGTGCGGGCCGCAAGCGCGGCATCGAGTCGGACGTCGGGCGGCTGCGCGAGGCATTCCGCACCGGCTGGGCCCGTCAGCCCGAGCTTGTCGAGGACGCGCTCGGCAAGCAGACGCTCGCCCTACTGGGACAGCTCACGGCCGCCTGCACCGCCGCCGACCTCGCCCAGGCTGTCGAGCAGGCGTTCCCGCAGCACCCGGACTCTGAAATTATCCTCAGCTTCCCCGGCCTCGGTATCCAGCTTGCCGCCAGGGCGCCGGCCGAAATCGGAGACGACCGCACCCGCTTCGCGGACGCCCGCGGCCTGAAGGCCTACGCGGGCGCCCCACCCGTCACCCGAGCCTCCGGCAAGAAGTCCAGCATCACCAGACGATGGGTGAAGAACGACCAGCTCAACCACGCCGGCTACCTCTGGGCGTTTTCAGCGATCACTGCCTCGCCCGGTGCCAAAGCCCACTACCGGCGGCGACGTGACGACCACGGAGACTGGCACGCCGCTGGCCAGCGCAATCTGTTCAACCGGCAATGCCACGAAGTTAGGGCTCGTGCTGCGTTGTCAAGGGCGTTCTCGGTTGAAGGGTTGAGTGTCGGTCGGCAGCCAGTCGGTGGTGAGCGCGTAGGTGGCGTTAGCGATCTTGTTGAGGAGTCCTTCGCGGGTCCAGCGGCCGAGCTGGACGCAGAAGCTGTCGTAGCGGGTGGTGATCCCGAGGGCTGCGGCAAGATCGCGAGCGTGCCAGAGCCGGCTGGGTGCGGTGCGCATGATCTGCAGGACCTGGTTGCGTTGTCCGCCGTGTGCGGTGGCTGGGGATGAGGCTGGCTGAGCTCGCAGCGCTACTGCGAGACTGGTGACCTTTTGGCTTTTCAAGGGGTGTCCGCTGGTCGGATGCGCCGGATAGCGCGAGGTCGGGGACTTCACCTTGCGGGCGCTGGTGCGAGCCCGTCTGGGTGGCAGGAGGCCAGACCTGATCGCTGCCGCCAGGTCCCGGCTGTCCGTCCCTTCCGGCACGATGTGATCGGCGTGGATGACCTGGTCGCGGGCGGTGTGGAGAGCGACGGTGAAACTGGCCCGGTCGGGGTCGGCTCCGGGAAGCGATTCGACGGCGTCGGTCATGGCCATTCGCAGCACTTGGTAGAGGGTGAGCAGGGCCCAGACCTCCTGCTCGAGGCCGCTTGGGTCCTGGGAGCGCAGGACCTGTCCGGTCAGCAGCGTGTGCCGCAGGGAGTAGTAAGCGGTCTCGATCTCCCAGCGCTCATGATAGAGACGCACGAGAGCCTCGGCGGGGTCGCGGCGGTGGTCGGTGAGCGTGGTCGCGAGCAGGTAGCGCCCGGTGATGCTGTGACCTTCCCTGGTGGTGACGGTGATGTCCGCGTCGATGACGCGCACGTGCACGTGGTGGAAGCGGGTCAGATAGGAGCCGTCGGGCAGGACGGCCAGAACCGCGGGGCGCCGGCGGGCAGACAGCCTGACCAGGAACTGGGCGCCAGTGTCGGCGACCTGGCCCAGGAACTTGTCGCCGTCGTAGGCGCGGTCGGCCAACAGCAGCATTTGCGAGGTGAGCCTCGGCAGTAGCCAGGACGCCTGGACGATCTCGCCGGCTTCGGCGGGGCCGAAGACGGCACCGAGGAGGCCGCGGGTTCCGGTCTCGCACAGCACGGTCAGCCGCAAGGAGGGGTAGCCGGACATGCCCCAGTGGTGCCGGACCTTTCCGAGCAGGGCTCGGATCCGTGGCAGATCGGGGGCTTTGAGGGAGTTACAGCCGTCGAAGGCGACGGTCCGCCAGCGCCGGTAGCACACGCCTGTCGTCGAAGGGCGTGCCAGCGGCACCGCGAGCACGTTGAAGAGCAGTTCGAGCGGCTTCGGCCCGAGCCGTTTGCGCAGGTGGCGCAGGGCTGTCTCCGAAGGGGTGCGCAGGTCGAGTCCGGCTAGGCCGGCCACGAGCTTGTCCCACACGCGGTTGTAACCCAGGCCCGGGAACAGTCCCAGAGCCAGCACGAAGTAGATACCGACCCGGGACGGAAGAGTACGCACGCGGCGCTGCAGGGTTCTGGTCTGCTCAAGTACGTCGTCGACAAGCTCGAAGGGCAGGAACTGGGTCAACCCGCCGAGGTGTCCGGGGGCAAACGCGCCGACGGCAATGGTCGTAGTGCGCGTAAGGGTGCGGGTGGCAGACTCGCTTGGCAACGGGATCCTCTGAACGGAAGAAGTCTTGGTCGGCTTTCCTCCTACCAGGGGATCCCGTCTCACGCGCCCCGAACTACCCATCCCACGACAGCCCTTGACGACGCAGTACGAGCCCTAACTTCGTGGCATTGGTTCAACCGGATGCTAGGCCAGCTCCACCACTGCCTCAAGAACCGCCACCTGTTCGATGAGCACACCGCGTTCCCGGCGCCGCAGACCCCAGCACTGACGGTGGCGTAGGTGATCCCGCTCACGACTCACCGCCCCCTGGAGGTCGCTCCGCAGCGTGCTTGAATCACCGGATGATCGACTGGTCCACACTCCACGACGCCTACGGCCCGGCACACGCGATACCCGGGCTGCTGGAACGAGCCATCGGCCGTGACCAGGAGGCCATCGACCGGCTTTGGGGACGCTTGTGCCACCAGGGGACGATCACCCCGGCGAGCATCGCCGCACTGCCGCAGCTGGCGGACATCGCGAAGACCGAGGACGCCGGGGACTGGGCGCTCGATCTGGCCGGAGCCATAGCAGGTGGCCTCCTTCAGCCTCACGGCGCCGACGAAGAAGTCGCCCGCTGTGCGGAGACCTTGGCCGAGCTTCGAGCCATGGCCGCCGCCTGGCTGCGGTCTGGTCTGGACGGGAAGATCTACCTGAGCCGGCTGCGGGCCATGCTCGCGTTCGACGGCCAGACCCTGTGG
The DNA here is from genome assembly GCF_055584385.1 of Streptomyces sp. NPDC104096. Lineage (NCBI taxonomy): Bacteria > Bacillati > Actinomycetota > Actinomycetes > Kitasatosporales > Streptomycetaceae > Streptomyces > Streptomyces sp. NPDC104096. Next base: position 63,276 of record NZ_JBVJMD010000032.1, read on the forward strand.
TTCGAGGCCCTGGACGACTTCACCGATTCCTTCGTCACTGTCGCTTGTCCACACTGCGACGCACCGGTGACGATCGCGGTCGGCGACTACGGTTGCTACTCCTCGATCCGGGACTGGAATCTGGGGGATGTCCACCAGGTCCCGCTCCGGCCGGCCGTCCCGCACGAGCTGACCGGCACCGGGAGGATGTTGCACGAGTCGGCCGTACGGGATGGCCAGCAACGGCTCGCCTGGGGCCTGACGCACCTGTTCGGCCAGGCGGAATGCCCAGGATGCGGGAGCATCTTCGGCATCGCAGACGAGTACGCGGCTGCCAATGCACCCGCCCCATGGGACTTCGCCCGAGGCCACACCAAGGGCGCTCTCTGATGACCACTGACAGGGACCTCAAAATCGAACAGTGAGCTCGCGCCCGCTGTCCCGACTTGACGGCTTGGCGCCGTGAGGCGTCTGGATGGCCCCGTTCACTGGGCTGAGCCCACGCGCCTTGAGCAAGTTGGTGACCGTAGGGAGGGTGCCGACGCTCCGAGTCGCGGGCGGCCGTGGAGGCTGCCGCTGGCGGACCAACCTGACGCTGCGACAACTGGCCCCGCTGTTCGGTGTGTCGAAGTCCGCGGCCAGTCGTGTAATTGACCACCTCGGCCCGAAGCTCGCGCTCAAGCCGCGCAAGCGGTTCGCGAAGGACGCCGTGTTGATCGTGGACGGCACTCTGGTCCCCACCCGTGACCGTTTGATCGCCGAGCAGTCGAAGAACTATCGCTATTCCACGGCGCATCAGGTCGTCATCGACGCGGACATCCGCCTGGTTGTCGTGGTCGGCCGCCCCCTGCCCGGCAACCGGCACGACTCACGCGGCTGGGCGGAATCCGGGGCCATGGACGTCGTCGGCCGCACCATGACCATCGCCGACGGCGGTTACCAGGGGACCGGCCTTGTCATCCCGCACCGCCGCTCCAAGGGTGAGGAACTGCCGGCCTGGAAGGAGGAACACAACCGCTCCCACAAGAGAGTGCGGGCCCGCGTTGAGCACACCTTCGCCCGCATGAAGAGCTGGAAGATTCTCCGCGACTGCCGCCTGAAAGGTGACGGCGTCCACCACGCCATGCTCGGCATCGCCCGCCTGCACAACCTCGCCCTTAAGGGATAGTCGAGTCGCACCTGCGGCCACCCGTATCCCCATCGACCCCAAGATCACTTATGGGGCAGCCTTTAGGTCAGGACCTCACCACCGGTAGTTCAGGAGGGCGATGCGGATGGCTCGTTCGACCCCGTTGGCGGTGTTTTCGTGTCCTGCGGCGTTCGGGTGGACCAGGGTGACGCGCTTGCCGATGGCACCGCAAGAGATGGATGCCGCCGCAGCCAATGCTGACCCCGCTTCGCGGTCCTCCGCGTCCTTCGAATCATACCGGCGGGACTACCAGCGCGCGGTAGCGTCGGCCTCGGCCGGGCCTCTAGAGATGCGGGAGTAAGGGATATGGTGGCACGCAGACTCCTGGCGTTCGCCGATGCTCTGGTGCTTCTCGGTGCCGAGCCGCCGCGGCTGGCGGCGTTGGATCGGGCGCTCGGTGGGGCGTTGAATCTGGCGACCGCCGGGGTCAGCGGCACGGTGATCGGCATGGCCGACGCCAACGGACGCCTCCTCGGCCTCGGACGCGACGCGATCCGCGGCGTCGGCGCCCGTCTGGACCGTACCCAGGGGCGTGCGGAGCGGACCGATGTGCTGCGCGCGGCACACACGGTCATCGTCGTGGTGGCCTTCTTCGAGGTGATGGAGGAGTTGGAGCTTCCGTTCACCCTCGCCGAGGTGCGGTTGACCCGGGACGAGCAACTCGCCCTCGCCCGGACCGAATCGGGCTCGACCCCGCAGACGCCGGACCTGGTGTCGCTGCTGCTCGCCACGGACCTGCCCTGCCCGGCACCGCACATACCGGCCTCGGCGCTCACCGCGATGCTGCTCGCGAGTTACACGGACTACGCCCGCAGGTTCTACGCCTTCCTCGAAGGCCTTGCTCTTTGGGAGCACATGGACGCGTTGCGGCGCCTTCGGGCCCATGCGGCTCTCATGGATGACCTGCCGCGCGCGGCTCATGACCGATACCAGGGCCTGTACGTCGAGCTCGCCAAGGAGGCACCCGAATTCGGTTTCTGGGTCACACATGTGGCGCAGCAGGCGATCCACACAGACATCGGTCGTGCCCTGTCCGGGATCGAGACTCTCCTCACCCGCACCACCGAGGCGCTGCGCCCGCCGGTCGACGTGGCCTCCGCACTGGCGCGCGCTCACCGGGCGGCGCTCGCTCACTCTGTGCTGGACGCCGCGTCGGCGCCGGACGGCATTAGGATTCCCACCCTGCAGGACCTCTACCTCGACCCGGACTTCCGCGTCAGTGCCGTTTCCGGGCAGGCCGCACCGGCCGACCACGAGTGGTGGGGGCGCCTGCCCCTCCGCCGAGACCTCACCCGCTACCTGGCCGGGGCCCTCACCTCTCCTCAGCTCGCCGAGGCGCCCCTGCTGATCCTGGGCCAGCCCGGTGCCGGCAAATCCGTCCTCACCCGGGTGCTCGCCGCACGGCTCCCCTCCGTCGGTTTTCTCCCCGTGCGCGTGCCGCTGCGGGACGTCCGGGTGGAGGACGAACTGCAGGACCAGATCGAACAGGCGATCCGCGCCTCCACCGGCGAACGGGTCAGCTGGCCGGAACTGGTGCGTGCGGCAGGTGGCAGTACTCCTGTTCTGCTCCTGGACGGCTTCGACGAGTTGCTGCAGACGACCGGCGTCCACCAAACCAACTTCCTGGAGCGCGTGTCCCAGTTCCAGCGGCGTGAGGCGGATCAGGGGCGGCCCGTGCTGGCCTTGGTGACGAGCCGGACCTCCGTGGCCGACCGCGCCCGATACCCCACCGGCATGGTCGTCCTGCGCCTGGAGCCCTTCCGCGCCGAGCAGATCACGACCTGGCTGGCCGTGTGGAACGAGGCCAACATGGCCGGACTCTCGACGCACGGCCGCGGCCCGCTGACTTGGCAGCACCTCGAACGGCACGCCGAACTCGCCTCTCAGCCTCTGCTGTTGACGATGCTCGCGCTGTACGACGCTGCCGAGGGTGCTCTGCGGCGCGCCGACGACGACTTCGACGTCACCGAGTTGTACGAGCAGCTGCTGTCCTCCTTCGCCCGGCGCGAGGTCGGCAAGACGACACTCCACGCCGTCTCCGACGAGGACACGGCCGCCCTCGTCGAGCAGGAACTGCAGCGCCTGTCGCTCGTGGCCTTCGCCCAGCTGAACCGGGGTCGCCAGTGGGTGTCGGCCGACGAACTCGAGCAGGACCTCACCGCCGTACTGGGCAGGCAGCCGGTGCGGCCACCGGGATTCCGCACCCCGCTCACCGCCGCCGAAACGGCGCTCGGCCGCTTCTTCTTCGTCCAGCGAGCCCAGTCAGTGCGGGACGGCCAGGTACTCGCCACCTACGAGTTCCTGCACGCGACCTTCGGCGAGTATCTGGCCGTACGCCTCACCCTGCACCTGCTCACCGACCTGCTCGCACCCCGCCCCGCGCTCTCTCTCGGGGACACCCGCATCGACGACGACCTCGCCTACGCACTGCTTTCCTACACCTCCCTGGCGTCCCGGCAGATGCTGCGCTTCGCGCGGTCGCTGACCGGCAGGCTGTCCATGGCGGAACGGCGCCGGCTGACCCGGACCCTCATCCAGGTTCTGACCCAGCACACGACGCGCACCGGTGACCAGCACCCGGCCTACCGGCCCGCCCTGCTGCGCACGACGACACGCCACGGCCTGTACGGTTCCAACCTCGTGCTCCTGACGGTGCTACTCGCCGAGCGCTGCTCCGCCGCCGAGCTGTTCCCGGGCTCCGCGGACCCGCCGGGTGCCTGGCACCGGCACTGCCTGCTGTGGCGCTCGGCGATGAATGAGAGCCAATGGACGGACTTCGCTCTGTCCCTCGACGTGCATCACACGTGGGACGGCGAGGGCCGGGCCCTGGAGATATCGCTTCGCTCCGAGCCAGGCACCCCACCACAGCCGCTCGACATGAACTGGCACTTCCGCTACCCGCGAGGCAGCGGAGGCCCAGGCTGGTCACGGTCGTACTGGGACGAGCTGTGGCACAAAGCGGCCGTGTCCAGCGGAACCAATGACTCGGTGATGCGGCATGCCCTGGACCCGGTATTCCGGTGGCTCGGCCAGGCCGTGACCATATTCAGTCCGGTCGATGGTGCTCCAGCCTCATCGCTCGCCCACGACCTGCTCGAACTGCTGCTGGCCGATCGCACGACCATGAGCGACAGGGAACTCGGCGATCTCTACGACCGGGCCCTCCAGGGAACGCGGCTGCTGATGGACATGCGCCACCCCCACCTGGTGTCGGCCGTGCACGCCCTTCTCACGGCCTTCGGCCAGGACAGGGGACGAGTCCCCGGCGACGCACACGACGACGTCCTGCAGTTTCTGGCACAGCTCATCCAGCTCATGTTCGGTGACAGCGAGAGGGCACAACCATTGCCGGTGACCGTCTTCGATGCACTGTCCCATGCGCTGGCATCCCACCGACCCTTGGTGCACGCCCTCATATCGGCGGAAGACCGGGCCCTGATCGCGCGCCACCACGATCCGGCCACCGGCCCGCCGGAGTGAGCAGGCGGGCCGACGGCCGGCGAGGCAGTCGGTTGGCGACCCCGGTTGCTTCGCCCGCCCGAAGCCTACGTTTGTCCGGCTGGTTTCGCTGAGGCGTATGCGCTCTACGCACTTCGAGCGACAGGTGCATCGAACCTCAGCCCGTTTCAGTCGATTTGCTTCTCCCTCAAGGCGCCCCGGTGATCCGGCTCCGGCCCCGCATGTGCCGGACGAGATCACATCCAGCCCGGGAGCACGGCACACGAAGCCAGGAACGACCATGAATAGCGCAGCGTCGGAATACTGCTACTTCACCAGTAAAACCATCCATGCCACGCGCCGTCTCCGGTCACCTCCAGCCAGCGCAGCTCGACAGTCAGCGGGCGATTGAGATCGCGAAGGGTGTGAATCCGGCGGACCGGATGACGTGCGGTACGAACAGGATCGCGGCCTCTGTGGCGCGGGCGGTCTGGATCCCGCCGAGGTCGGTGATCCATTCCTTTTGCCAGCCGAGGTCGGTGAGCAGTTCGCGGACGGTCTGCTTGGCCTGCAGGTCCTCGCCGGAGAGGAACGCGGTCGGAGTCTGGGGGAGCGTGGCCGGCGAGGTCATCACCGGAAAGAGCATGGTGTTGAGTGTCTTGACGACGCGCGTTTCGGGGAGCGCTTCCTGGAGTTGTTCGGCGAGGCTCGAGCCGGGGTAGATCAGATCGGCGGGCAGTCCGTCCGGTCCATCGGTGGTGGCGTTGGAGACGTCGACGAGGATCTTGTCCCGGAGTTCTTCGCGCAGAGCGGCGAGCCGGTCCAGCGAGCCGGAACCCGGGGTGGCGTTGATGACGATCCGGGCAGTCCGGGCGGCGTCGGCGGCGACGCCCGGCCTGCGGTCCGCCACGGTCACTTCGTGTCCTGCCCGGGCGAGGGCTGCGGCCAGGTTGCCGCCGACGCGGCCGTTTCCGAGAACTGCGATCGTGGTCATGATGATCTGGTCCTTCCGTGCGTGCGGGTTGTGGTGCGCGGTCAGCGCGAGAGCGTGGATACGGCCTCGGCGTGGACGCCGGGCGCGGCAGCCAGGAAGCTCTGGCTCTGTGGGGTCCAGGGGCGGCCCTCGGCGTCGGAGATCCGTCCGCCGGCCTCGGTGACGAGCAGCGCTCCGGGAAGCAGGTCCGCGCGGGCACCGGCGAACTGCCAGAAGGCGTCGATCCGGCCGGCGGCCACGTTCAGCAGGTGCAGGGTCGCGGGCACGGCGGCGCGGACGACAAGCGCGTCGAAGAGCATCGCGGTGATCGAGGAGCCGACGCGCCGCACGACCTTTTCGTCCTCGTCCGGCCGGGCCTGGCTAGTGGCCACGATGCTCAGGCCGAGGTCCGCGGTCTGGGAGACGTGCAGCGGCCGGCCGTCGAGGTGGGCGCCCGCGCCGGTGAGCGCGGTGTAGGTCTCGCCGGTCAACGGCAGGTGGACCGCGGTGAGCACCGGCTGGTTCTCACGCACGAGGGTGGCGGTCACCGCCCACTCCGGCAGGGCGTGCAGGTGGTTGACGTTGCCTTCGGCCGGATCCACGACCCACCATTCGCCGGGCGGCAGCGCCCCGCCGTCCAGTTCGTCCTCCACCCAGTCGGCGTCCGGGCGCAGGCGCGTGAGGCGGGGGCGCAGGATATCGAGGGCCGTGTCGTCGTTGGCGGCGAGCGCGCGTATGAGCTCTTCGCGGGTCTGGTAGCGGACCACCTTGCCGAAGCGGTCGCGCAGCGCCGAACCCGCCTCACGCACGACGATCGCGGTCTGGGCGAGCAGGTCGGCGTCGGAGGCGGCGACGTCGGTGGTCTGAAGCGTTTCGGACATGGTGGTATTCCCGTCTGAGGAGGGTGCTGAGGCCGGTCGAGGGCCGAACTGCGCGTTGCTTCTTGCGCTTTCGCCTCACGGTATGCAGCCGTGCGATTAACTTCAAATGCATGTCAGACACGGCTAGGATTACTCAAATGCAATTGGATTTGAATCTGCTCGCCGCGCTCGACGCGCTGCTGGAGGAGGGCAGTGTGACCGGAGCGGCGGCGCGCCTGCATGTCACCGCCCCCGCGATGAGCCGGAGTCTGGGCCGGATTCGGCGCACGACCGGGGATCAGATCCTGGTGCGCACCGGCCGCACGATGACCCCGACGCCGTACGCGATCGCCGTCCGGGAACAGGTGCATGAGCTGCTGCATCAGGTCCAGGGGGTGCTGGCACCGAGCCGTGAACTCGATCTGGCAACGTTGGAGCGCACTTTCACACTCCGCTGGCACGATTCCCTGGTCGCCTTGAGCGGCCCCGCACTGCTCGCGGCCGTGCGCGGACAGGCACCGGGCGTGCGATTGCGCTTCGCCGCGGAATCGAGCATCGACACCCCCGAGTTGCGGCGCGGCGAGGTCGACCTGGAGGCGAATGCCAACCGACCGAGCGCACCGGACATCCATGCCGAGAACGTGGGCGAGACCCGCCTCGTCATCGTCGTGAGGCAGGGGCACCCCCTCACCCGCGTCAGGATCGTCACCGCAAAGCGGTACGCCGCCGCTGAGCACGTCACCGTCTCGCGACGTGGAAACCTCAGCAATGCCATCGACGACGCCCTCGCGCAGCTCGGCCTCACCCGCCGCGTGGTGGCGACCGCGCCCACGGAAGCGGCCGCGCTGGAGTTCGCGCGCAGCTCCGATATCCTGATCAGCGTCCCCGAGGCCACCACGAGGTCAGCGGTCTCCGACCGCGGCCTGGTCGTGCTCCCCCTCCCGCTCGAACTGCCGTCGGCACCGATATACCTGTCGTGGCATCAGCGCTACGACACCGACCACGCCCACGCCTGGCTGCGCGGACTGGCGCGAACCGCGCTGGCCATGTGCGGAGCGTCGTAGTCGGCGCCGTCCGGCCGCTTCACCCGTACGTCCACGGTCCACGCGGCCACCACGGCGATCTGCTTGAACGTCAGCAGCGGCTTGTCGTTGCGGGTGCCGGCCGTGGAGGCGGCCAGACCGACGCCTGCGGCTCACAATCGCGGATCGCCGGTGTGCAGATCAATCTCACCGGAATTTCCTGTACCTCAACTACTACCGACGCCAATTGCATCGGATGCGAATAGGCGATACCCGTCCTGGAAGCTGGCCGGAGACTGCACAGAAGCGGTCCGAGCAGGGCCGTTGGCCTCGAAGCCACGGTAGCGGTCTTGTTGGCGGACATCTGCGGGCCTCACTCCATCGAGCGATTGAACTGCGAAGACGCCCCCGAGTCGCATCTGATGCGAAATTCTCGCGTCAGATGCGATAGACGGAGAGTGATGGCGGATGGGTGGGGACAGTCTCGTTCCAGGGTCTGCTCGGCTGCACCTGATCGACGGTCTGCCGTTGCTGCGGCCGGACGAGCAGGTCTTCGAGGCGATGATCAAAGGCTGGCGCAACCAGCAGATCGCCCGGAACCTCTCGCCGGGATACGTCGATGACCAGGAACGTACGGTCCGGGCCTTCACCCGGCATGCCGACGCTATGCCGTGGCAGTGGACGCCGCAGCACGTCGATGAGTGGTCGGCCGATCTGCGGGCCGTGCCCGGCTGTGTCCGCTCCACCCTGCGCAACTACCAGGGCTCCGTGCGCCAGTTCTGCGACTTCCTGACCAACCCCGCCTACGGCTGGAGCGACGAGTGCCTGCGGCACTTCGGTACCCACCCCGTCCAGGTGGTCTTCGACTGGAACGCTGCAACGCACGCCGACGAAGCCGAGGGCGAGCCGGAACGACGGGCCTTTACTCGGCCCGAGCTGGAAGCGTTCTTCGACTACGCCGATGAGGAAGTGCTGCGTGTTCGCGGCAAGGGTCGCAAGGGCTGACTGCCGGCCTTCCGGGACGCCACCTTGTTCAAGGTCGCGTACGCCTACGGCCTGCGACGCAACGAGACCCGGATGCTGGATCTCGCTGACTTCGGCCGCAACCCGGAAGGCCGGGAGTTCGGTGAGTACGGCACCCTGCTGGCCCGCTACGGCAAGGCCAAGAAGGGGTCGCCACCGAAGCGTCGCAGCGTGCTGACCGTTTGGCGCTGGACGCCCGGCACGATCGAGGAATGGATCAGCCAGGTGCGGCCCGGGATGCGGCATTCGCCAAGCCGGGCCCTCTGGCCGTCCGAGCGAGTCGCTACGCAGGTCCTACATCACCCATCTGATCGAGGACGGCCACGACCCGCTGTTCGTCCAACAGCAGGTCGGTCACGACCACGCCTCCACCACCGCGATCTACACCTGCGTCTCGTCCGACTTCCGCACCCGCTCCCTGCGTCACGTCCTGGACGCCACCATCGAGGCCGCTCTGCGGCCGGGAAGGACCTCCTGATGCCACGCCAGATCAGCTACCGGTGGCGCCTGCGCGAGCTGATGGCCGCCCGCGGCATGTTCACCGTCGCCGAGCTCATGCCGCACCTGACCGAACGCGGCATCACTCTGTCCTCCTCCCAGGTCCACCGCTTGGTCTCCGGCACCCCGGAACGGCTGTCCCTGCCGGTGCTGGCCACCCTCTGCGACATCCTTGACTGCAAGCCCACCGACCTGATCACCACCTCGGCCCAGAACCTCCCGGCCCGCCGCGCCGCCGGCGAAGAAGCTCCGATCAACCTGGCCGCCCGGCGACCCACACGGGTCCGGCTGACGCCCGAGGGGTGAGCGGTGACGCCCGAGGAGTACGAGCGGTGGATGATCCGCGACTGTGCACGCTGCGGCCGTCGAGCCTCCAAGTCTGCCGAGTGGTCGGACGGCCCGATCTGCCGAACCTGCTACGACCGCGCGATGCGCATCCGCGGCCGCTGCCCCTGTTGCGACACCGACCGGCTGCTGCCAGGGCGGGACACCGATGGCACACCGATCTGCCGCAACTGCGCGGGTATCGTCCGCGACTTCTTCTGTGATCGCTGCGGCTTCGAGGGGCTCCTACTCGGTGGGCGTCTCTGCGAACAGTGCACCCTTGCCGACACTCTCGCCCGCCTCCTCGACGACGGCACTGGCCGTGTCGCCCCAGAGTTCCTGCCGCTGGTCAAGGCCCTCCTGGAGATGGACCGACCCAAGAGCCGCCTGATCTGGCTCCGCAACCCCAACGTCGTCCGTCTCCTGCGGGGCCTGGCCACCGGCAGCATTCCGCTCACCCACGACGGGCTGCACCAGGAAACCCCCTGGCGAACCGTTACCCACCTGCGTGACCTGCTGATGGACAGCGGTGTCCTCCCACGAGTCGACCGGCAGCTCCTGCTCTACCAACGCTGGCTGACTGAACGGCTCGCCACCATTGAGGAACCCGAACACCATCAGCTTCTCCGGCACTTCGCCATCTGGCACCAGTTGAGGCGCCTGCGGGCAAAGGCTGAGAAGGCATCCCTGGGACGTTCCCAGACCAACCACACCAAGCAGAAAGTCACCCAAGCCAGCGCCTTCCTCTCATGGCTCGCCAACCGAGGGCGCGCAATCGGGCAGTGTCAGCAGGCCGACATCGACGCCTGGCACACCGAGAGCCTGGCCACCCGCCGTCCGTCCCAGTCATTCCTGCGGTGGTACATGAAGACCGGCCGGATGCCCCGCCTCACACTGCCGCCCGCGGTCATCACCCAGGACCCGGAACCGCTGCACCAGCACCACCGGCTCGCGATCCTTCGCCGGGTCCTCAATGACGACTCCTTGCCCCTGCGGGCCCGGGTCGCCGCCGCCCTCGTTCTCCTCTACGCGCAACCCGTCAGCCGCATCGTTCGCCTCACCATCGACGACACCACAGACGACGAGACCACCGTCACCGTCCGACTGGGAGAGCCGCCGTCCCCACTGCCGAAGCCCGCCGCCGACTTGATGCGGGCCTACATCCGGTCCCGTCAGCACATGCCCTACGCCAGTAGGAGAAGCTCACAGTGGCTCTTCCCTGGCCGCCAGCCCGGACAGCCCATGAACCCAGTCAGCCTCCAAGTCCACCTCCGAAAGATCGGCGTCCCGCCGCAACGAGGCAGGACCTCCAAGCCCCGGCACCCATCATCGCGAAGGCACTGGGCTACCACGACAAGACCGCCACCCGCCTGGTCACCGAAGCCGGAAGAACCTGGAGCCGATATGCGCCCGGCGACCACACACGCTGACAGGAGCGACGTGGCTACTCTGGTGGGCCAAGCTCCCGCGTCCGGCCCGATGTCAGTACCAGGTGGCAGGCTCTGCCCCCATGAACAAGCAGCAGTTCTGGCGGCTCATTGAGGCAGCTCGCCATCAGGCGTCCAATCCGAACGATGGCGAAGCGGTCGCTCGCGAGGCTACCTCGCTGCTGGCCTCCCGGCCGGTCGAGGAGATCGTCGCAGCTGAGCAGGTTCTGTGGGACCTGATGGTTGACTCCTACACCAATCCTCTGTGGGCCGCTGCTTACATCGCCAACGGTGGGTGCTCTGACGACGGCTTCGACTACTTCCGCGGCTGGCTGATCGCTCAGGGCCGTGAAGTCTTCGAACACGTAGTCGCTGACCCCGATGCCCTGGCAGAACTGCCCATCGTTCAAGCCGCCGCAGCCGACGGCGTCGACCTGGAGGGTGAGGACATGCTGGGCATCGCCTGGAGTGCACACATCTCGGCGACCGGTGATCAGCTCCCCGCGAGCCCACCCACCATCCGCTACCGGGAGCTGGACCCCACCTGGAACTTCGATTTCGATGACCACGACGAAATGACTCGCAGACTGCCCCGCTTGGCAGCTCTCTATCTGGAGTAGGCGGAAGCTCGCAGTCCCAAGACGAGGTCAAACAGCGGAGAGCGAGACTTCCGAACATCACTGTCCGTCACTCCACCAGGCCATGAAACACGTCTCGGCTGACGAATATGCGACACCTCAACATACGGGCCTACCAGTCTCACACCCGGGATTGTGTGCTTGATCCGGGTCTTCGCAGACAGTGCCTGTTGCGGGGAGAGCTGTACACCGAGTCACCGCCGACGTAACCGGGCCGGGTGCGGGGCTGCTCCCCCTGCGGGCGAATACTGCAACTTTCGAATACCGACACTCCACCAGTGGCTGCGCGAGACGAGCGAGGCGATCGTCGGCGCCCTCACCAGTACTTTGGCCATGCCGCGCACGCTGCTGCTCGGCAGGTACGACACCGCGGGCCGCCTGCAGTACGTCGGCCAGACCACCACCCTGGCCCGCGCCGCCAACACAAACCTCGCCGCTCTGCTCAGACCCAGCCGTGAAGACCATGGGTCTGCTGCAGGTTCGGGTGACAGGTTCGGTCACGCGGCCTGGAGGGCCGGTCTGGTCATGACGGTCTCGAATTCGACGGGTGTCAGCCGGCCGAGTGCGGCTTGTCTGCGGCGTCGGTGGTAGGTCCGCTCGATCCAGGTCACGATCGCGATGCGCATTTCCTCGCGGGTGGTCCATGTCCGGCGGTCGAGGACGTTCTTCTGCAGCAGACTGAAAAAGGACTCCATGGCCGCGTTGTCGCCAGCCGCCCCGACTCTCCCTATCGAGCCGACCATCCGGTGGCGGTCGAGTGCCCGGACGAATTTCCGGGACCGGAACTGCGATCCGCGATCACTGTGCAGGATGCAGCCGTCGACCTGGTCACGCCGGGCGACGGCGTTGTCCAGGGCGGCCACGGCCAGGCGGGACTTCATCCGCGTGTCGATGGAGTAGCCCACGATCCTGTTGCTGAAGACGTCCTTGACCGCGCAGAGGTACAACTTCCCTTCACCGGTGGCGTGTTCGGTGATGTCGGCGAGCCACAGCCGGTTCGGGCCGTCGGCGGTGAAATCGCGGCGGACCAGGTCGTCGTGCACCGGCGGGCCGGCCTTCTTGATCCGGCCGCGTTTCTTGCCGAACACGCTCCACCAGTGGTTGTCCCGGCAGATCCGCCACGCGGTCCGGTCCGCCATCCGGGCCCCGGCATCGCGCGCCTCATCGGCCAGGAAGCGGTAGCCGAATTCCGGGTCGTCGCGGTGGGCATCGAAGAGGGCGTTCGCGCGATACGCCTGCTCCAGCACGGCGGCGGTCACCGGCTTGTCGAGCCAGCGGTAGTAGGGCTGTCTGGCGAGCTTCAGCACCCGGCACGTCACCGCGACGGGCATCCCGTCCGCGGCGAGCTCCTTCACGAGCGGGTAGGTCCTTTTCCCGGCAGATGCGCCTGCGACAGATAGGCCGCCGCCCGGCGCAGGACCTCGTTCTCCTGCTCCAGCAGCTTGATCCGCCGACGTGCTTCCCGCAGTTCCGCGCTCTCCTGGGTGGTCACCCCGGGCTTGGATCCGTCATCGATGTCCGCGCGGCGCATCCATTTCCACAGCGTCATCGGATGGACTCCGAAGTCCTTGGCCACCTGCTCGACCGTCACCCCTGGGCCGCGGTTCCTCGCGACCCGCACGACGTCCTCGCGGAACTCTTCGGGATAAGGCTTGGGCACAGCGACATCCTTCCCACCCGCCCCATAGGGCAAGCCAGTTCAGATGTCACCCAATCGTGCGGCAGACCCACCGGGAACTCGGTGACCGCCACGGCGAAGGCCAAGCGTTGAACAACCTCGGCATCGCCCTGCGGCAGGTACGCCGGTTCGAGGAAGCCATCGACGCCCACACCCAGGCCACCACCGTCTTCCGTGAGCTCGGCGACCGCCACCGCAAAGGCCAGGCGCGGATGGCTTGGATAACTGCGCACAACGAGCGCTGGCTGAGGCGGAGCTGAAACGCCCTTCGCCCTGCTGACACTGCCCTCGCAGGCCTGGGCACGGGTTACACAATCGCTCCCCAGCCACCGCGCGCCCCGGCCAAGGACCGTGATTCACCGCTCCTGTCGAGAGCTGCGCAGGCCAGCAGCCCGTCCCGTACCGGGATTGCGCACCGCCACCGTCGTGAGCGCGCAGCGAACCGGGGCTACCTCAGAACGCCGGCACAGAATCAAAAATATGTTCGGCGATCTGCCTCGGGACCTGGAGCGTCTACAGACCTTGCGGGTGTGGCATGCGATGTGGGTACAGCGCATCGACGCGAAGATCCAGGCGCTCCAGCAGCGCCAGGCAGAAGAGGCACACGGCCACCGGAGCAAGACGCGGCCGCCGGAGTGGACGGTGGAACTCGATCTCGGAGCAGGGCGCCCGCCGGTCTAGGTCCACGCCGGCGACTGTCACATGGCCGGCGAGCGCCGCCGTCCCGTTGATCGCGATGAGGGCCGTCGGCTGCTCGCCGGGGGCTTGCACGCCTGCACCCACTGCCAGCCCGACGCGGTGCTCGGCATCCTCGACTTATCCCGGCCGCCGACTCCGCTCTCTCCGCTCGCCGCGGCGCGCTGACCGAACGCCTGTACCGTCCGGTTCCTATGCTGCGTCCACGGTGATATGCCCATCGCCAGGCACAGGACCCACACCGATGACCGCTACTGCCACTCCTCCGCCGGTCAGCGAACCGGACCCCTCCACCTTCGCCTGCTCCGGCAGTCTTGTCGGTCCCTGCTCCGGGTGCCAGCGCTCCACCCACAAGTACGGCAACGGCGGCCTCCCGCTCTGCCAGTGGTGCATGGCCCGAGCACAGAAAGCCTGGGGACCTGCCGTCCGCTTCACCAGCACCCGCGCGCAGGCGCAGTAACCGGTACGACGACGTCCCGAGCGCCGGACCCGAACAACCGCCGATGATGGGTCTGCGGGACCTCCGCCTTGGACAGGTTCCTCGCACCGAGCACGATCGTGACGGCGAGCCGCACCGGTGGGCCCTCTCTCACCAGCCCGGCCCGATCCCGGACGGCAGCACCTGGCCAGCGCGGCCGTCGGCCCGACCCGGTCCGCCGGCCTCCGCGGCAGCACCGCCCCGGCATGTCCCACCAGCCCCCGGCCGTCGGCCCGCACGACCGGCCTCGTCCCACTCCGTAGTCTTCGCCACCAGAAAGGTGTCCCGCCCCTGGGTACCGGATCCAAACTCGACACTCGAATCTTCGCAGGTCAGGGCGCCTTTCGCGTCAACGGTCCCTCCGGGACAGCGAATTCAGCTGAATGCCCGAGGCCGACTGTGGGTCAAGGGCACACCTCGCGGTAAGACAGCCCGCGGATGTAGGTCTGCCACTCGCTGCGGGACGGACCGCCACCAACCCGCCTGCACACTTCCCTGGCCGTCTGTTGAAGGTCGAGCACGTATCGCTGGTGCAGGACATGGGCCCCGGCGGCATAGAGCGTGTCGCTGGGGCCGAAGGTGAGAGACAGGACGGCGTCGCCCGGCGTGGACAGCGCGGAACCCAATCGCTGATTGGACGCCACGTCCCACAGCTGCATGGTGCCTGCGCTCCCGCCTACCGCCAGTGTGCGGCCGTCGCGGGAGAACGCCAGAGCGTTCACCGCCTCGATGCCCTGAGTCGAGCCGTTGAGCCTGCCGGGGAGCATCCCCAGGCGATGGCTCACGTCACCGTCCCATATGGTCACCCCGCCCGACGCGTCGCCGACCGCCAGAATGCCTCCGCCGTTCCCCTGTCCGAACGCGACGGCGGTGACTCTTTCCTGACTCAGGGCCTTGGGCGTGGTCCTTCCTTCAGGAAGACGAATCAGTCCGTCGTTGGTGACGAGGAGTCTCCCGTCCGGCTGTAGTGCGAAACTTCGGGGCCAACTGCTGCCTTCGAGTATGTCTCCACCGAGAGTCGTGATCTTCGAACGGAGATGCCTGTCCCAGACACCGATCCCTTCCGGCTGATTGATCCCGTCGCTCAGCCGCGAGACCATCAGCCCTTTGCTGTCCGTGGTGAAGTTCAATCCGCTGATCGGGGACTCATCGGGGCCGGTGGGGTACCGCGAAGCTTCCTCTTTCTTCCCCGGGATGTCCCACACCCTGATCCGATCACGCGCCTGGTCAGATGAGGTCGCGACTGCGTAAGCCAGGGCCTTTGCATCCGGGCTGAATGAAAGCAGTCTGACGTTGTCCACCCCTGCCTCGTCGCTCGCCGGCGGTACCGGGATTCCCGGCAGGTCGGAGATGAGCTTCCCGTCGAGCCCGTCTCGGATCTGGAACCTGCCTGTCGGGTGATCGTCCCAAGTGACGCCGAGGTAGCGGCCGTTCGGACTGAATGCAGCGGCTTGCAGAGGAACCATGCGCCATGCGGTGGCGGTCGCCTGCCCCAGCTTCAGTGATCGCACCGAGACGGTGGGAGACCATTCGCCGCTGAGATACCGAATTCTTCCGGCATCGACATCGACCCTGATCTGCGAGGCGGACTCGTTGACCAGCGAGTACCGAAAGACCGGTTCACTCGGTTCGCTCAAGCGCCACAGCAGGATTTCGTCCCTGCTCGCAGTTGCGACGAACTTCCCGTCCTTGCTGAGGGCGAACCTCTCTATGTCCGAGCGGCGGATCTGGCGCTGCTTTCCGGAGGCGATGTCCCACACCCGCACACCGTCGTCCAAGGCAAGGAGTGCCACGGTGCTGCTGTCGGCACTGAATCTGGCCGCGCTGGGCTCTGTCGACGGGCGGTCTTGGCATTTCCCCATGTTGATGGGTGTCCGGCTGTTCTGCCATCGTGTTCCGCTGGCGACATCCCATAGTTCCATCACGCCGCTCTTCGAGCAGAGGGCGGCGATACGGTCGTTCGGGCTGATGGCGGCTCCGTCCGCGTCGGTCTCGGAGCTTTCGAACAGGGTGCGTTGCCGCTTGGGATCCCACAGCTCGGTCGTGCCGCGCTCAGAGTTGTCGAGAAGAAGCATCCGCCCGCTTGGGCTTACCTGCAGCAGGCTTTTCGGGCCGTCCTGCTCCCAGATGCGCCGGTTCCGGGCCAGGTCCCATACCTGGGCACCGGAACTGCTGTGCACGGCGACCGTCTGCCCGTCGTCACTGGCTGAAGCGATCAGGCCGGCCTGCCCTCCTGTTGCCGCCAAACTGCCGACCTGCCGCCGACCTGCCACATCCCACCGAATGACGTGGTGCTTCTCCATCGTGAGCAAGGTACGGCCGTCACTGTTGAGAAGGGGCGAGTCGTCATAGGGCAGTTCCACGTCACTGGGTGCGTTGAGGGTCTCGGCTTCCCTTTGCGTCATCGCCCCGATCAGCGCGGACCGCGTTTCGGCGGTGTCGGCGAGGCGCCATGCCGTGACGCTGAGCCGCATCGCGGCGATCGGATCCGTGGAACGGAGGCTGTCGGCGACTGAGGCCACTCGGCGGGCCTCGGCCAGCAGGCTCTGACGCTCACTGGCGCGGTTCTGCTGCCAAGCGGCAACACCTGCCACCAGGGCAAGCACCGTGACCAGTATCGTACCGCCCAGCAGAGCGCGACGGCGGCGCAGTCGGCGGGTGTCCGCCGTGCGGCTGGCGGCGAGGAACTGGCGCTCCAGCAGATTCGGGCGCAGCCGACTGGAGGCGGTGGCCGCCCAGTCGAGTGCCTTGCGCAGGGCAGTGCCGCGTTCCAGGTCGTCGGGTCGGCGTCCGTGCTGGTGCCAGACGCGGGCCGCCTCGCCCAGCCGCCGGTGGAGGCGCAGTCCTTCGCGGTCGGCATCCACCCATTCCCTCAGCCGGGGCCAGGCCCGCAGCACTGCCGCGCTGACCGGCCGTACGGTGGCTGCCTCGTGGATCAGTAGACCCGCGCCGGTGAACATGGTGATCGCCTCCCGTACGGCCGCCTGCTCGCCCGTGGGTCGCCCGGACAGCAGCTCGTCCTCAGCGGCGGTGCGCACGCTGTCGTGGGATCCATCCGGTGCGCTGCCCGGGACGATCAACCGGAGCCAGACCTCGCGCGCGACCGCCTGGACTGCGGGCGAAAGAGCGTCGGAGGCGGCCGCGGCCGCGTCGCCCAGCGAGACAACGGCTGTTGCCGCCGCGCCGCCGGGGGCGCGCATACCGGCAGCGGCGTCGGCCCCGGCCCGCAGGGCCTGCTGGTCGTCGTAGTCGCCGCCGAGCAAGCGCAGCAGAATCGCAGCCGCGCTGGGCCGATCCTCGGGCCGTTTGGCCAACGCCTCGGACACCAGGGACCGTAACGGCTTGGGCAGAACGGTCAGGTCCGGCTCGTGCTCTAGGGCACGGACCACCACCTCCCCGATGCTCGCCCCCCAGAACGGCTCTTCTCCGGTCGCGGCGAACAGCACCAACGCTCCCCACGCGAACACGTCCGCCGGAGTACCGGCCCGCCGGCCCTGCAGGGTCTCGGGGGCTATATAGCCGAACGTGCCCACGACCGCGCCGGTCTCGGTCAGGGACATCTCCGGGGTACGGGCGATACCGAAGTCGATCACCCTGGGCCCGTCCGGACCGAGCAGCACATTGCCGGGCTTGAGATCCCGGTGCACCACCCCGGCCTGGTGAATCGCGGCCAGCGCGGTGGCCACCCCCGTCGCCAGCCGCAGCAGGTCATCCCCCCGGAGGGGTCCGGAATGCTGCACCGCCGCTCTCAAATTGGGGCCGGGAACGAACTCGCCGACGATGTAGGGGCTCTCGGCGTCCAAAACCGCGGCCAGTACCCTCGCCGTACAGAACGACGCCACCCGCTGCGTCGCCGTCACCTCCTTGGCGAACCGGCGCCGGGCAGCCGTCCCCGAGGCCGTGTCCCAGTGCAGCACCTTCACCGCCACCCGCATTCCGGCAGCGTCGTAGGCCTCGTAGACCACCCCCTGACCGCCGGATCCCAATCGGCCGGCCAGCCAGTACTCCCCCAGACGCTGCGGGTCCTCCGGCGCGAGACCGTAGCGACTCATACACCACTCTCCAAGAATCCTCGAGGCCTGGAAAAGCCGTTGGGGGGCGGCATGGCCTACAGACGCCGGGCGCACCAGGACAGTTCCAATCCGGGGCGCGCAAGTCCCGTACACAACCCTCCGCGCGCCGGCGCGCACTCGGGTCTGTTGCGAAAGTGCTGGTCACAGCCACTCGTTAATGGCTGCGACCAGCACGGTCGCTTCGAAGCGGACGGCGAGTTTGTCGTAACGAGTGGGTGCGCCACGAGGCGCCGTGGAATCGAGTGAGGTGAGAGACCTTCACCACCGGGTTGTCGTAGCAATCCGGTTGAAGCTGGGGGCAGTTCGGTTCGGGGGATGCCGAGCCGAGCGGTAAGCAGCCCCGACAACGTCGGGACGGGCTGGTACTGCCAGACGACCCGGGTCCGGCTAGTGTGATGCGCCAGAAATCCTAAGGTTTAGTTCTGCTCTGTTTTCTGGCCGGTGGTTCCGACCTTGGTGAGGTAGTCGGCGAGGGAGTTTAGGATCTCGTCGGCTGTCTTGGTCCAGGTGAAGGGCCGCGGGTTCTCGTTCCAGGTGTCGATCCAGGCGGTGATGTCGTCCTCCAGTGCCTTCACGGAGGTGTGGACGCCGCGGCGGATGAGCTTGTCGGTCAGCAGGCCGAACCACCGTTCCACCTGGTTCATCCAGGAGGAGCCGGTGGGGGTGAAATGGACGTGGAAGCGGGGATGCCTGCCGAGCCATGTGAACCTTCCCCTTGATCGTGGACACCTGGAGACTGGGACATGAGGTTCCAGAGGAAGTAGTGCCAGGTGGGAAGCAAGAGCAACCGCAGCAGGCGGTACACGGAGGAGTTCAAACGGGACGCGGTCGCGCTCGTGCGCTCCTCCGGGAAGACCGTCACCGAGGTGGCCCGGGAGATCGGGGTCAGCGCCGAGGGACTGCGCAACTGGGTCAAGCAGGATGCGATCGACCGTGGGCAGGGGGCGCCGGGAGAGCTGACGACGGCCGAGCGCGAAGAGCTGCGCCGGCTGCGGATGCTGGCCGCCGAGCAGGCGGAGACGATCGAGGTGCTGCGAAAAGCGGCGGTCTTCTTCGCGAAGGAGAGCGATCGATGAGCGAGGTATACGCGTTCATCGAGGCGGAGAAGACCACCCACAATGTTGCTCTGTTGTGCCGGCTGCTGAAGGTGGCCCGCTCCTCCTTCTACGCGTGGCTGGCCGGCGAGAAGGCGCGCTCGGCGAGGAAGGCCGCCGATGACGCCCTGGCCCACGAGATCACCGTGCTGCACATCGCTTCCAAGGCCACCTACGGGGTGCCGCGCATCCACGCCGGGCTGCGCCGGCTCGGACGCCGCGTGAACCGCAAACGGATCGAGCGCGTCATGCGCGAACGCGGCATCAGTGGTGTTACGCGGCGCAGGCGCAAGGGCCTGACCCGCCCGGCCAAAAGGGCGGTGCCCGCTCCGGACCTGATCGGCCGCGACTTCACGGCGAGCGCGCCGGGGATGAAGCTGCTCGGCGACATCACCTACATACCCACCGATAACGGCTGGCTGTATCTGGCGACGTGGCTGGACCTCGCAACCCGCGAGATCGTCGGCTACTCGATGGCCGATCACCACCGGGCCAGCCTGGTCGCGGACGCCCTGAAGATGGCCGCCGGACGCGGGCAGCTCCAACCCGGATGCATTGCACATTCGGACCGCGGCAGTGAATACACCTCCGACGAACTCCGACGTGAAATAGGCCGGTTGGGACTGCGACAGAGCATGGGTCGCACCGGGTCATGCTTCGACAACGCCGCCGCCGAGTCGTTCTTCGCACTGCTGAAGGAGGAGATCGGAATCCGCCGCTGGCCCAACCGCTCCAGCGCCCGCGCGGACATCTTCGCTTTCGTCGAGACGTTCTACAACCGACAGCGCCTACGCCGCCATCCCCTCTGGGGCTACCTCACCCCGCTGGAGACCCGGCAGCGCCTCGAGCAAGAACACGCCCTCGTGGCGTAAGCATCGAGTGTCCAAGATCACGGGGAAGCTTCACCACACCCCCGGCACCGGCACCGGCACCGGCACCGGCCCGATACGGATAACCGCCATCCAAAACAACACAAACATCTTCCACGCCACCATCACGCCCACACCCACCCACCCCACTCCCACCCGACAGTGACCCCCAGCCACCACCCGCCCGCACACCCCAACCCCCCGCCCGCAACCGCGCGGCCTGATCAGCGGGCGCAGGACGGTGACGGCAGCGACACTCCCCAACCCGCCCCACACCATCCGGGCACCGCCCACCGCCACGGGCCTGCCCGTATCTCGTGTCGAGGCTCTGTCCCGCCCAGGCCTGGGCCAGTCGGCGAGCTGTGTGCGTGGCGGACCGTTGCGCCATTCCTCGGCGAGTGGTCCACGCCGTCTTCGGCAGCTGCCCGTACACCTCGTCGGTGACCGGCAGTGTCGGCCCGGTGGCGTCCCGCGTCGTGGTGCAGGGGATCAAGCGTTGCGCGTTCCGGTACCAGGCTCCAGGTGATCTTCGCCGAGCCAGCGGTCTACGAGGCGCCCTGTTGGGGCGAGTCGAGGGCCCGGTAGCGCGGATCCACCGCCGCCGACCTGCGGATTCCGGCGACTTGATCGGCTACACCACCCGGCGGGACACCACCGTCGGCCCCGTAGCGGTAGCGACCCCGACGCCGTCGTGCCGGAATCGGCCGAACATTCATTCGGGCCGCGCGGCGGATCCCTGCCAAGATCCGTGGAGCCGCTGCCGGCCTTCGCACCGTCGCGGGACGAGCGAAGGCGGGCCCCGGCTCCCTTCCGACGACTTCACGGGCAGCCGGAACTGCTCGACGCGACCGTGGCCGATGTTCAAGGAGTACGCGCGAGCCGTGCGTGGTGAATCCGAATGCGACACCGAGAGGGAATGGTCAGTGAGCGCGTGAAGGAATGCTGCCGAGTTGCTGGCCGGGGCAGCTGATCTTTACGGCAAAGAGCCCGAGGAGGCCGGGGCACGTAAGGAACCGACTACCAGATCAAACGGCTGCTCCCGGGGCAAGATCCGTGGCCGGCACCGCGACGGCCGGGACGAGACCAGTGGTCGCTGACCGTCGCCGAGGCAGGAGGAAGAAACCGATGGTTTCTGTGAAGACCGTGATACGGAGGGTGGCCGTACAGCTCGTCGTCGCGCGCACATACACACTGCCCATGCGTTTGAATCTGCGCTACGAGCCCACCGATCCCTACGTCGTCCGTGCCGTCTTTTCCATCGACACCGACGAACTGGCCGAATGGGTTCTGGGGCGCGATCTTCTGGCCGACGGCCTGACCGGCTCCGCAGGCTGCGGCAACATCCGGGTCTGGCCAACCGTCGGCCGGGGCGACCAAGCGATGTACATCGTCCTCGGGACTCCCTCGGACACCGCCTTGCTCGAGGTCCCCGCGCAGGACATCAAAGCCTTCCTGGAGGACACACAGGCGCTTGTGCCACAGGGCACGGAGTCCGGACACATCGACTGGGAACTCGAACTGACGAACCTGTTTGCAATGGGCTGAGAGAAACCTCCCAACCGCTTACGGACGGAAACCTCCGCCCCGACCGCAGAAAAGGGAAGGGAACCCATCTCCCGGCTACCGGCGGGACTGTAAATCGTTCGGCCCTGTCTCACATTCGGTGGGAGCAGAGGGTGTCGCTATCCGAGGAGGATGCGGTGGCGTAGAAGGGTGAAGCCTGCTCGTCCATGCATCTGGCGCGCGATCCGCTTGGTCTTGGTGTTGACGCCTTCGGTGGGGCCGTTGCTGTACGGAAGTGTGAGCGCGGAGTTCACGGCGTCGCGGTCTCGTTCCAAGCCCCGGGTGAAGGCGTGGAGACGGGGTAGGTCGACGGCGCGGGCCTGGACGATCCAGTGCGTGAGCACGTCGGCATTTCCGGCGTGAGGCTTCAGAAGTTGAGCGAAGCCCCGGATGAGAGCGACCAGTTGA
Organism: Streptomyces sp. NPDC104096; assembly: GCF_055584385.1. Taxonomy (NCBI): domain Bacteria; kingdom Bacillati; phylum Actinomycetota; class Actinomycetes; order Kitasatosporales; family Streptomycetaceae; genus Streptomyces; species Streptomyces sp. NPDC104096. The sequence goes on from NZ_JBVJMD010000032.1 coordinate 85,506, forward strand.
GTCATCTCGGGGCAGGCAGCGGTGAGCTTGGCCAGCAGCTCGTGATGCTCGGCCTTGAGGTTGTCGGGCCTGGTCAGCAGTATCCGGGCGAACCTGCGCGGGGAGATATGACTGCGGTCCGCGTCCGCGCGGCCCTGGTTGATGTACTTGTGCAGGAGGTTCAGGCAGCCGGTGAAGCCGAAGGCTTTGATCTCTTCGTAGAGGTGCTTGACGGGCACGGCTGGGTTCTCCGTCCGGCGTATGCGCAGGTGCTCGCGGTAGGGGTCGACGAGGCTGGCACGGTATTTGGGGACGAGGAGCATCCGCTCGGGCTGATCGGCTCGGGCGTAGCGTTTGACGGTGTTCAGGGCCAGTTGCAGGCGGCGGGCGCATTCGAGAAGGCCCACGCCCTGGTCGAGCAAGGCGTGGATCTGGTGCCAGCGTTCCAGGGTGGTCTGTGCGCGGGGGCCGTCGTACAGGGGCGCGCCCAGCGCGGTGGCCCAGCACTTGCTGTGTGCCTTCACCTCGCTCAGGGCCGCTTCGCACAGGTTGTGCCACACGTGCCAGCGATCGGCGACCTGAATCGCGTCAGGCAGGGCCCGGCGGACGGCCTCGGCATACGTGGCCGAGCCGTCCCGGCACACGACCTCGACGCCCGGATGCTCGCGCAGCCACGCTTCCAGCGTGTCGGCGGTCCGGTCGGGCAGCACGTCGATCCGCTCATGGGTCTCGGCGTCGATCACCACGGTGGCATAGCGGTGACGCCGGCGCAGAGCGAAATCATCGACGCCGATCACGCGGGGCACCCGCCCGGCCGGCAACGGGATACGCAACAGGGCGCGCAGGGCCGTGTGACGCGACAGACCCACCGCGAGTATCGCCAGCAAGCGTGCTCCCGCCCGGCCCGCTAACTCCTTGACCACGGCCTTGACTTGGCTGGCCAGACGGGCTGTGCGGCGTTGGTATCGCTCCAGGACTCCGGGCACCTGCTCGCGGAAGGTGTGGCGGCAGCCGCGTGTCGGACACACCAGACGCCGCACCCGTACGCGGACCACCACCCGCCGGCCGTCGACCGGTACGTCGGCCACCGTCCTCCAGTGATAACCGTGCACCCGTCCCGACGGCGCCCCGCACACCGGACAGACCGCAGTGTCCTGCGGAGTTCGTGCCCGCACCACGACCCGCTCGCCCTCGTCGACCACAGCCTCGATGATCAGTGGCGACAGCCCCGAAAACACCGTCTGTACAAGCTCGTTGACGTCCCTCACACGGATATCAACGACCCTCACAACTCTGCGTCACCACCGAATGTGAGACAGGGCCGCTCGTTTGACAGACCCCTACCGGCCTCGCGGCTGCACACTGCGCACCCCTGAGGTGCTCGTTCGACCGCGGGTGTCCACGCCGGTTTCGGCGAGAAGTGCGTCGAAGCGGCATCTGAGCGCGTCGTAGACCTTGTCCGCCAGGTCCCGACTCGGGAACTCGGTGACTTATCAGTGGTCGTCCCGTTTGGCTTTCCACGTGACGCAGTGGGTATCTGTGACTGGCGTGGCCGGCAGGGTTACACGCCGCGCTCGGGTCCGTTCCAGGGTTCTGGCCGTTCGTCGGCGGTCATCGGGAGGCGGCACAGTTGCACGGGGCCGGGGTAGAAGGCTGAGGTGTTGGGGCCGGCCATGTCTTCGCCGATGAGGTAGCGATAGAGCCATTCGGCAAAGCTCATGTCGTACCGTGCCCAGCCGCCTTCGCCGTCTTCGACCAGGATCCCGGCGAACGTTCCGTCCGCAGCTGTGAGGAACAGCGTTTCGCCTCGGTCGGTGCTGGTGATCGGCCACAGTCCATTGGGGGTACCGAAGCTCAAGTCTGCGAGTCCGAACAGTAGGCGCGGGTCCTCGTCCGGGTCGAGGTTGTCCCAGGAAGTCTCGGACCAGGCACGGGCCGTGTCCCGCATCCAGTCGCCCAGGTTCCAGCGAGTGGTCGCCGGGTGGCGCAAGGTGAGGTGGCCGTTGAGCCGGATGGGAGCGTATGCGTCCACGAGGGTCTGGTAGTCGGTCGGCAGCCGGATGCCGAGTTCTGTGTGGAGGCGGCCCCAGGCGGCTGGGTCCTCGTAGCGGTTCTGGGTCGGGCCGAGCATCGCCATGACTGCGGGCAGGTAGTCGGTCATGGCGCTCCTCGCTGATGTGTCGTCTCTGCAGCAGGATCATCCCAGCTCGGAGGCCTCACCGGTCAGGCTGTCAGCCTGCGGTAGCAGATCAGGGCCGCGGCGATGCCGGCGAATGCCAGGGAGTGGTTGGCCTTGCGCTCGTAACGTCGGTGCAGGCGGCGGCACCCGGACAGCCATGCCACGGTGCGTTCCACGGTCCAACGGTGCCGGCCAAGGCGCTGGGAGGACTCGAGGCCCCGGCGCGCGATGCGCGGTGTGATGTTGCGGGTGCGGAGCCATGTGCGTAGCCGGTCGGCTCGTGCCATCGGGGCATGGGGCGTACGTCGTTCGCGAACTGGCCCTGCTCGGTGGCCCGGACCATGGATCTGCTCGGTGACTGGTGGACCGCGCTGGTGCTGAGGGAGGCGTTCTGCGGGATCCGCCGGTTCGACGAGTTCCAGCAGGAGCTGGGCATCGCCCGCAACGCCCTGTCGGAGCGGTTGCGCGGGCTGGTGGAGGCGGGACTGCTGGAGAAGCAGGTCCATGAGACCCAGCCGGTGCGCCACGAATACCTGCTGACCGAGTCGGGCCGCGACTTCTACGGCGTGATCCTGGCCATGACGAACTGGGGCGACCGCTGGCTGTCGGACGAGGCGGGGCCACCGATGATCACCCGTCACGAGACCTGCGGCCACGACGCCCACGGCGAGGTGGTGTGCTCCCACTGCAAGGCGCCGATGACCTGGAGGGACGTCACGCCGCGCCCCGGCCCCGGCTACCCGCCGAAGCTGCTCGACCGCCCGGACATCCGGCGACGCTTCAAGCTGGACGAGCCGACACCGCCCAGGGACTGATCTCGGCCGGAGCTTCGATGTGCCGTCGGTCTGCCAACGTCCGCCGTCATCGCCCTGGACATCGCCGCACTCCGCGGCGGCACGATCACCGTTCTCTGAAACCCGGACGACGGCACGACCCGCCGTAGCCGACACAGCCTGGGGCCGGGCGTGGGATCTCCGGGCGGCGGCCGGGCTCAGGAGGCCTGAGCCGTCGGCATGATCGTGATCTGCTGGAGGTTCGCCCGCGGCGGCAGCATGGCGATGAAGCCGATGGTCTCGGCGACGTCCTGCGGCGTCAGCCACTCGATGGTCTCCTTGGAGCTCTCCAGCCAGTCCAGGGCACCCTGGTCGGTGACGTGGTCCTGCAGCTCGGTGCCGACGATGCCCGGCTCCACCGCCGCCACCCGCACGTTCTTCGGGCCGAGCTCCACACGCAGGTGACGGGAGAGATGGCTGACGTAGGCCTTCGTGGCCGAGTAGACGGCGAAGTTCGGGAAGATGTTCTGCGCCGCGATCGACGAGGTGTTGATCAGGTCGGCCACGCCGCGTTCGGCGGCGGCCTCGACCAGCTGCGGGGTGAAGGCGCCGATGGCGTTCATCAGGCCGGTGATGTTGAGGTCGATCTGTTGCTGCCACTGGTCGGTGGCCAGCTCCTCGACCGGGGCGGGCAGCATGACACCGGCGTTGTTGAACAGCAGGTCGGCGCCGCCCAGCTCGGCCGCCACCCGGTCGGCGACTACCTGGAGGGCTGCCTTGTCCGTCACGTCGGCGGCGATCGCCGTGGCACTGCCGCCGTCCTTCTCGATCCGGGCGACCAGGTCGGCCAGCCGCTCCGCCCGGCGGGCCAGGACGACGACATGCGCGCCGAGGGCGGCCAGCTTCTCGGCGGACGCCTCACCGATACCGCTGGAGGCTCCGGTGACGACCGCGACACGGCCCTGCAACGGCTTGGCGGTGTTTTGCGTGGACATGGTGTGCACCTTCCGGACGAAGATTGCGGGTGAAAGCGTGCCGGGTGGTCCTTGCGGCCTGGCGATCCCGCCGGCCGGGCGGTCCCGGCACACCTCCAGCACACCAGCCCCGCGGCCCGGCCGCAGGGCCAGAACCGGTCCACAAGATCGAAAACAGCGTGCGGTGAAGCTCCCGGCGGTCGTGGGCGTCGTGGCCGTCACCCCGCCTGCCGGGAGCTTCACCGTCGTGTACCGCTGCGGGGCCTCAACGACCCCTGTCTCGCCTCGGACGGAGGCCGGGCGCCACGCCCGGCCGTGCCGCTTCGGCCGCGACACTCAGCAGGGGAAAGTTCCGCTGTAGAGCGCGTGCCCGTATGCGGACGTCCCGGAGCCGGAGCCGTAGATGCCGTCGTCGGACCAGACCGCTTCGCGGGAGCCGCTGACGCACGTCGACGTCGGCGCGATCGCGAAGCCCTCGAGGTTGTCGGTCGGCATGACGGCCGGGTTCGTGTAGGTCACGTCCGGGACGATCGCACCGCTCGCGTTGACCTTCATGAAGGTGTGCGTCTCACCGCAGGTGTTGTCGCAGGTCGCGATGATGCGCTGGGTTCCGGCGTCGTACGTCACGTCCATCACCGAGGACCTGCCGGTCGCGATGGTGGCGAACGTGGTGAACGTGCCGTCGGAGTTGAGGCCGTAGACGTGCAGGGAACCGTCCCACTCCAGGCCGGCGAAGAACAGGCCCGACCCGTGCAGCGGGTAGTTCGCCGGGTTGTACGCAGCACCGGTGAGCGGGTCCACCCAGCCGTTGGCGGTGAGCCAGCTGTCCGGGACGTAGCCGACGCCCTCGAAGCCCAGATTCGCGTCGTCCTTGCTGCCGGTGTTCAGCTGCGGGAACTGCGAGGTCATGTCCCACTGGTGGACCGGCGTCAGGGTCGAGCCGGTCGCGGCCGGGTCGAACTCCATGATCGTGTCCTTGGGCACCGTGTTGTTGGCGTTGTCGCGCTCGGACGTCACGTAGACGTGGCCGTTGCCGCCGACCGTCAGGCCCTCGGAGTCCGGCTGGCCGGAACCGTTCGAGAACCGGAGCTGCTTTCCGGTCGCGCTCCACGACGCATCGGGGATCCACAGCCCGTTGCTCTTGATCAGCTTGTACAGCCAGTTCTTGTTCTTGGCCGCCCACAGCACGGACGGGTTCGACGGGTCGAAGGCCAGGCCGCTCACGTCACGGCCCTCGGGGCCGGTGGACGTGGTGAACGCGCAGACGTTGTCGGCGATCGTGACGTCCAGCCCGCCCGGCCACGCCAGGGTGCCCGAGGGGGTGGAACCCGTACCGCTGGGCGCCTCGGGGGTGCAGCCGCTGGTGAGCGAGCCGCCTCCGCCCAGCAACTGACCGGTCTGCCCGCCACCGCCGCCGGTGCCGCCACCGCCGCTGCCCGAGCAGGAGTTGGCGCTGCCGAGCGTCGCGGTCACGGCGGTCTGGAACCAGCCGGCGCCGTCGGTGCAACGCTCGTCCGACGGCTTGGCGCCGTCGGTCGTCCAGGTCACGGAGTCGACCGTGTTGCCGCTGCCGTCGAGCAGGAAGACGGAGTCGCTGTCACCCAGTCCAAGGGTGGAGTTGAACGTGACGCGGCCACCTGCGGGGATACTGGTCGCGCTCGGCGAGGAGGACGAGACCGTGGCCGCGGAGTGGCTGGTGTCGCTGTCGACGTACTTCCACGAACCGATGCTCACGGCACTCGTGCCGCCGTTGTACAGCTCCACGGTGTCCGCGCCGTCGGAGGTGACCTCGTTGACGCGCACCTTGCTCGCCGCCGAGATCGACGACGGGCAACCCGGGGCGTTGGCGGCGCCGAAGGTGGCCGCGGTGGTCGTGGTCACCCACGCCCCGGTGCCGTCGCCGCCGCAACGCGCCATCGCCGGCTTGGCCTTGTCGGTGGCCCACTCGACGCGGTCGACCACCGTGCCACCGGAGGTGTAGATCACCAGCTTGTCGGAATCGCCCAGCCCCTTGGGTGAGTTGAAGGTGACGAAGCCGCCCGCCGCGATCGTGGGGGACGACGGGGCGAAGGTCTGCTGCGAGAAGCTGTCGTCGGACATCTTCCAGCCGCTGATGCTGACGGAGGCGGAGCCGGCGTTGTACAGCTCTACCGTGTCGTTGCCGGACGAGGTGACTTCGTTGATCCGGACGTTCTGGTAGCCGGCCGGGTCGGCGGCGGCCGCGGGCGGCGCGGCGACCAGTCCCGTGACGAGCAATCCTGAGAAGGTCAAAGCCACAGCACAGAGGGAGGCGGCGCTGACACGTGAGTGTGAGGTAGGCACGAGGCGGAACTCTGGCGGAAGGATCTTGAAACCGGGTGTACGCGAGTTGAATGCCGCCTGCTGGCCGCCGGAACGCCAGGCTCACAGCGTCATGACCTGACGGGACGATGATGACGGAGGGTGTCCCCGAGCCGCCTGACGCGCCTCGGCGCCCTCACGGCGCGCTCGATGCCGCCCCTACGGCCGCATGGACGGCCCGCGCCAGCCGGGCACCCCACACCGAGCGCGGGCCGGCGAAGGCGTGGGCCTCCTCGCCGCCGCGCACGGTGCGTGCCGCGATACAGACGGCGTCGGTCGGCGTACCCGAGCAGTCGTAACCGGCTTCGACGAGCGCCTGGACCTTCGCCTCGGTGGCCGTGGCCACCGCGTTGACCAGAGCCGCGTCCGTCAGCGGCACCGGGAGCGCAACCACTATGTTGATCGTGCCCGGGGCGGCCGGCAACGCGCTGCCCTCGCCGGGCGTCGCCGCCCATCCCCGGACTCCGAGACCCGCGGTGACGACGGCATCGATGCCCCCGTCGTGGGCCAGACCGTACGACGTGACATCGGCCGCGGTCATCAGTCCCACCCCTGTCCCGCGCGCGCCCGCGGCGTCGGCCAGCCCGGCAAGGTGGCGGTCGGGGTCGGTGCGCCGATACCCGTGGGACACCTGGGCGTTCAGGACCCAGGCGCGCTCCCCCAGACCCCCGCCGAGCACGGCGCTGGAGACCATGCGCCAGCCGTCGCCCGCTCTCCACAGCAGCGCGTGAAGCCGCTCGCCGTCCTCGACACGGGCGAGCTGCTGGACATGCAGCAGCCCACCGACAGGACGTGGCGGCGGTACGACGACGGTCACCCGGGCGGACTCTCTACGAGGCGGATACCGGCTGAGCCTACGTCAGCGGTGCGGCCCGCCCGGCCGCCCCGTGCTCGGGCCCGCACCATCGCTCCGGCAGGGCGCACAGGGCACAGCACCCCATCGCGCTGTACCACGCACCACGTCACGTCGCACGAAGCGACTTCCGGGCCACGCACCGTACCGTCCCCGAAACCGCGGTCACACCCGCCCTGCCCGCACGGTGAATCCCTGCGCACACAACGTGGCCGAATCGGTGAAGCACCCCACATGACCCACGTCACCTACTACCCGTGATAGCGGATGAAAAGGGACGTGTTTAGACGCGCACACATGCCTTGACCTGCGAATTGAGAGCCAGCTCACACGAACCGGCAAACATCCCAATGCGGCCACAACTAGTAAAAAGGGTCATTGCGGACATCGGTCGGGGCTGGTTGTCTTGAGGACGTCGCCAGGCACCACGGCCCCCAGGGGTCACGGTGCCTCCGCATGCCAGGACCAACGCACCACACGGTCCCCCGGCGAGCGAGCGACCCCCTGTCCCCGAAGAACGAGGTTCTCTGTGTCCGTCTCCGTCATCCGCCGCATCGCCAGCCCGAAGAAGGCCCTCACCGTCGCCGCCCTCGCCGCCACCACCGCCGGTCTGGCGCTGGCCGCGGTCCCGGCCCAGGCCAGCACGACGTCGGCCTCCTCCGCCCAGGCGATCGCCCACCGGATGATCCCGGACACGGCCCAGTACAACGCCTTCAACAAGATCGTCACCCACGAGAGCGGCTGGAACCACACCGCCACCAACTCCTCCTCCGGCG
>NZ_JBVJMD010000033.1:0-92025 GCF_055584385.1 Streptomyces sp. NPDC104096
TTCGTCGACAAGGTCCACGATGTCGTGGGCCTGTATCTGGACCCGCCCGAGCGGGCCCTGGTGTTCTGCGTCGACGAGAAGTCGCAGATCCAGGCGCTGGACCGGTCCCAGCCCGTGCTGCCGATGATGCCGGGGGTTCCCGAGCGGGCGACCCACGACTACGTCCGTGCCGGCACCACGACGCTGTTCGCCGCGCTCGAGGTCGCCACCGGCAAAGTGATCGGCTCCCTGCACCGCAGGCATCGGGCGGAGGAGTTCAAGAAGTTCCTGGTCAAGCTCGACAAAGAAGTGCCTGCCGACCTGGATATCCACCTGATCTGCGACAACTATGCGACCCACAAGACCCCTGCGATCAAGAAGTGGCTGTTGGCCCACCCCCGGTTCCATCTGCACTTCACGCCGACCGGCTCGTCCTGGCTGAACCTCGTCGAGCGATGGTTCGCCGAACTGACCAACAAGCAGATAAGGCGAGGCGTCCACCGGTCCGTCCAGGCCCTGGAGAAGGACATCCGCAACTGGATTGCCGCCTGGAACACCGACCCCAAGCCCTACGTCTGGACGAAGACCGCGGACGAGATCCTCGAACGCCTCGCCTCATATCTGAACAGAATTCCCGACTCGGAAGACTAGAGCGGCCAGGCCGCCACCGTGTAGATCATCCCGGCTATCCAGGCGAGGCCCGCCAGCGCGGCGAGGACCAGGGCGGCCGTCACGGCCCGCTCGACCGGCCGGTCCGGGTCGGCGAGGGGCTTCGGGGAACGCTGCGTCGTCATGCGGCCCAGCCTGTCGGCCGGCCCGTCCGGGCCACATCCGTACACGTACTCAGAACAGGTACTCAGTACGGCACTCGGGGGCGGGCGCCCCGAGCACGGGTGCGGCGGCGGGACTTCCGGCGATCCGGTGACGGGCCGCCGTCTGCGCACCTTGCTGCGGGATTTGAGACTTATCGGACTCACGACGGGCCCCGCCGGGGCCTGTCGCGGGAGAAGTCTCAACGGGCGGTTCAATGAAACGATCGAAGCCTGGCCGCGAAAGCACGGCGGAGCAACGGAAGGCGAGGTTCGACGTGAAGTTCCTGCTCGAGGTCACGGTGGACGAAGGAAAACCGGCGCAGGACCCGGCGGGCGAGCTGGGGCGGATCCTGCGGTACTGGGGCGGCAACCTGCACCACTACGCGCTCGAACCGGGCGACGGGGCGGCCGTCCACGACTCCGACTACCGCGAGGTGGGCTCCTGGCGCGTGACCGCCTCCTGAAGCGCCCGCCGGCACAGCGCGTCCGCCCGGCGGGTGGTCTCCGGGAGCCGGTAGGCGGGGGTGAGGGCGAGCGTGTGGGCGCAGGCGTTGTCCAGGTCGACCCGGTGGCCGACGGAGACGAACACCGGCTTGACGCCGTCCCTGGTGCGCAGGGCCCGTCCGACCTCCTCCGCGCCCGCCCGGAGCGGCGCGGCCGCTCCGCGCCGGGCGCCCGGCTCGTCGTACGCGAAGGTGAAGGGGTTCTTCGCCACGCCGATCGTCGGCAGGCCGGTGAGCACGCCCAGGTGGCTGGCGAGACCGAAGCGGCGCGGGTGGGCGAGGCCGTAGCCGTCGCAGACGACCAAGCCGGGCGGGCAGGGCAGGGCCGCGAGGGCGGCGAGGACCGTCGGGATCTCGCGGAACGCGAGCAGGCCGGGCACGTACGGGAAGGAGATCCGGCCGACCGCCGTGGCCTCGGCGACGACGCCGAGCCCGGCCGCGTCGAGGACCACGGCCGCCGCCACCACGACGTCCCGCTCGTCGTCGTAGGCGACGTCGACACCGGTGACGTGCCCGGTCCCGGGCGGCGGCCCCGGTTCGTCGGTCACCACCCGGCCGCGCAGCTCGTCCTGGACGGTACGGGCCTCTTCCTCGGTCGCGGGCCAGCCCGCGGGGATGGGTACGGTCGTCATGGTGCGACGAGCCTACGGCCCCGCCCCGCCGCCCGTACCGGGGGCTAGGCTCCTGATCATGTTCGTACTGGAGCTCACCTACACCGCCCCGCTCGAAGCCGTCGACGCCGCGCTGGAGGCCCATGTGGCCTGGCTCGACGAGCAGTACGAGAAGGGGCTGTTCCTGGCCTCCGGGCGCAAGAACCCCCGCGACGGCGGGGTGATCCTCGCCGTCGCGGCGGACCGGGCCCGGATCGAGGAGGTCGCCGCGGGCGACCCCTTCGTCGTGGCCGGTGTGTGCGCGTACCGCATCACCGAGTTCACGGCGACGAAGACGGCCCCCGCGCTGGAGCCGTACCGCGAGACGCTCGGCTGAGGCGCGGCCCGGTCAGTACGCCAGCCGGGCCACCCGCCCCTTCTCCCCCGCGGCCCAGCAGCCGAGGCCGACGGCCGCGCAGTCCACGGTGTCGTACGAGCCCGGGTCGACCGTCCGCCAGGTGCGGCCGCCGTCCGTCGTCAGGTCCGTGCCGGTGGGGCCGACCGCGAGGGCGGCCGTACGGCTGCGCGGAAGCCAGGTGACACCGGAACGGTAGGCGGGCGGGGGCGCGGCGGCGGGCCCCCAGGAGCGGCCGCCGTCGAAGGTGCGGGCCGCCGCGTCCGGGGACGCCTGGTCGGCACGGTAGTCGCCGCCGACCGCGAGACCGTGGCCGCGGTCGCGGAAGGCGAGCGCGAAGACACCGCGGGCCGGGTCGCCGGCCGGGACCGGGGTGTCGGCCGCCGTCCAGGTCAGACCGCGGTCGGCCGAGTGCAGCACACGCGCGCGTGCGCCCCCGCCGGTGGCCAGCCAGACGTCCCGCGGCCCGGAGGCGACCAGGCACTGGCCGCTCGCGGCGAAGCCCGCCTCGCCGTCCAGGGCGGCCGGCATGCCGACGCTCGGCAGGACCCGCCAGGTGCGGCCGCCGTCGCCGGTGGACAGGATGCGGAACCGGCCGTCCACCGGATCGCTCATCGCCAGGCCGTGCCGCCGGTCGAAGAAGGTGAGGCAGTCGTAGAAGGCCTTGGCGTCGGTGTTGCGGAAGGACTCCGTCCAGCTCGCCCCGCCGTCGTCGGTGCGGTACACCCGCGACGCCTCGCCCTCGCCGATGGCCAGCACCACGGCGCGCCGCGCGTCGAACGCCTCGACGTCCCGGAACTGGAGGTCGGCGGCGCCCGGCGGTGAGACGTCGCGCCAGCCCGCCCCGCCGTCCGTGGTGCGCAGGACCGTGCCGCCGGTCCCGGCCACCCAGGCCGTGTCCCGGTCGACGGCGGACAGTCCGCGCAGGCGGACGCCGGGCACGCCGGTGTCCTTCAGGTCCCAGTGCGGGGTCGGGTGCGGCTTCGGGTGCGGCCGGGACTGCGCGGGTGCCTGCGGTTGCCCGTGGGCCGCCGGCCGAGGCTGTGTGCGGGCCTGCGCCGGTACGGCGACCGACGCGCACACCGCCGCCGTCACCGCCGTCACCGCGGCCAGGAGGCGGGCGGACCGGCGCGACCGGCCGGCGGTCGTCGTGCGTCTCGTCTTCCCCAGGTGCGCCGTACGTCTCATGGCGGGGGAAGCTAGCCCACCGCACCGCCCGCGTCCAGAGCGCCTCGGGTCATCTCGAATCGCCTCAACTGCCTTGAATGCAAAGGCAGTAGCTCTCCCCGCCCGCTCCCGGCCACTGCCCCGGCCGCTCCCTCGGTCACTTCCCGGTCGCTCCCGGATTGAAGTCGGTGACCGAGGTCACTCGGCACCCGGGTGCACGGATGGGCCGTTCGGTACGTCTCTACCAGTACCCGTCCCGTCCGGTTCCGCCGTCCAGCCGTCCTAGGGAGCAAGGCGTTGTCCACCGTCATCGAGCAGTCCGTAGAGGCCCGTCTGGTCGCCGCCGCGCCACGGGTGCCGAGCATCCCCGCCACGCTGCACTACGACCGGCGTGACCCGTTCGCGATCCACATGACCTTCCCGGCCCCGGCCACCCTCGAAGGCGTCGACGTGTGCTGGACGTTCGCCCGCGACCTGCTCACGGCCGGCCTGCACGGCCCGGAGGGCCACGGCGACGTGCGCATCCGGCCGTACGGGTACGGCCGTACCGTCATGGAGTTCCACGCGCCCGAGGGCACCGCCGTCGTGCACGTCCACTCGGCGGAGATCCGCCGCTTCCTGCACGCCACGAGCGAGCTGGTCGGGATCGGCCAGGAGCACCTCCACCTCGACCTCGACCACGACCTGGCGGAACTGCTGCGGGACGCCGGCTAGGGCCTGCCCGCCAGCAGCTTGTTCAGCCCGCCGTAGCCGGGCCCGCCGGCCGGCACGTCGTACCTCCCCGTGTCCAGCAGCTCCCGCGCGACCCGGCGGACCTCGGCGTACGCCGCCTCGGCCAGGCCCGAACCGGCGCTCACGCGCGCGACGCCGAGCCCGGCCAGTGCGGCGACCGAGGGGGAGCCGGGGCCGACCAGGATGTTGAGCGGACCGTCCACGCCGTCGACGAGGAGCTTGACGGTCTCCGGGTCGACGGTCCCGGGGACGAAGATCCCGTCGGCGCCCGCGGCGAGGAACGCGGCGGCCCGTTCCAGCGTGCGGTCCACTCCCCCGGCGCCCCGCAGGAAGGTGTCGATCCGGGCGTTGACGAACAGCGGCACGCCCTGCGCGTCGGCGGCGGCACGGGCGGCGGCGATACGCTCGGCCTGCTCCGCGACCGGCCGCAGCGGCTCGGGCCCGTCGTACAGCGCGTCCTCCAGGTTCACGCCCACGGCGCCCGCCGCGAGCACCGCGCGGACGGTCGCGGCGACGCCCTGCGGATCCGGCGCGTAGCCGCCCTCGACGTCCGCGCTCACCGGCACCCGGACCGCGGACACCACGGCCGTCAGGGCCCCGACGGCCCGTTCCCGGTCGAGGCGGCCGCCGTCGGGCGCGCCCAGGGACCAGGCCAGGCCGGCGCTGGTGGTCGCGACCGCCGCGGCGCCCGCGTCCTCGACGACCCGGGCACCGGCGGCGTCCCAGGCGTTCGGCAGGACGAGCGGGCGTCCGGGGATGTGCAGGGCTCGGAAGGCGAGGGCGCGCTCGCGCAGGGTGCTCGGGTTCGTCATGGGCACCACTCAAGCAGCGGTTCCCCCGGCTCGGCTGGCAGGAATCCGACACCGACGGGTCCCGGGGCCGGAGGAGTCGCATGGCAGGAGTCGCACGGCACAGCGGACCGCGTCCTAATTCGATTGACGTCCCCCCAGGGCCTTCGTACCGTGGATGACGTTCCTGTTGTCGTCGATCGGAGAAGGACGTTGCTCGTCTGAGGTCCTGAGACACCGCCGCACACACCCGAGGGTGTGTGTTTGGTGTGCGACCTCGGCGTCCGAGCCGTCCTCCTGAGTTCCGGCACAGGACTTTCCGGCGATTGCCCCGCGGTGTCTTGATACGCGCTTGCCCTGACCGCATCAAGCAACCGCGAGGCCCGTATGTCCGCATCCCTCACCTGTACGTCCCTCTCCTTCGCCTGGCCCGACGGCACCTCCGTGTTCGACGGCCTGGACATCTCCTTCGGCCCCGGCAGAACCGGTCTCGTCGGCGTCAACGGCTCCGGGAAGTCGACCCTGCTGAAACTGATCGCCCGGGAGCTGGTCCCGGCCGACGGAACCGTCCGGATCGCGGGAGAGGTCGGCTACCTCCCGCAGAACGTCACGCTCGACACCGCCCTCAAGGTCGACGAGGCCCTCGGCATCGCCGCCCGGCGCGCCGCGCTGCACGCCATCGAACGGGGCGACGCGTCCGAGCGGCAGTTCGAGATCATCGGCGACGACTGGGACGTGGAGGAACGCGCGCTCGCCACCCTCGGCGAACTCGGTCTCGGCCACATCGGCCTGGACCGCACGATCGGCGAGGTGTCGGGCGGCGAGTCCGTGCTGCTGCGGCTGGCCGCACTCCTGCTGGACCGCCCGGACGTCCTGCTCCTCGACGAGCCCACCAACAACCTCGACCTGTACGCGCGCAAGCGGCTGTACGCGGCCGTCTCCGCCTGGCCGGGCGTCCTGGTCGTGGTCAGCCACGACCGCGAACTCCTGGAACTGGTCGACCAGATCGCGGACCTGCGCTCCGGCGAGATCGTCTGGTACGGCGGCACCTACTCCGCGTACGAGGAGTTGCTGGCCACCGAGCAGGAGGCCGCCGAGCGCATGGTGCGGGTCGCGGAGGCCGACCTGCGCAAGCAGAAGCGCGAGTTGGTCGACGCGCAGGTCAAACTGGCGCGGCGCAAGCGGTACGGCCAGAAGATGTTCGAGCAGAAACGCGAACCGAAGATCGTCATGGGGGCGCGCAGACGCTCGGCGCAGGAGTCCGCCGGCAAGCACCGCATCATGCACGAGGAGAGGCTCGCCGAGGCGCGCGACCGGCTCGACGACGCGGTGGAGGCCGTACGGGACGACGACGAGATCCGCGTCGACCTGCCGTACACGGCCGTACCGCCGGGCCGGACCGTGCTCACCCTGCGCGACCTCGAACTCGAATACGGTGCGAGCGTGGCCGGTGGCCTCGACCTGCACGGTCCGGAGCGGGTGGCGCTGATCGGGCGCAACGGCGCGGGCAAGACGACGCTGCTGCGCACCGTCGCCGGAGAGCTGGCGCCGGTCGCGGGCGAGGCGCAGCCGCATGTCCCGCTGCGCTTCCTGCCGCAGCGGCTCGACGTCCTCGACGGCGGGCTGACGGTCGCCGAGAACGTGGCCCGGTTCGCGCCGAGCGCCACGAACAACCAGATCCGGGCCCGCCTGGCCCGCTTCCTGTTCCGTGGGGCCCGCGCCGACCAGCAGGCGGCGACGCTCTCCGGCGGCGAGCGTTTCCGGGCGGCCCTGGCCGCGCTGATGCTGGCGGAGCCCGCACCGCAGCTGCTGCTGCTCGACGAGCCGACGAACAACCTCGACATGGCGAGCGTGCGGCAGCTCACGACGGCCCTGGAGTCCTACGAGGGCGCGCTGGTCGTGGCCTCCCACGACCTGCCGTTCCTGGAGTCGCTGGGCATCACGCGCTGGCTGCTGCTGGACGGGGAGCTGCGGGAGATCACCCCGGACGAGATCGGGTAGTGGCCCTTCCCGGTGTCCCGGCGTCCACCGTCCCGGCGGCCGGGCGCCGGGGCCGGGCGCCCGGCCCGGGCGGCCGTGTCTCAGGAGGGCCACAGCCTCTCACCGGGGGTTATGTCGGCGTCCGCCCGCGCTGCATGATGTCCAGCCTGCGCCGCATCATGGATACCGAGTACACACAGTGGATACGGAGACTCCTCGTGCCCAGCAAGAAGGCCCTCGTCCGCCGCCCCGGTCCGCGCCTCGCCGAAGGCCTGGTGACACACATCGAGCGGGAGCAGCCCGACGTCGATCTCGCGGTCGAGCAGTGGGAGGCGTACGTGGCGGCGCTCCAGGCGCACGGCTGGGAGACGGTCGAGGTGGAGCCGGCCGACGACTGCCCCGACTCCGTGTTCGTCGAGGACACGGTGGTCATGTACCGGAACGTCGCCGTGATCGCCCGGCCCGGCGCCGAGGCCCGGCGCGAGGAGACCGCCGGGGTCGAGGAGGCGGTGGCCCGGCTGGGCTGCTCGGTGAACTGGATCTGGGAGCCGGGCACGCTGGACGGCGGCGACGTCCTGAAGATCGACGACACGGTCTACGTCGGCCGGGGCGGGCGCACCAACGCGGCCGGGGTGCAACAGCTGCGCGCCGCCTTCGAGCCGCTGGGCGCGCGGGTCGTGACCGTGCCCGTGAGCAAGGTGCTGCATCTGAAGTCGGCGGTCACCGCGCTGCCCGACGGGACGGTCCTCGGGTACATCCCGAACGTGGACCAGCCCTCGCTGTTCCCCCGTTTCCTCCCCGTGCCCGAGGAGTCCGGCTCGCACGTGGTGCTGCTCGGCGGCGGCAAGCTGCTCATGGCCGCGAGCGCGCCGAAGACGGCGGAGCTGCTCACGGACCTGGGCCATGAGGTGGTCGTGGTGGACATCAGCGAGTTCGAGAAGCTCGAAGGCTGCGTGACCTGCCTGTCGGTGCGCCTGCGGGACCTCTACGTCTGACCCCGCGCACCCCGCGCACCCCGCATGCCCCGTACCTCCCGTACCTCCCGTACCTCCCGTACCTCCCGTACCTCCCGTACCTCCCGTACCTCCCGTACCTCCCGTACCTCCCGTTACCGCGATACGCCCGTTCGGGTGAACATCACCCGTCCAGCCCTGGGAGCCGCCCCTCCCGGGGTGTCGCGCCGCCCTGAACCCGGCCGCGGGAAACATGCGGTTTTCACGGAAAAAGGCGGGCTGATCAGCGGTCTTTACGGAGAACTTAACCTACGGCAACGTAACCTACGGCTTCGTAGCCTACGATTCCGTAAGTTCCGGCACCGCTCGCCGGACCGTTCGACCGTGCACCGCGTCCCCTGGAGTTACCCGTGACGATCACCTCCCCTCACCTCGGCAGCTCTGCCGCGTGGACAGACGCCAAGCTCCTGTACGCGCTGGAGGAGGTCGTCGAGACGGAGCTGAACCGTCATCTGAAGGTCGCCAAGGACTGGATGCCCCACGAGTACGTGCCGTTCAGCGACGGCCGTAACTTCCCCGGCATCTTCGAGGACGGCGAGGCCTGGGGCAAGGAGCAGTCCAAGGTCACGGAGATCGGCCGGATCGCCCTGGTGGTGAACCTGCTGACCGAGGACAACCTCCCCAGCTACCACCACGAGATCGCCACCCTGTTCGGCCGGGACGGCGCCTGGGGCACCTGGGTGCACCGCTGGACCGCCGAGGAGGGCCGGCACGGCATCGTGATGCGGGACTACCTGCTCACCTCGCGCGCGGTGGACCCTGACAAGCTCGAGCAGTTCCGCATGGCGCACATGAGCGAGGGCTTCGAGTCGGACAACCGTCACTCGATGCTGCACTCGGTCGCGTACGTCGCCTTCCAGGAGCTGGCGACCCGCATCTCGCACCGCAACACCGGACACCAGTCCGGCGACCCGGTCTGCGACCGCATGCTGGCCCGCATCGCGACCGACGAGAACCTCCACATGGTCTTCTACCGCAACCTGCTGAAGGCGGCGTTCGAACTGGCCCCCGACCTGACCATGCAGGCGGTCCGGGACGTCGTCGTGAACTTCCGGATGCCCGGTCACGGGATGCCCGGCTTCGAGCGCGCCGCCGCGCAGATGGCCATCGGCGAGGTCTACAACCTGCGCATCCACCACGACGACGTCATCCAGCCCGTCCTGCGCCACCTGAGGGTCCTGGAGATCGACGGCCTGGGCCCCGAGGGCCTCCAGGCGCAGGAAGAGCTCGGCCTGTTCATGGGCGGCCTCGACTCGGAGGCCGCGAAGTTCGACGAGAAGCTCGCGGCCCGCAAGGCGCGGATGGCGGCGCGGGCCGCGGGCTGACCGCACGCGCGCGGCGGGCCGAATTCCCGGTGCGGCCCGCCGCGGACCTGCGGCATCATGCCGCCATGCATGACGACAGCACCTCGCAGCAGGCGGTCGACTTCCTGCTGGGCCTGGTCGAGAACCGGACCGGCAGGCGGGTCCGCCGGCGCATCGGCCTGTCCCGCCCCGACCGGTCCCCGACGGCACAGCGGCGACTGCTGTCCATGTGGACGTGGCCGCCGGTGCCCGCGTCCCTGCTGCTGTGGGTCCTGGAGGAGGACGACCCCGACCTGAACACCGTGGTGTGGCGGCACCTGCCGGCGAACGACGGCATCCGCCGGGCCGTCGTCCGCGGTGTGCCGTTCGGCCCCGGCCGTACGGCACCGGTGCCCGTCGCCCCCAGGCTGCGCGGACTGGAACCCCCGGTGCCCGAGAGCTTCACCCGGCTCGGCCTGGTCGGCGCCCTGCGCGCGGCCACCTCCATGGAAGGGGGACGCGCCGCCGCCTCCATGGTCGTCGAGCGCCCGGACTGGCAGGAGGCCGCCGACGCGGACCGGGAGCGTCCGCTGCCCGGCTACGCGCGCTGGGCCCTGTCCGTACGGCCGGACTGTCCGCCCGCGCTGCGCGCCGGGTTCGGCACCCATCGCAAGTTCACCCACCGCGTGCGGCAGGCCGGAATCCTGAGCGGCCCGGCCGAGTACGCGACGGAGCACGGCCCCGCCGCGCGCGTACTGGGGCTGCTGTCCCTGGGCCACACGCTGTTCCCGGCGCGCCTGGCCGGCGCCCGGGACGCCCTGCGCCCGCTCGTGCACGACCACCTGGGCGACCGCGAGGAGGCCTGGGCGGTACTGGCGCAGCTGATGCCCACCTTCCACGGCACCGCCCCCGAACTGGTGGCGACCGCGGGCGCCATCGCCTGAACCGGCGGTGGGGCGGGGCGAGGTGAGGGGGCGGGGCGGCTGGATTCGAACCAGCGTGCTCTGGTTTTGGAGACCGGTGCGCCTGCCTCTGCGCTACGGCCCCGCCCTTGGGCCCGAGCGTAATGCCTTCGCCCGTTGTCGGTGCGGGCTGGTACCAATGAGTCACGCGGTCACATGCCATGCGGCACGGGGACACCTGACGCCTGGCACCTGACGCGCTGCACGGGGGGACGGGGGGCACGGGATGGCGTACGGGGAGCGGGGGCGTCGGCGTCCCCCGGTCGTGGACCTGGCCGACCGCAGGGCGCTGGAGCGGTACCGTCCGGCGGACCCCGCCGTGGTCGCGGAGGCACGGCGGCTCAAGGAGGCCGCCCTGCTGGACTTCGGCCTGACCGAGTCGGCGGTGGCGTCCTGGCTGTACGCCAAGTGCCACCATCAGATCCCGACGACCGCGGTGGACACGGCGGCCGTGGTCGCCTCCGGCGACGGCACCTGTCTGCTGCTGTTCAACCCGGACTTTTTCGTACGACTGGGCCTGGACGGCGTGAAGTTCGTGCTGTTCCACGAGGCGCGCCACCTGGTGCACCGGCATCTGTACGCCGAGCCCGAACTGCGCGACGACCCGGTGTTCGAGCTGGCGGCCGAGGTGTCCATCAACCATGTGGCACTGGTCCGCCTCGGCCGGACGGCGCTGCCCACGCTGAACGGCCGGCCCACCGGAGTCGACCCGCGCGAGGTGTACGAGGCCTACCGCGCGGACCTGACCGCGCACGGCCTGGAGCCCGTCCCGTACGAGGCGTTCGTCGTCACGGACCTGCGCGTCCACGGCGAGCTGAAGCGGATGCGGCATCCGCCGGTCCCGCAGCGGCGGCTGTGCGTGCATCTGGCGGAGGGCGGGGTGCCCGCCGACCCGGAGACCGTCGACGCGGTGGTGTCCTCGGTGCTGCTCAACTCCCTGCTGGCGGCCCGGCGCGGGCACACGGGCGCGGAGCGGGAACTGCTCGACCTGATGCGCCGCACCGAGGACGGTCCGGCGCGGACCGCGCGGATCTGGGGAAGCCTCGGCGCGGGCGTACTGCGCGGCGAGACCGCGCGCACGCGGACCGTCCACTGGTGGCAGCGCTGGCTCGTCGACGTCCTCGGCTCGAAGCTGCGCGACGGCGAGCGGCTGGTGTACCCGAAGAAGCGCGGCGCCCTGCTCGCCGCCCTCGGCCAGGACCCGATGCTCGCGCGGCGCGGCCCGGTGCGCGAGAAGGTCCTCGTCATCGCCTACGACACCTCGGGCTCCATGCCGCAGCACGTGGTGACCTGGCTGACCGGACTGGTCGGCCGGATCGACGGGGTCGAGGCGCACTGGCTGTCCTTCGACGCCGTGGTGATGCCCTTCGCCCCGGGAGAGCGGGTGTACGGCGGGGGCGGCACGAGCTTCCAGGCCGTCGCGGACTACGTGGAGGGACGTACGGAGGTGAACGGACGGCGTCTCGACGTCCGTCCGGACGCGGTCGTCGTCCTCACCGACGGGTACGCCCCCGCGATCACGCCCGCGGAGCCGGAGAAATGGATCTGGCTGATCACCGAGGGCGGCAGCGAGTGGCCCGAGGCGCACACACCGGCGATGGCCTGCCATCGCGTGCCCACGGAGACACCGCCGCTCGGGAGACCCGGGTGACCGGGCGCACGCACACACGGACAGACGGACACACGGGGACAGACGAATGAGCACGCTTGCAGGGGAGTTCGCCGCCGCCGACCCCGGCCGCGGGGCCGGTGAGGTCTCACGCCTCGAGGAGTTCATCGACGCGATGATCGAGCTCGGGCAGACCGGCCAGGTCTTCGGCGAGCACGGCATCGGCAAGACGGCGACGTTCTTCTCGCACGTCGCCCGCGCCCACCCGGACGCCACGCTGGTGTACGTCCCGGCGGCGAACCTGACGCCGGACGACCTGCTGGTCAACGCGCCGGTACGGGATCCGCACACGGGCGAACTCGTGCTGCGCCAGCTGGTGATGAACCAGCTCAAGCCCGGCCGTCCGTTCGTGCTGCTCGTCGACGACTCCCTCCAGGCGGGCGACACGATCCAGTCGCAGCTGATGCAGATCGCCTGCGACTGGACCCTCGGCGAGCACGATCTGCGGGCCCTCGGCTGCGTCGGCGTCTTCCTCACCGACAACGAGTCGCTGGCCGAGACCTCGGCCCGGCGCAGCGACCTGGCGCTCCTCGACCGCATGGTCACCCTGCGGATCACGGCGAACGACACCTCCTGGCGACGCCATCTCGCCGCCAAGTACCGTCCGTGGGACCTGCGTCCGGTCTTCGCCCTGTGGGCGTCGCTGCCTCCGGCGCTGCGCGAGCTGTTCTCCCCGCGCACCCTCGACCACGTCCTGGCCAACGCCCGCGAGGGCTTCCCGCTGCGCTGGGGCCTGCCCCTGGTCGACGGCGAACGGCTGCGGCTGGCCGAGCCCGGTCCGGACGGCAGGCCGGGCCCGAACCGCACGGCCGAGATCCTCGACCAGGTCGCGGCGGCGCTGAACGTGCCCAACCCGTCGCGGATCGCCGACCCGGTACGGCAGGTCGTACGGGCCGCGCTGCGCAACCGCTGGACGGTGCTGCTCCAGGGACCGCCGGGTTGCGGCAAGACGGAACTGGTGCGGGAGACGGTGCGCGCGGGGCTCGGGCGGGAGGCCCTGTACTTCTCGCTGCCCGTGACCAACGTCGAGGACCTGTGCGCACCGGTCCCGGCGGCGGACGGCACCCTGGACAACCTGCTGGCCGCCAGGTTCACCGGCCCGGAGCCCAAGGTGATCGTGTGGGACGAGTACAACCGGCCCAAGGACAAGGCGGCGTTCGCCAAGCTGATGGAGATCACCCAGGAGTGGTCGCTGGCCGGCCGCCGGATCGAGCAGCTACGGGCGCAGATAGCCGTGCAGAACCCGCCGTACCACCTCGGCCGCAAACTGCTGGTGTCGCGGAACAACATCGCCCAGGCGTCCCGGTTCACCGCGTCCCTGGAGGTGGAGCCGGACGACATCCCGGCCAACGAGTGGCTGCTCGCCCGCTACGGCGCGGACGCGGAGACGGTCCTGGAGTGGTGGAAGCACGACATCGACGACGACGGCCGGGCCTGGATCACCAAGCGCACCATGGAGCGGCTGATCAAGCTGCACCGCCGCGGACTGCCGCTGGAGATGGCCACGGTCTATCTGGGTGACGGCGAGTACGCGCCGGTACCGCTCACCGCGCTGATCGACCGGTTCCGGGGCCGTCCGGTCACCGGTCTGCGGGAGCTCGCCCGCGACATCGACGTCTGGGAGGCCCGGCTGCGGCGCGCGGCCGAGCACTCCGACGAGGGCGGCGACGACAGCGACATCGTCCATCAGCTGCTGGCCAACGCGGAGTTGTCACAGCTGAAGAAGCACCGCGCCGCGGTGTCCCGGCTCGTCCCGCTGCTGCCGGCGAAGTTGCGCGCGACCTATCTGGTGGGCGCGTCGCCGCAGCAACAGCGCTTCTGGACCGAGGTGTTCACGACGATGCGGCGCCCGGACCGGAGCCCGGGCGGTGGTCACCAGGCCGCTTCTCGGTAGTCCTTGAGGAACACGCCGGACAGCGGTTCGCCGGACTCGCCCCGCACGATCGGGTCGTAGACGCGGGCCGCGCCGTCCACGATGTCCAGCGGGGTGCGGAACCCGGCCCGGGCCATCCGTGCCTTCTTCGGCGCCGGGTTCTCGTCGGTGATCCATCCGGTGTCGACGGCGCACATGTGCACGCCCTGCTCCGCGAGTTCGGCGGCGCTGGTGCGGGTGAGCATGTTCAGGGCCGCCTTGGCCATGTTGGTGTGCGGATGGCCGGCGGTCTTGTTGCGCACGGCGAACCGGCCCTCGACCGCGGTGACGTTGACGACGTAGCGACGCGGGTGCGGGGAGGCGAGCAGCAGCGGCAGCAGCCGGTCGCACAGCAGGGCCGGGGCGAGGGCGTTGACCAGTTGGGTCTCCAGCACCTCGGCCGGGTCGAGGGCGCCGAGCCGCGCCGACCAGGAGTTCTCCGGGGACGGGTCGGGGAGCAGCCCGGCCTCGTCGGCCTCCCGCAGGGCGGCGGGCACGGCGGCCGCCGAGCCCGCCAGCATCCGCATCGGGCGGAAGCCCGGAGCCTGACGGGCGCCCTCGGGCAGGGCGTCGTACTCGCCGGCGGCGAGCAGCCCGTACGACTCGGGCGGTCGGCGCACGGTCTGTGCCGCGTTGTTGACGAGGATGTCCAGCGGCTCACCCGTTCGGCGCAGTTCCTCGCAGAGTCCGAGCACCTGGCGTGGGTCGCGCAGGTCGACGGCGAGCACGGTGAGCCGGTCGAGCCATTCGGCGCTGCCGGGCGCGGCCTCGAAACGGCGCACGGTGTCGTGCGGGAAGCGGGAGGTGACGAGCACGTCCGCGCCGTCGCGCAGCATCATCAGGGCCAGCTGGAACCCGATCTTGACCCGGCCGCCGGTGAGCAGCACGCGTCGGCCGCCGAGATCGGTGCTCAGGCCCCGGCGGGTCGTGTTGTCCTCGGCGCACCGCGGGCAGAGCCGATGGTAGAAGGAGTCGACCTGTCGATAGGGCTCCTTGCAGACATAGCAGGTACGCGGTCTGCGGAAGTTGCCGCCGGTGCCGGGCACGGCCAGGGGCGCGTCCTCGCGCCGGTCCGGCGCGCCGGTCGCGGTGGCCGCCATCGCCGCCGCGTCGGCGGCCGAGGTCTCGGTGCTGCGCGACTTGCGGCGGCGCAGCCGTCCGTCGCGGGCGAAGGACGCGGCGACCTGCTCCGCCCGCAGCCTGCGGGCGTCGTCGACGGGCAGCGCCCGCAGCTTGCCCACGGTGCGGTGGAAGGCAGCCAGTTCCGCCTCGGTGAGGGCCTCGGTGGCGGCTGCGTGGGCCGCCTCGGTCTCCGACCCGCCGACCGCGTCGACCGCCGGCTCGGTCTGCGACCCGGTGTCCGATCCGATGATCGCCCCGGTGTCCGACCCGGTGATCAGCTCGCCCATCCGTCCCGCCCGCCCCGTGTCCGTCGTACCGTGGTCCGGGCCGGATTCGAACCGGCGTATCCGCCCTGACAAGGCGGCGAGTCCGCCTCTGCTCCACGGGACCGTGAACGCGTCCGGACGACCGGATTCGAACCGGCGTATCCGCCCTGACAAGGCGGCGAGTCTGCCTCTGCTCTACGTCCGGACGCACCATGATCGTAACCGGCCGGGTGGCGGTGGAACACAGGGTTTTTCAGTTGGCCGTGCGCCGGAGCTCGAGCCGTTCCTTCTCGGACAGGCCGCCCCAGACCCCGAAGCGCTCGTCGTTGGCGAGGGCGTAGTCGAGGCAGGCGGAGCGCATCTCGCACATTCCGCAGATGCGCTTCGCCTCCCGTACCGAGCTGCCCGGCTCGGGAAAGAAGAAGTCCGCCCCGGTCTGCGCGCACAGAGCCCCGGCCTGCCAGGCGAGGTCGGGCGTGGCGATGGTGTCGGTCTGCATGGACAGGATCGTGCCGGACGGCGAAAAACGTTCGATCAACGCCGGATCAACGCGTCGGTCCGACGGCTCCGGCCGCCCGATGATCCTCCCGCGCACCGCCGTGGCGCACGGCGGCGCGCGGAGGCGGGAGGAACAATCGGGGCATCCGCCGTCACGGAAGGTGATCTCCGTGTCCGCCGTCGTCGTGCCCCGCTCCGTCGGGTCGCCACGGCAGCGGGTGTCAGTGGGCGGTGCAAGACTCGGCAGTGCAGGCACCGGGACCCCCTTCAAGGAGGGCGCAGATGCTCACCACCCGTTTCGTCGACGGCTCCCCGAACTGGATCGACCTCGGCACGTCCGACCTCGAGGGCGCCACCGCCTTCTACGCCGCCCTGTTCGGCTGGCAGTTCGTCTCGGCGGGCCCCGAGGCCGGTGGCTACGGCTTCTTCCAGCTCGGCGGGCGGACCGCGGCCGGCGGTATGCAGACCACCGCGGAACAGGGCCCGCCGTCCTGGAACGTGTACTTCCAGAGCCCGGACGTGGAGGCCACCGCGAAGACGGCGGAGCAGACCCACGGCCGTGTGCTGCACCCGCCGATGGACGTCATGGGCCAGGGCCACATGGCGA
Organism: Streptomyces sp. NPDC104096; assembly: GCF_055584385.1. NCBI lineage: Bacteria > Bacillati > Actinomycetota > Actinomycetes > Kitasatosporales > Streptomycetaceae > Streptomyces > Streptomyces sp. NPDC104096. The sequence goes on from NZ_JBVJMD010000033.1 coordinate 16,299, forward strand.
TCCTCGCGGACCCGGCCGGGGTGCAGTTCGGCCTCTGGCAGCCGGGGCGCGTCAAGGGGGTGGACGTGGCCGAGGAGACCGGCTCGCTGTGCTGGGTCGAGCTGTACACGCCGGACATCGCGGCGGCTGCCGCGTTCTATCACAAGGTGCTCGGCCACGAGACGTCCGCCCTCCCGTTCCCCGGCGGCACCTACACCTGTCTGAACCCCGCCGACGGCGGGGAGGACGCCATGTTCGGCGGTCTGGTACCGCTGGCCGACGACCCGACGGAGGCCGCGACCGGTCCGTACTGGCTGCCGTACTTCGAGGTGACCGACGCGGACGCGGCCGTCGCCAAGGCGCAGGAGCTGGGCGGCACGGTCCGGATGCCGGCCACGGACGTGCCGGACGTGGGCCGGATCGCCAAGCTGGCCGATCCGGCCGGAGCCCGTTTCGCGGTGATCCGGAGCGCGCAGCAGCAGCCCTGACCGGCCCCGCGCCGCTCCGGAGCCTGAGCTAGGGCCTGTCCGGCGGATCATGCCGCAGACGCGGGGTCTGGCACGCCCAGCTGCGGCGTTGTCGTCACTCGCCGACACTCCGCGTCGACTCCCTCCTCCGCCTTGCATCTGGACGCACCAGACCCCGCTCACCTGGGCTGATGGGGCATCGCCGCTTTCCTGCGACTTGATCCGCCGGACAGGCCCTAGGCGGAGGCGCGGCGCACCAGGGTCGTCGGGAGGACCACGGCGGCCGGCGTGTCCGCGTCGGTCCGGCCGGTGGTGCCGCGGTCGACGCGACGGAGCAGGAGACGGGCCATCAGACGGCCCATCTCCTCTATGTCCTGGCGGATCGTGGTCAGCGGCGGGTCGGTCTGCTCGGCGACGGGCAGCATGTCGTCGAAGCCGATCACGGCGACGTCCTCGGGCACCCGCCGTCCGCGTTCGCGCAGGACGCGCAGGGCGCCCGCGGCGGTGAGGTCGTTGGCCGCGAACACGCCGTCCAGGTCGGGGCAGCGGTCGAGGAGTTCACGCATCGCGCGTTCACCGCCGGCCGGGGTGAAGTCGCTCTCGACGACCATCCTCGGGTCGGCGTCCGGCATGACGTCCCGGAAGCCGTCGAGCCGGTCCACCGCGGACGTCTGGTCGAGGGCGCCCGCGATGTGCGCGATCCGGGTCCGGCCGAGCCCGACGAGGTGGCGCACGGCCGCCCGGGCGCCGCCCCGGTTGTCGCTGTCGACGTAGACCGGACCGGGTGCGCCGTCGCTCCAGCCGGGGCGGCCGCCGAACACGGTCGGCACTCCGGCGCCCTGGATCAGTCCGGGCAGCGGGTCGTCGAGGTGCAGCGAGAACACCAGCGCCCCGTCGACATGGCCACCGGCGAGGTAGCGGCCGACGCGGGCGTGGTCGTCGCGGCCCTCGGTGAGCAGCAGGACGAGCTGGCTGTCGTGGACCGTCAGCTCCTTGCTGATGCCGCGCAGTTGCAGGGCGAAGAAGGGGTCGGCGAAGACGCGGGTCTCCGGCTCGGCGATGACCACGGCGATCGCGTCGTGCCGTTTGGTCACCAGGCTGCGGGCGGCCTGGTTGGGGACGTATCCGAGTTCGTCCACCGCCCGTCTGACCCGCTCGACGAGGGGTTCGCGCACCCCGTCGCCGCCGTTGACCACCCGGGAGACGGTGGCCCGGGAGACGCCGGCCCGCGCGGCCACCGCCTCCAGCGTGGGACGGGCGGTTGTCTCGGTCATCTCGGGACTCCTCACCGTCGATTGCGGATCAGGATAGCCCCGGCCCCGGAGATCGGTGAGAGCGCTCTCGCTGCACCCCGGCCGAGTGCTCACGTCTCGCCCCGCTCCTCGTGCCGGGCCCGGCTCGGCTGGACCCGTTTGGGTTCGCCCGGCATCTTCGGGTACTCCGGCGGGTACGGCAGGTCGGCGAGGCCGTGGTCGCGTTCGTCCTTCGCCGCCAGGTCGAGGAGGGCCTCCAGCGAGAACGCGTGGTCGTCCATGTCGGCGTGCACGTCGCCGAGTTCGGCGAAGCGGGCGGGCATCGTCACGAGGTCGAAGTCCCGGGGGTGCGCCTCACCGACCTCCTCCCAGCGCAGGGGGGCGGAGACGGGGGCGTCCGGACGCGGCCGTACGGAGTAGGCGGAGGCGATCGTGCGGTCCCGGGCCGTCTGGTTGTAGTCCAGGAAGATGCGCTCACCGCGCTCCTCCTTCCACCACTCGACCGTCACCCGGTCGGGCATCCGGCGCTCCAGCTCCCGTCCGACGGCGATCGCGGCCCGCCGGACCTGGGTGAAGGTCCAGCGGGGTTCGATGGGCACGAAGACGTGCAGTCCCCGGCCGCCGGAGGTCTTGGGCCAGCCACGCAGGCCGCCGTACTGGTCGAGGACGGCGCGCAGTTCGTGGGCGGCGTGGACGGCGTCGTCGTAGTCGGTGCCGGGCTGCGGGTCGAGGTCGATACGGAGTTCGTCGGGGTGGTCGACGTCGTCCCGGCGCACCGGCCAGGGATGGAAGGTGAGCGTGCCGTACTGGGCGGCCCACAGGACGGCGGCCTCCTCCGTGGGGCACATCTCGTCCGCGCTGCGGCCGCTGGGGAAGGTGATGCGGGCGGTCGGGATCCAGTCGGGCATGTTCTTCGGGGCCCGTTTCTGGAAGAAGGACTCGCCCGTCACCCCGTCGGGGTAGCGCTCCAGAGTGGTGGGGCGGTTGCGCAGGGCGCGCAGGATGCCGGGCGCGACGGCCCGGTAGTACTGGGCGAGGTCCAGCTTGGTGTAGCCGCGCTCGGGAAAGAAGATCTTGTCGGGGCTGGACAGCCGTACGGTCCGGCCGCCCGCTGCCAGTTCCACCGCGTCACCCATGCGGCCACGGTAGGCCGACCGCCACCGCCCCGCACACCGGGCGTGAGGTGATGTGTGCGCACAGGATCGGAGCATGGATCTGCCTGTCATGCCGCCCGTGAAGCCGATGCTCGCCAAGTCGGTGGCCAGGATCCCGCCGGACATGCAGTACGAGGCGAAGTGGGACGGCTTCCGGGCGATCGTGTTCCGTGACGGCACCGAGGTCGAACTGGGCAGCCGCACCGGCAGGTCGCTGACCAGGTACTTCCCCGAGCTGGTCGAGGCGCTGGCGGAGCGGCTGCCCGAGCGGTGCGTGGTCGACGGGGAGATCGTGATCGTCCGGGAGGGCCGGCTCGACTTCGACGCGCTCGGTGAGCGCATCCATCCGGCCGCCTCCCGGGTGCGCACGCTCGCCGAGCGGACCCCCGCCTCCTTCGTCGCGTTCGACCTGCTGGCGCTCGCCGACGAGTCGCTGGTCGACCTGCCGCTGACCGACCGGCGGGCCCTGCTGACCGGGGCGCTGGCCGGGGTGACGGCGCCGGTGCACCTGGCGCCCGCGACCACGGACGTCGAGGTGGCACAGCGATGGTTCGAACAGTACGAGGGGGCCGGTCTGGACGGTGTGATCGCCAAGCCGCTGACGCTGCGCTACCGACAGGACGAGCGGGCCATGTTCAAGATCAAGCACGAGCGGACGGCGGACGTGGTCGTCGCCGGCTACCGGTTCCACAAGAGCGGTCCCGTCGTGGGCTCGCTGCTGCTGGGCCTGTACGACGACCGGGGCGTCCTCCAGCACGTCGGCGTCTGCGCGGCCTTCACGACGAAGCGGCGCGCCGAGCTGGTGGAGGAGCTGGAGCCGCTGCGGCTCACGGACGTCCAGGGGCATCCGTGGGCCGCCTGGTCGGACGAGACCGCGCACGACACGGCCCGGCTGCCCGGCGCGCCCAGCCGCTGGTCGGGCAGGAAGGACCCGTCCTGGGTGCCGGTGCGGCCGGAACGGGTGGCCGAGGTGGCGTACGACCACATGGAGAACGGGACGCGTTTCCGGCACACCGCCCGCTTCCGCCGCTGGCGCCCGGACCGTACGCCGGAGAGCTGCACGTACGCGCAACTGAGGGAACCGGTGCGCTACGACCTCGCGGAGGTCCTCGGGTCACCGGCCTGAGCCGGACCCGGGGTGCGCCCCGGCAACGGACCGAGCCGAACGGCACGTCCCGGCAGCGGACCGAGCCGAACCCGAAGCGCGTCCAGGCACCGGCCCGAGCCGGACCCGGGACGCGCCCCGGCACGGCCTCGCGTGGATCCTCACGGGTGCATGAGGATCTTGACGGCGCCGTCCTCCTTGCGCTGGAACATCTCGTACGCCTCGGGTGCCTCGCCCAGCGGCAGCCGGTGGGTGGCGAAGTCGTCGACGCCCAGCGGGTCCTCGTCCGTCAGGTACGGCATGATCTCGTCGCTCCACCGGCGGACGTTGGCCTGGCCCATCCTGATCTGGACCTGCTTGTCGAACAGGGTGAGCATCGGGACCGGGTCGGCCGTGCCGCCGTACACGCCCACGATCGAGATCGTGCCGCCGCGGCGCACGAGTTCGATGGCCGTGTGGAAGGCGGCGAGCCGGTCCACGGCGAAGTGCTCGGCGAGCGGACCGCTCAGCCTGCGGGGCAGCATCGTCGAGGCCTGCTGGGCCAGCCGGGCGACCGCGCTGCCGTGCGCCTCCGTGCCGACCGCGTCGATGACGGCGTCGGGGCCCCGGCCGGCGGTCCGGTCGCGGATCGCGGTGAGCAGTTCCTTCTCGCTGTCGAACTCCCTGAGGTCGAAGGTCTCCACGCCCCGCTCGCGTGCCCGCATCAGCCGCCGCGTGACCAGGTCCACGCCGAACACCCGTCCGGCGCCACGTACCTGGGCCACCCGGCAGGCCATCTCGCCGACGGGCCCGAGGCCGAGCACCGCGATGTCGGCGCCCGGCTTGAGTCCCGCGTAGGCGACCGCCTGCCAGGCGGTGGGCAGGACGTCGGACAGATAGACGAACCGGTCGTCGGGCGGTCCCTCCGGAACCTTGATCGGGCCGAACTGCGCCTGCGGCACCCTGAGGTACTCGGCCTGGGCGCCCGGCACCGCGCCGTAGAGGCGGGTGTAGCCGAACAGGGCCGCGCCCATGCCCTCGCCGGTGCACTGGGTGGTCTCGCACTGGGTCGGCAGTCCCTCCAGGCACATCCAGCAGTTGCCGCAGGCGATCTGGAACGGCACCACCACCCGGTCACCGGCCGCCAGGTCCGGCACCCCCGCGCCGACCTCCTCCACGATGCCCATGGGTTCATGGCCGAGGATGTCGCCCGGTGTCATGAACGGGGTGAGCACCTCGTAGAGATGCAGGTCGGAGCCGCACAGACCGCTGGAGGTGATGCGGATGACGGCGTCCGTCGGTTCCTGGATGGTCGGGTCGGGCACGTCCTCCACCCGCACGTCGCGTCTGCCCTGCCAAGTCACTGCCCTCATCGTGCCGCGCTCCCTCCGGCGCCGGGGTGTGTCCGCCACAGCGGTGACCTGCCGGGTACCCCTGGGCCCGGAGCCGAACCGCGACCCGGGCCCGCGCGCCTTCCGGACCGGTCGCCGCCGGATCACGCGGCGCGGCGGACGCACGCGATCGGTGCCGAGCGGGTAGAGGCATCAAAAGACGTTGAACGCACAAGCATGGGCACAGAACGGGGTGGCGACGTTGGGCAAGGGACGAAGAACGCGCACACGGGGGGCCGCGACGACCGCGGCGCTGCTGGTCACCGCGGTGGTGGCCGCGTGGACGGCGGGCTGTACGACGTCGCACCGTCCGGGCGACGACGAGCGGGGCCGGGCACGGCCGTCGGCGCACAGCACACCCGCCACGCCCAGCCCCTCCGCCGCCCCGACCCGGACGAGCAGCGGATCGGTGCTCGCGGTGAAGATCGACAACGTTTCCGCGGCCCGGCCGCAGCGCGGGCTGGACTCCGCGGACGTCGTGTACGTCGAGCAGGTCGAGGGCGGGCTGAGCCGGCTGATGGCCGTGTACGCCACCAGGTTGCCGGAGGTGATCGGTCCGGTGCGCAGCGCCCGCGAGTCCGACCTGGAACTGCTGGGCCAGTTCGACCGGCCGACGCTCGCGTTCTCGGGCGCGCAGGGGAAGCTGCTGCCACTGATCGACCGCGCGCCGCTGCGCGCCGAGCCGGCGGACCGGGTGCCCGGCGCCTACTTCCGGGGCGGCGACCACGTCGCACCCCACAACCTGTATCTGCGACCGTCGAAGCTGATGCACTCGGCGCCGGGTCCCGAGGCGCTGACCACCGGCTTCCGGTACGGCGCCGCGCCCGAGGGCGGGCGTCCCCGCACCACCCGCACCGTCCGCTACCCCGCCGCCCGCGTCACCTTCACCTGGTCCGCGGACCGGCACCGCTGGCTGGTCACCCAGGACGGGACGCCGACGGTGACCGCCGCGGGCCGGCGGCTGGCGCCCGCGACGGTCGTCGTGCAGTACGTGAAGATCCGCAGGTCCGGCTACCACGACGTGCTGGGCAACTACACGCCGTACACCGAGACGGTGGGGGCCGGGAAGGCGGAGGTGCTGCGCGACGGACGCGGCTACGACGTCCGCTGGGCGCGGCCGACGGCCGCCGCGGGCACGACGTTCACGACCCCGGACGGCTCGCCGGTGAACTTCGCGAAGGGCCAGGTGTGGGTGGTGCTGGCCAAGGCGTGATCAGGTCTGACCGGCCAGGGGCTCCGCCGGGTTGCGCAGCCCCTCGGCCGCGTCCGAGACCCGGCGGATCAGCTCGAAGAACTGCGTCTGCTCCGCGGCGGAGAGCGGGGCGAGGAAGACCTGGTTCATCCGGGCGGTGCGGACGGCCAGCCTGCGGTGGGTGCGCAGGCCGTCGTCCGTGAGGCGCAGCAGGGAGCGGCGGCCGTCCTGCGGGTCGCGGACCTTGTCCAGCAGCCCGCGCCGGCCGAGCCGGCTGACCACCTCGGCGATGGTGGACCGGTCCAGCCCCACCCGCTCCCCCACGGTGCGCTGGTCGAGGCCGGGCTCGGCGACCAGCGTGTTGAGCACGGCGAACTGCGGAGAGGTGATCTCCTCGGAGACCATCGTGTTCCACAGCAGGTGGTGGGCCTGCTGGAGCCGCCGGGCCAGGTGCCCGGGGTGGGTGGTGAGGTCCACCGCGGCCATGTGCGCTCCCGTGGTCGTAGTCAGCGGTCGTAATTCGTAGGTGCACTGAACAATACGCGACCGAATCGGACACTGCCTGGGAGTGGGACAGGTACTGACCACGTATTTCTCGCGGGTCTTGACGCCCGAGCCCACCGGTGACAGCGTGAGGGAACCCCCACCGAAATACTCAGTGCGCTGACTATCTAGGAACCGCTAGGACCCCCATGGCTCTCACCCAGCAGGACATCGACCAGGAGATCGCGGCCGAACGCGCCGCCTACGAGAAGCGGCTCGCCGGCGGCGCGCCCGTGGAGCACCAGCCACGACGGGACTACGCGCCGTACCGCTCCTCGGTGCTGCGGCACCCGAAGCAGCCGCCGGTCACCATCGACGTGACCCAGGACCCGGAGCTGGTGGAGCTGCGCTCCCCCGCCTTCGGCGAGCGTGACGTCACCGAGATCGACAACGACCTCACCCGGCACCACCGCGGCGAGCCGATCGGCGAGCGGATCACCGTCTCCGGACGGCTGCTGGACCGCGACGGGCGTCCGGTGCGCGGCCAGCTCGTGGAGATCTGGCAGGCGAACTCGGCCGGCCGCTACGCCCACCGGCGCGAGCAGCACGACGCCCCGCTGGACCCCAACTTCACCGGCGTGGGCCGCACGCTCACCGACGACTCCGGCCACTACCGCTTCACCACGATCCAGCCGGGCCCGTACCCGTGGCGCAACCACGTCAACGCCTGGCGCCCGGCGCACATCCACTTCTCGGTGTTCGGCTCGGCGTTCACCCAGCGGCTGGTGACGCAGATGTACTTCCCGAACGACCCGCTCTTCCCCTACGACCCGATCCTGCAGTCCGTGACGGACGACGCCGCCCGGCAGCGGCTGATCGCGACGTACGACCACGGTCTGTCCGTGCCGGAGTTCTCGCTCGGCTACCACTGGGACCTGGTCCTCGACGGACCGAACGCCACCTGGATCGAAGAAGGGCGCTGACCGGACATGACGAAGATCGACACCAGCAGGCCGGAGAGCGTGCTGCCCACGCCGTCGCACACCGTGGGCCCGTTCTACGGCTACGCGCTGCCGTTCCCGGGCGGCGGCGACATCGCCCCGGTGGGCCACCCGGACACCGTCACCGTCCAGGGGTACGTGTACGACGGTGAGGGCAACCCGCTGCCCGACGCCCTCGTGGAACTGTGGGGACCCGGCCCGGACGGCCGGGTGCCGACGGTGGACGGATCGATGCGGCGCGATCCCGCGACCGGCGGCCACCTGGGCCGCAACGGCGTGCAGTTCACCGGCTGGGGCCGGATCCAGACCGACGCCGACGGACACTGGTACGCGCGCACCCTGCGCCCCGGCGCACGCGGGCGCAGCGCGCCGTATCTCAGTGTGTGCGTCTTCGCGCGGGGGCTGCTCGTCCACCTGTTCACCCGGATCTACCTGCCGGGCGACCATGCGGCGCTCGCCGCGGACCCGCTGCTGGCGGGGCTGGCCGAGGAGCGCCGCGACACGCTGATCGCCCGTGACGGGGGCGACGGCACGTACCGTTTCGACATCCGCCTTCAGGGCGAAGGCGAGACGGTCTTCCTGGAGTTCCAGTGACAGCTGCCGAACCCGACACCGGCCTGCTCGCCCCCGGGTGGGCGGGCTCCCCCGCCGCGTCCGCGACCGGCGACCGCGCCTTTCTGCGGGCGCTGCTGGACGCGGAGGCCGCGCTGACCCGGGCACAGGCGGCGCTGGGCCTGGCCCCGGCCGCGGCGGCGACGGCGGTGACCGAGGCGGCCGCGGGCGCCGGCTTCGACGTGCACGATCTGGCCCTGCGCGCCCGGACCGGCGGGAACCCGGTGATCCCGCTGGTCGCCGACCTGACGAAGGCGGTCGGCCCGGAGCACGGTCCGTACGTCCACCGGGGCGCGACCAGCCAGGACATCATGGACACGGCGACGATGCTGGTGGCCGTGCGCACGCTCGGCCCGGTCCTCGACGATCTCGCCCGTACCGAGCGGGCGTTGGCCGCGCTGGCCGCCGCGCACCGGGACACCGCGATGCCGGGGCGGACGCTCACCCAGCACGCCGTGCCGACGACGTTCGGACTGAAGGCGGCCGGCTGGCGGTCGCTGGTGCTCGACGCGCGCGACCGGCTGACCGCCGTACGCGACACGCTGCCCGCCCAGCTCGGCGGCGCGGCCGGGACCCTCGCGGCCTTCTCGGTGTACGGCGCCGCCGACCCGCTCGCCCTGCCCGCCGCCTACGCCCGCGAACTCGGGCTCAGGGAACCGCTGTTGCCCTGGCACACACTGCGCACCCCGATCGCCGACCTGGCCGGGGCCCTGGCCTTCACGGCCGGGGCGCTGGGCAAGACCGCCGTGGACGTGCTCACCCTGACCCGCACCGAGATCGGCGAGGTCGCGGAGGGCGGCGGCGGAGGTTCGTCGGCCATGCCGCACAAGGCCAACCCCGTACGGTCGACCCTGATCGTGGCGGCTGCCCGGCGGGCGCCCCAGCTCGCGGCCACGCTCCACGGGGCGCTGGTCGCCGAGGACGAGCGGCCGGCCGGCGCCTGGCACGCGGAGTGGGAGCCGCTGCGGGAGCTGCTGCGGCTGGTCGGGGGCGCAGCCCGGGACGCCGCCGAACTCGCCGAGGGACTGCGGGTGCACCCGGACGTCATGCGCGAACACCTCGACCTCACCCACGGGTTGATCGTCTCCGAGCGGCTGTCGGCCGAGCTGGCCGGGGTGCTCGGCCGGGCCCGCGCCAAGGAGCTGCTAACCGACCTCGCCCGGCGCACCCACACCGAAGGCCGCCCGCTGGCCGAACTCCTCTCGGAGGAACCGGAGTCGAAAGGGATCGGGCTCACCGACGCGGCCGATCCCACCCGTTACACCGGCGCCTCCGGAGCCCTCACCGACCGTTGTCTGGAGCGACGTTGACCGCCACACTCCTCAACCACCTGGCCGAGGGGCCCGCTTCCGCTCCCCCGCTGCTGCTGGGACCGTCCCTCGGCACGTCGTACGCACTGTGGGACAAGGTGGCGCCCGAGCTGTCGGCCGCCCACCGCGTGGTCCGCTTCGACCTGCCCGGGCACGGCGGCAGCGCGCCGGACCTGATCGGCCCCGGCGCCACCGTCGGGGACCTCGCCGACCTGGTGCTCGCGCTCGCCGACTCGCTCGGGATCGAGCGGTTCGGGTACGCGGGGGTGTCGCTCGGCGGCGCGGTGGGCCTGCACCTCGCCCTGCGCCACCCCGAGCGGGTCTCGTCGCTGGCCGTGATCTGCTCCTCGGCGCACTTCAACAGCGCGCGACCGTGGCAGGAACGGGCCGCGCTGGTGCGGCGCGAGGGACTGGCCGGGCTCGCCGGGAGCGCGGACGCCCGCTGGTTCACCCCCGGGTTCAGTGTGCCCCGGCTGGTCCGGGACCACCGGGAGGCCGACCCGGGGGCGTACGCCGCCTGCTGCGACGCGCTGGCCGCGTTCGACCTGCGGGACCGGCTCGGCGAGATCTCCGTGCGCACCCTGCTGATCGCCGGCCGCCAGGACCCGGCGACCCCGCCCGCGCATCTGCGGGAGATCGCCGACGCGGTGCCGCAGGCCACGCTCGTCGAACTGCCCGGCGCCTCGCACCTGGCGCCCGCGCAGTGCCCGGAGGCCGTGCTGACGGCGCTGCGGGCGCACCTCGGCGGAGCCGCCCGGCGCGGGATGGAGGTCCGGCGCGAGGTCCTCGGCGACGCGCACGTGGACCGCGCGCAGGCCCGGCAGACGCCGTTCACGGCACGCTTCCAGGACTTCATCTCGCGCTACGCGTGGGGGGAGATCTGGACCGATCCGACGCTCAGCCGCCGCGAACGCAGCATGATCACGCTGACGGCGCTGGTGGCGCACGGCCACTACGAGGAGCTGGCCATGCACGTCCGGGCGGCGCGGCGCAACGGGCTCAGCCCCGAGGAGATCGGCGCGGTGCTGTTGCAGACGGCCGTGTACTGCGGGGTCCCGGCCGCGAACTCGGCGTTCGCCACGGCCCAGCGGGTGCTGGCCGAGGAGGAACGGGGCGGCGAGTGAGCCTCCCGACGGCCGTGGCGCCGAGGCGGGGCGGCGGTGAGGTGACGGCCGCGGCCCCGGGGCGACGCGGCGGGTGGCTCTGACGGCCCTGGTCCCGGGGGGCCGCCCGTCGGGATCCTTCCCCCGGGGGGCCCGGTCGCGGCACCCGGCCTCAGCGCGGGCCGCGGGCCGTGTCCAGGGCCGCGCGCGCCTGTCGCACCAGACCGTCGGCGCCGCACGAACGGGCCAGTGCCAGGCCCCGGTTGAGGTCGGCGACGGAGCGGGCGGCGCTGCCGTACTCGACCCGGGCGGCCGCGTGTTCGTACTGGCACGGCGAGGACTCCAGGTAGGCGGCCGCCTGGCCGGCCAGCCGCACCGCGCGCTGTCCGGTCTCCAGGGCGGCGGCACAGCGCAGGGCCTCGCCGATGGCGGTGTCCGTGCCGAGGCGTTCGGCCTGGCGGCGCGCGTCGGCGGCGAGCCGTCCGGCCCGGACGGGATCCTCGACGGCCAGCGCCCTGGCCAGGTCGACCGTCCACGGCGCGAGCACCGGGTTGTGGCCGCCGCGGGCGGCGGCCGCCTTCTCGGCCGCCTCCAGCTCGTTGACCCCGTCCTTGGTGCGGCCGACGGCCAGCAGCAGGCGGCCGCGTACGGAGCGCGGGTCGGGCAGCACGATGGTCGACGGGTACGGCGGGGCGAAGCCGTAGCGTTCGGCGACCGCCCAGGCCTCCTGGACGTGGCCGCGGGCCAGCAGCGTGTCGACGAGCCCGCAGGACGCCGACCAGTACAGGGGCAGACCACGGCCGACCCGCTCGGCCAGCCGCAACGACTCGCGCAGGATGGTCTCCGCGTCCCTGAGGCGGCCCTGTCTGCGGTAGGCGAGCCCGACGAACGCGTTGGCCAGGGCGAGATGGCCGCCGCTCCAGCCGGCCGTGGTGTAGACGCGCAGCGCCTCGGCGAACAGGCTCTCGGCCCGGTCGAGGCGGTCGGCGTAGACGTACGAACTGCCCAGCATCATCAGCAGTTCGACGCCCCACTCGCTGTCGGTCCAGCCGAGGCCCGGCGCGAGGCGGCCGTTGACGAGGGCGCGGTCGGCGAACTCCACGACCTCCTCGGCGTTCCCGCCGTGTGACATGAGGTCGAAGGCGCGCAGGATCAGCACGGCGCGCTCGGAGTTGTCGCGGCCGGCGCAGGTGCGGGCGAGCTCGGCGAGGCGCTCCGACCGGCCCGGTGAGGTCGTCTCGCCGAAGACGCCCTCCCACATGTACTGCACGGCCTGCAACCGCATCCGGGCGGGTCCGGCCCCCTGCCGGGCGGCCTCCGCCTCGACGGTGCGGACCGCCTCCTCCAACTGGTCGTTGTGGAGCAGCGCCTGGGAGAGGCGGACGACGGCGTCGACGCGTTCGACACCGCCCAGGCCCGGCATGCCGAGGGCGGTCCGCAGATGGCCGATGGTCCGGGCGGGCGCGGTCAGCAGGGCGGCGCAGCCCAGTTCGTACAGCACCCGGGCGTGCACCTCGGGCCGGGGCGGTTCCAGCAGGGCCCGTTCGAGGCAGGCGCGGGCCGCGTCCGGGGCGCCGACGGACAGATGCTCGCGGGCGGCCTCCCGCAACTGCTCGACGAGTTCCTCGTCGTCGTCCGGATGGACCTGGAGCAGATGGCGTGCCGCGGCGGCCGCTCCCCGCCCCGAGTCGGTGACGACCTGGGCGGCGATGCCGTGCATGGCGGTGCGCAGCGCGTCCGGGATGGAGTTGTAGACGGCGGAGGCGATCAGCGGGTGGAGGAACTGGAGTTCCCCCACCGCCACCGGGCCCGCGCTGGGGTCCGGTTCGGTCAGGAAGCGGGCGTCGCACAGCAGTCGGGCGCAGCGCACGGCTTCGTCGTGGCGCATCGCGGCGAGCCGGGCCACGAGTTCCACCGAGATGCCGCTGCCGAGGATGGCGGCGGCCCAGGCGAACCGGGTGGCGTCGATGCCGAGTTGTTCCAGGCGGGCGACGAGGCCACCGCCGCGGGCCGAGCGGTTCAGGGCGCGCAGTTCGCCGGCCGAGGACTCGGTCGGCTCCAGCTCGCTGTTCCGCACCTTGACGAGGAGTTCGATCGTCTCGTAGGGATTGCCGCCGGTGACGGCCCACACCTCCCGGCAGAACGGGGCGTCGGCGTGCGGACCGAGCGCGGCCCGGGTGAGACCGGCCACCGCGTCCGGGGTCAGGGCGCTCAGCTGGGTGACGGGGCCGCCCACCGCGGCGATGCCGTCCAGGAGGCGGGCGCTCTCGCCGCCGACCCCGCCGGGCCTGCGGGCCACGACGACCAGGACGGAAAGGTCGTCGAGGTGCTCGGTGAAGGCGCTGAGCCAGCGCAGGGTCTCCTGGTCCGCCCAGTGGAGGTCGTCGATCAGCAGGACGAGCGGCCAGTCCCGCCCGGCCAGCCGGCGCACGGCGGCGACGAGTCCGTCGCAGACGCCCTGCGGGTCGGCGTGGCGCTCGCCGGGCTCCGTGATGCCGAGGGCGGGGCCCGCGACGTCGTACCAGTCGCCGAGGTACTCGCGAGCCTCCTCCGGCAGCAGCGACATCAGGGCGGGCCGGAGCAACTGCCTTACGACGTTGAAGGGGACGGACCTCAGGGTCTCACCGCCACGCGCGGACCACACGGTGCAGCCACGGGCCTCGGCGATACGACGCGTCTCGGCCAGCAGCGCGGTCTTGCCGAGGCCCGCCTCGCCCCGCAGCACCACCAGGCTCCCCGCGGAGGACCGGTCGGCGCACAGGGTCTCCACCGCGCGAGCGATGGCGGCGACTTCCTCGTCGCGCTCCCACAGGGAAGCCGAGGCGGCCGACCCGGGCCTGGCCTCCGTCATCCCGCTACCTCCCGAAGTCGCCCGAACGACGTACAGACCTCGAGCGTAGCCGCCCCGCCCGCGAACCGGAGGCCGGTCCGCGCACCTCTTGCCGTCAAGGGTGACGGCAGGTACGCCGGGACGACGCGGGGTCCCGTGCGGGACGACTGCCGAGCGTCAACGGCGTTGCGGAAAAAGCGAATTGACGGTGAACTCACGTGGGCGGGGGCCGGCCGGGGTGGCGGTTCGGTGGCGCGGCGAGGGGTGGTCCGGTGGCGCGCCGGGGGCGGGTGGTCGGGTGGCGCGCCGGGCCCGGCGATCCGGGGGCGCGCCGCGAGGGGGGTGGTGCGGGACGCGCGGGGAACGGGTGGCCCGGTGGCGCACCGGGCCCGGTGGTCCGGGGACGCGCCGCGGGGACGGCCCGGTGGCACGCCGGGGGCGGGTGACCCGGTGGCGGGCCGGGGGTGGCTCGGGGCACGCCGGGGGGTGGCGGAAAGGGGGCGCGGAAGCGAAGACGGGATCCCTCTCATCCCTCTTTCACCGACGCCTCATACGGTGGGGGCATGACGCAGGTGACTCCTCCCGGGTGGTACCCCGACCCCGGGCAGAAAAGTGATGGTCCCCCCACCGAGCGCTGGTGGGACGGCAAGACGTGGACGGACCAGACCCGCCCCGCGGGAGAGGCCGCCGGCTGGGGTCCGCCGATGCAGGTGTCGCCCGAGGGTACGCAGCCGTACGTCTCGCCCGACTCCTCCTATCCCACACAGCCGGGATATCCCGGCTACCCCGGATATCCCGGCTACCCCGCGCAGCCGCCGACGGACGGCCGGCGGCGCGGGCTGCGGACCGGCATAGCCGTCGGCGTCGCGGTGGCGGTGCTCGCCAGCATCGGCATCGGCGTGTTCGCGCTGACCAAGGACGACGGTGGCGGCGGCACGGACGACGCACGGCAGGGCCAGGGCGGCCAGAACGGCTCCGGCGGGCAGGGCGGCCCCTTCGGCGAGTCGGGCGGCCAGGGTGGTCCGGGCGGCCCAGGGGGCTCCGGCGGCGACGGTGGCTCGGGCGACGGCGGACAGTCGCCCGCGCCCGACCGGTCGGAGGCGCCGAAGATCAAGAGCGGCTCGGTCACCGACGCGGTGAGCGGGATCAGCATCCCCATACCGGACGACTGGTACGGCCAGGAGATCAGCGTCGGCGCGCAGGTCACGTCGAACAACTCGTACGCCTGCCCCGGCGACACCTCCCAGAAGTGCACCAAGGGCGGCGCCTACTCGGCCCCCGCCATCGCCCTGGGCACCAAGGGCTCGACCGCGGAGGCGGTCGCCAAGGCGGACATCGCCACGAACGCCGAGGAGTCCTACGGCGGCACCACCTACGGCAAGATCACCTCGCATCAGGTGCTGGCCTCCAAGGCGGTGACGGTGGCCGGGCAGAAGGGCTATCTGGTCCGCTGGAAGGCGGTCACGAGCAAGGGTGCCGACGGCTATGTCGAGTCGCTGGCGTTCCCCTCTCCGGCGAACCCCGCGCGGATCGCCGTGGTCCGCTTCGGTGTCGACACGGACCAGAAGGTCTCGGTCATCGACGAGATCACCGCGGGCATCAAGGTGTCGACCGGCAGTGGCAGCGGTCAGAACGTCTGACCGGCCCCGAGAAGCCGGTCGGCCGGGTGGGGAACCTCTCCGCTCAAGAGGAACCCCACCCGGCCGGGGGGTGCGCGCCGCCCCCGTCCCCACGGTGCGGCGCGAGCAGGTCACCGTCCGGTCATCCCGAGGACGGCGGCCTGAGTATCAGGCGAGGCCGAGTGCCGGCAGCACGGCGGCCTCCACGAACCCGACGAGGTAGTCCCCGTCGGCGTACTCGCCCACCAGCACGGGCCGTACCCGCAGGACGCCGAACATCATGGCGGGCACGTAGGCCAGCGCCGGATGGCCGGCCGCGACCTCGCCGCGCTCGACCCCGCGCCGGAGGATGCGCTCCAACTCGGCGATCTCGGGCTCCACGAGCGCCTCGCGCAGCGCCTTCTGGAGTTCGAGGTCCTGCATGACGGCGTGGCCGAGCGCCTGGAGCAGTCTGGTGTCCTTGCCCGACCAGTCGCCCGCGGCCCGCGCCACCGCGCGCAGGTCGTCGGCGAGCGTTCCGGTGTCGATGCCGACGAAGCGCGCCTGTCGGGTGGAGCGCAGCGCCGCCGCCACGAAGTGGGGCTTCGTCCCCCACTGCCGGTAGAGCGTGGACTTGCTGCACCGGGTGCTCACGGCGACGCCCTCCATGGTGACGGAGTCGTAGCCGCATTCACGGATCTGTTCCAGGACGGCGTCGAAGAACTCCTGCTCACGCTCGCGGGTGAGCTTGGAGCGGCGCGAGGCGACGACCGTCTCCGGTCCGTCCGCGGCCTGCGACGTCATCGGCATTTCCCCTCACTGCTGTCCGACAGGCCCGACGGGCCCTTCTCCAGTGTGTCGCATGCAATCGATACGTCAGTGTACCGGTACACCAACGTATCGGTACACTACCGTATCGGTACGGCGGCGTGTCGTTGCCTTATACACATACGCGTACGCAGAGAGACGGGCACCGAGCTCGCCGCAGCGCGCACGCACCATCGTCAGCAAGGGGGCCGGGGGGATGAACCGAACCGAGCCTGAAGAAGCGGAGTCCGACGCGACAGCGCGGCCACCGCTCGTCCGTGAGTTCCTGCTCGTCGCAGGACTCTTCCTCGTCTACAAGCTCGGCAGGCAGCTGGCGAGCGGCCACACCGGCGAGGCCTTCCGCGACGCCCGGCACGTGTGGGACCTGGAGCGGGCGGTCCACCTGCCCGGCGAGGGCCTCGTCCAGGCCCCGCTGCTGCACCGGGAAGCCCTGGCGCACCTCGCGAACACCTACTACGCGACCGTCCACTTCCCCGCCACCGTGGCCTTCCTGGTCTGGCTCTATCTGCGCCGCCCCGCCCACTACGTCTGGGCCCGCCGGGTCCTGGCCGCGCTCACCGCGGCCGCCCTGGTCCTGCATCTCACGTTCCCGCTGGCCCCGCCGCGGATGCTCGCGGCGACGGGACTCGTCGACACCGCACAGGTGTACGGGCCTTCCGTGTACGGCCCTCCGTCGAGCGACCACCTCTCCAACCAGTACGCCGCGATGCCCTCGCTGCACTTCGGCTGGGCGCTGATGGTCGCGATCGGCCTGATCGCCTCGACCCGCTCACCCTGGCGCCCGCTCTGGCTGCTGCATCCGCTGCTGACCCTGCTGGTGATCGTCGGCACGGCGAACCACTACTGGCTGGACGCGATCACGGCCGGCGCCCTGCTCTGCCTGGCGCTCGCCCTGATCCACCCGCCGCACCGGACGGCCACGACCGCGGGACACGTCCACGAGGACCGCGTACCGGCACAGGACCGCGTACCGCCGGAAGAACTCGTACCGACGCAGGACCGTGCACCGACCGTGGACCGCGCACCTGCGGGGGCGCTCGCGCCTGCGGGGGGCGTCCGATGACCGCCACCCTGCTCTCCGTCGTCCTGTCGCTGTTCTCCGCCGTCGCCTACGCGGCCGCGGCCGTCGGCCAGGAACGCCTCGCCTCCCGGACCTCCGGCCCCGGACCCGACTCCGGATCCGGCACGCTGCGTCTGCTGGCCAGCGGCGCCTGGTGGAGTTCGGTCGGGCTCAACGCCGCCGCCGCCCTGCTGCACGTGGTGGCCCTCAAGTACGGCCCGCTCACCGTGGTGCAGCCGCTCGGCGCGCTCACCCTGGTCGCCGCGGTGCCGCTGGGTGCCCGGCTCGCGGGCCGCCGGGTCAGCGCGGACGAGTGGCGCGGCACCGCGTACACCCTCGCCGGGCTGGCCGCGATCCTCGTCATGGCCTCGGGGTCCGCGCCCGACGAGATCCTGAGCCCGCCCGAGGCACTGGCGGTCGCCGCGGCGACAGCGGCGCTCATCGGACTGCTGTCCCGTCCGGGCGCGCGGCCGGGCCTGCGGCACGCGACCGCGTCCGGCTTCGCCTCCGGGGTCGCCTCGGCACTCACCCAGACGGTGACGGTGGCCGCGACCGACCGCTCGGGCCGGGTGCTGAGCTGGCAGGTGATCGGGGTGGCGCTGCTCGTCGCGGCCTTCGCCGCCGGCGGGCTGCTGCTGTCGCAGACCGCCTACCGGGGAGGTCTGGGCGCGCCACTGGCGGTGGTGACGCTCGCCAACCCGATGGCCGCCGCGACGATCGGCCTCGCCCTGCTGGGCGAACGCCTCCGGGGCGGGGCGCCGGGGGTGCTGCTGGCGCTGGCCGGCGCCGGCCTGGCGGCGTGGGGTGTCGTCCTGCTGTCGCGTACGGCACCGGAGCCGCCCGCGCCGGTCGACGCACCCGGCCCGCTCCCCGCCCACGACTCGGCCGAATCGGTCGGGGCGGTCGACGAGGACCACCCCGTGGCCGCGGTGCTGGCGCTGGAGCCGAGGACCGCGTCGGCCGAACCGGCGCTGCTGCCCCGCCCGCCGGGTCCGGGACAGCTGACCCCGCTGTGAGCACGTGACCACGCATCGGGGAACCCGGACACCCGGGGCGAGACACACGGAATCCCGCGCGCCGCAGTGGTGCGGCGCGCGGGATTCCGTGTGTCCGTGGGCGAGTTCCCCGCCGTCGGCGTCAGCCGAGGCCCCTGGCGTCCTGCTTCAGGGCCGTGTCGACCGTCAGGGCCGTCGCGACCACGAGGCTCAGCAGCGGCTCGGGCAGCTGGTAGTGGATCTGGAGGACGTAGTTGTCCGCGCTCGTGAAGAGGGTCTTGGCCAGGCCCTCCCAGGTCTTGGTGATCCGGGCGACCTCGTTCTCCGCGTGGTCGACGATCGCGAAGTTCCAGGCGCGCCAGTTCTCCGCCTTGATGGCACCGATCTTCTGACCGTTGGCGTTGATGGCGAAGTTGATCTTGCCGATCATGTTCTGCTGGACGATCTCGCCGACCGGCTGACCGTCCGCACGCTCCACGATCACCCGGGACTTGAATATCTTGGCCGGGCGGGTGAGCCGCAGGACGGGCCGGCCGTGGGCGTCCCGGATCTCCAGCCGGTGGGTGAGGTACTGGTCGAGGCTGGAGACGAAGCGCAGGATCTTCCGCAGCACGCCCTGGCCGACCTCGACGACCGAGCCGAGCGCGTTGCCGTTCTGATCCATGACCTTGTACTCGTTGGTCAGCTCGATCAGCTTGGCCTTCTGGTTCACCACCAGGACCGGCTCGGAGAACAAGGTGCCGCCGCCGGGACCGCTCGGGGCGACCCCGGCTTCCTGCTGCACCTGCTGCTGCACGCGCGGGTCGGCCTGCTGCGGAATGTGCGGCGCCGCGGGGGCCTGTCCGCCCTGCTTCTGGTCGGGGGCGGTCTGCTGGGTCCACTGCGCGCCGTCCCAGTAACGGAGCGTCTGGGACGCCCCGTGCGGATCCGGGTACCAGCCTGCAGGTGTGTTCGAATGCGTGGTCACCGGGGCACACTACCCTGCACATGCGGGGACCTGACCAGCCCCTGGAAAGGGCTGTCCGCGACGACCGCGCGCCGGGTCATCCGGTGGCGAGGGCGGGGTCGCTGACACCGGGTCGACCATTCTCCACATGTCCGGCGAATCGCCGCACATAGGCCGCGTCGGTGGCGGACGTGACCGTGAGGTCGTACCAACGCCGGCTCGCGGTCAGGTCGACGGTGTGCCGGACCGTGGCGCCGGGACGCACCTCGAGGGTGCGCGCGCGTCCGCCGTAGCCGTCGGCCAGCTTCAGTTCCACCGTCGCCGAGCCCTTGTTGGCGAGGGTCAGTTCGACGGCGTCGCCGTGGTGGCGGGCGGTGACTTCGGGGCCCGCGGCGGCGCCCGACCCCTTGAAGGCGCGCAGGAAGCCGTTCGGGCCGTGCACCGTCAGATCGTACGAGCCCGCGGAGTACGCGGTGTTCCAGGCGTCGGAGACGGACTTGCCGGCTTCGGTGGTGTAGGTCCAGGGGCCGTCCGTCCGGTTGCCCGAGGTGACGAGGAAGGCCGCGCCCGCCCGGGCGCCGGAGGCGAAGGCGAGCGTGAACGTCCCGGCGTCCGGGTCGGCCGAACCGTCCACCACCGGGGCGTACTTGAGCGGCCGGGTCGGCCGCGAGCCGCATTCCTGCCGGGGCAGTACGGCATCGGCGGGCGGGGTGGGCACGTAGTCGGGGTGACGGTTGCCGTCCGGCGGCCGGTAGCCGTCGGTGTCCGGCAGGACGACCGGCCGGGTGTCGGCGCGGGAGAAGTCGAACGCCGAGGTGAGGTCGCCGCAGACGGCCCGCCGCCAGGGCGAGATGTTCGGCTCGTGCACCCCGAAGCGGCGCTCCACGAACCGGATGATCGAGGTGTGGTCGAAGGTCTCGGAGCAGGCGTAACCGCCCTTGCTCCAGGGCGAGACGACGAGCATCGGCACCCGCTGGCCCAGGCCGTAGGAGCCGGCGACATGGCCGCTGTCGCCCTTGAAGACGTCCGGGCCGGGGTCGACGGTGGACCTGCCCTGCGCGGCCGAGGCCGGCGGGAAGGGCGGTACCAGGTGGTCGAAGAAGCCGTCGTTCTCGTCGTACGTGATGAACAGGGCCGTCCGCGCCCAGACGGCCGGGTCGGCGGTCAGGGCGTCCAGGACCTGGGCGATGTACCAGGCGCCGTAGTTGGCGGGCCAGTTGGGGTGCTCGGTGAACGCCTCGGGGGCGACGATCCAGGAGACCTGCGGCAGTCTCCCGCCCGTGACGTCGGCCCTGAGCTGGTCGAAGAAGCCCTCGCCCTTGCGGGCGTCGGTGCCGGTGCGGGCCTTGTCGTAGAGCGGTTCGCCGGGCTTGGCGTCACGGTACTGGTCGAAGTAGAGAAGGGAGTTGTCGCCGTAGTTGCCACGGTAGGCGTCGGATATCCAGCCCCAGCCGCCGGCCGCGTCGAGGCCGTCGCCGACGTCCTGGTAGATCTTCCAGGAGACGCCCGCCTGCTCCAGGCGTTCGGGATAGGTCGTCCAGCCGTAGCCGGCCTCGTCGTTGCCGAGGACCGGGCCGCCGCCCAGGCCGTCGTTGCCGGTGTGACCGGTCCACATGTAGTAGCGGTTGGGGTCGGTGGAGCCGATGAAGGAGCAGTGGTAGGCGTCGCAGATGGTGAAGGCGTCGGCGAGCGCGTAGTGGAACGGGATGTCGTCGCGGGTCAGGTACGCCATCGTCGTCGACGACTTGGCCGACACCCACTTGTCGTATCTGCCCCCGGCGAAGGCCGCGTGGCCGTCGTTCCAGCCGTGCGGCAGGTCCCGGAGGAACGCCATGCCCAGGTCGTCGGCGTCGGGGTGGAAGGGCAGGACGTCCCTGGTGCCGTCGGACTGGCGCCACACGGTCCGGCCGGGCGTGGGCGAGGCCGGGCGCGGGTCGCCGAAGCCGCGCACACCGCGCAGGGAGCCGAAGTAGTGGTCGAAGGATCGGTTCTCCTGCATCAGCACGACGATGTGCTCGACATCCTCGATGGACCCCGTGCGGTGGTGGGCCGGGAGCGCGGAGGCACGCGCGATGCTGCTCGACAGGGCCGTGAACGCTGTTGTGGCGCCCGCGAGTTGGAGGAATCGGCGCCGGTTGACCTCGGACATGGTTGAGGTACCCCTCTCGTCGTGACGCACACGGCTGGCGGGAATGTGACGGGACGTGCGCGCAAGGAGTTTTCCAAGGGCGCCGAACGGCAGGGAAGGGTGCGATGGCGGGGATGTGAAAGTCACCGGTACGTGCGGGTGCGCCGCGGCCCGCGGACCCGCGACGGGACGACCGCCGCGCCCCTGATATCAGTTGATCCCGGCCCTGACCTGGACGGAACGATGAGAAACAGCACGGCACTGATCTGCGCGACACTTCTGGCCACCCTGGCGGCGGGGGCGCTGACCGGATGTTCCGGAACGCCTTCCGGCAAGCCTTCCGCCGGGTCTTCCGGCAACCCTTCCGCCGGCTCCTCCACCGGCGGGCGCTGGCAGCCGCGCCCGGGGGCGGCCTGGCAGTGGCAGCTCGACGGGAAGGTCGACCCGACAGCCGCCGACGTGTCCGTCTACGACATCGACGGCTTCGAGAACTCCGCCGCGGACGTGGCCCGATTGCACCGCGACGGCCGCAAGGTCATCTGTTACGTCAACGTCGGCGCCTGGGAGGACTTCCGTCCCGACCGGAGCGACTTCCCGCAGGCCCTGCTCGGCGCGCCCAACGGCTGGGAGGGCGAACGCTGGCTGGACATCCGGCAGCTCTCCACGCTGCGCCCGATCATGGAACGCCGCTTCGACATGTGCCGCGGCAAAGGCTTCGACGCGGTGGAGCCGGACCTGGTGGAGGGCTACGACAACCACACCGGATTCCCGCTCACCGCGCACGACCAGCTCGCCTACAACCGGATGATCTCGGAAATCGCGCACGACCGCGGCCTGCCGGTGGGCCTCAAGAACGATCTCCCGCAGATTCCCCAGCTGCTGAACGACTTCGACTTCGCCGTCAACGAGGAATGCGCCCAGTACGGCGAGTGCGCCGAGCTCACTCCGTTCGTCGAGGCCGGCAAGGCGGTCTTCCACGTGGAGTACAAGGGATCGACCAGCGATTTCTGCCCGGAGTCCCGCAAGCTGAAGCTGTCGTCGATGCTGAAGAAACGGGAACTGGGGACGTGGCGCCGGGCCTGCTGACCCGGAACCGAGCCCCTCGTCCCCGTTCACTTTCCATTTCCGCTCGCACCCCCTTTCCGTTCGCGCTCCCCTTCACATGCGCGCGACGATTCACAGCTGCGGGCCGATTCACATGCGTGCGGCGATTCACATGCGCATTCTCATTCGCCCCACCCGACCCTCTGATTCACCGTCGCCCCTTATTGTCGGAATGAAACACCTCTCCCCTTACAAGCGTTTCATCCTTTAAACTCGCCGATATCACGCCAAGAAGCGCGCTGGGGGCGCGCTTTCGGGGGAGCTGATCTGCCATGCGCCGTAGACCGTTTCTCGCTGCCCTGCTGGGCTGCGCCACTGTCCTCTTCTCGCTGGTCCTGTCCGCCGTACCGGCCGGCGCCGCCGACCCGGTGGCGCCGTACGCCGAGCTGACACCCGCCTCCGGCCAGGTGGTGCCCGGCGGCGCCCCGCTGGCCATGGACGCGCTGTTCCACAACACGCTGGACACCGACATCACGGACAGCTTCATCGTCGCCGTCGGGCTGCGGCTGGCGCCGCCCGCGACAGCGCTGACGCCCGATCAGGTCACGGTGGAGTGGCTGGACTCGGCCGCGTCCGTGTGGCGCCCGGTGGAACTGACCCCGAGCGAGACCGCGCTCACCGGCTACCTCAGCACGGACGCCGGGCTGCCGTCGGTGGGCTCGCTCCCGGCGGGCGGCACCGCCCGGATCTCCCTGCGCGTCTCGCTGGCCGCCGCGGTACCGGCCGGGACCACCCTCCAGTTCGTCGCCCAGGGGCTCATCCAGCCCCTCCCGGAGATCGATCCGGTACTCCTGATGGACGGCAAGGCGTCCTACTCCGTCGTCGCGAAGACGACGCCCAGCACCTCGGCGAGCGCCACGCCGAGCGGGTCGGCGAGCGGGTCGGCGACACCGAGCGGCAGCGCGTCGGCCTCCGCCGCTGCTTCCCCTTCCACTACGTCCGCCGCGCCGACCCTCTCCGACGCGCCCGCCCCCTCGCCGCTGTCCGGCGGTACGGAGGGTGACCAGCTCGCCGACACCGGAACTCCCGGCCTGACCGCCGTGGCCGGCGCGGCCGCGCTCGTGTGCGCGGCCGGCACCGCCCTCGCGCTGGCCCGGCGCCTGCGCCGCGACCGACGGGGCTGACCCGCGCGGCCCGGGGCCGTCCGGGGCCTGCGCGCCGATCGCTCCTGCGACGGGTCGTGGGCCATGGGACACGGCCCGTCGAACACACCGCATGACAGGGCGCCCACGCGCCCTGAAGGTCCGTCCCCACGGGAGGAACTCATGCACCACCGCACCGGACAGGACGTCCTGCGCGACGTGACCCGTCGCCTGGCCCCGGCCGAACTGCCGAAAGTGGACGAGACCTGCCGGGCCTACGCGGCCCGGCCCTACCCGCCGCAGCCGCTGCACCGGCCCGGCAGCGACCCGCTGGGCATCGGCGTCGAGACCACCGTCCTGCTGCCGATCCTCGTGCCGGTGGTGGCGCAGGTCCTCGCCGACCTCGCCTCGGGGAGCATCCGGAAACACGGCGGCGGGCTGGTCCGACGCTGGCGGCAGCGCCGCTCACGCCACGCCGCGGCCGAGGAACGACGCGAGGCGCTGACCGGCTCCGTGCCCGAGCTCTCCGGCGTGACACGCCAGGAACTCACGGACTGGGCGCTCGACCGGGGCCGGGACGCGGGTCTGTCGCACACCCAGGCCGAGAGGTGCGCCCTCGTCATCGTCATGGCCGTGATACCGCCGGCCGAGGACCGGGCCGGCGGCTCGGCGTCACGGCCCCCCGACGCACCGGACGACGCCCGGACACCCCAGACACCCCAGACACCCCAGACACCCGCGAGCCCGCCCGCCTCATGACCACCACGCCGGACGCCACGCCGGACTCCGGCCCTCCCCCCACCGCCCCTTCCCCCGCCACCCCTCCCGGCGCCGACCCGCGCGCCGTCGCCCGCACGCTCGTGTCCAGCCCGCTGCCCCTGCCGACCACCACCCGGCTGGCGCTGCTCGTCCTCGTCGCGGCCGCCGGAGCCTCCTTCGGCACCTGGTGGTGGCTGGTCCTGGGGCAGGACAACTGGCCGGCCGCCCAACTCGCCTGTCTGCCCGGCGCCGGGCCGTCCCCGGACGCGGTGCTCGCCCGGTTCACCGGCTGCGTGGACGACGTCCGGCTGGCCCAGGCGGCGGTGGTGCTGTGCGGGCCGCTCGCCCTGCTGGTCCTCGCCCTGGTGCACCGGGCCGCCAGGGTCCGGCTGGACCTGTGGTGGTGGCGGGCGAGGCCCGACGACTCGTCGCTCACCGACCGGCTCACCGCGGCCCTGGCCGACCCGGACGGCCCCCGGCCCGCGCTGTGGGTGCGCGGGCGGCGCGTCGGCGTCCAGGCCCGCGCGTCGGGCACCCGGCGCAGGCCGTGGATCGTGGCCGACTCCAACGTCTTCAACCTCCCCGACCGGCAGGTGGAGGCGATGTTCCGGCACGAGCTGACCCATCTGCGTCTGCGGGACGTGGGCCGGGTACGGCTGGCCACCGCGGCCTGGTGGATCCTGCTCGCCGCCGTCGTCCTCCCGGTCGGCGTCGCGCTGCTGGTCGAGCCGGCTCTGCTCGGCACCGGCCTGCTGGTGCGGATGGCGGTCGTCCTGCTGACCGTACGGCTCACCCTGTACTCGGTGCTGCGCGTACGGGAGCACGACGCCGATCTCGGCGCGGACGCGGATCCGCGTGCGCCGCGGGGCGCGGCCGCCGACCACATCGGCTCCGACCGCCCGCCGGGCCCGCGTCGGCGACTGCTGCGGGCCGTGGGTCTCGCCAGCCATCCCACCCCCGCGGCCCGCCTCGACGTGCTCGCCGACCCGGCGCGGTCCTGGGGCGTCTCGCCCTTCGAGTCCCTGGCCACGGGCCTGGCCGCCGGACTGCTCTTCACCGACCTCGCCCTGCTGGTCGCCGCCCTGATGCCGACGCGGACCCAGCTCGCGTACACGGTGACGGGGCTGCTGACCGGCTGGGCGATCGCGGGCGTGGTGACCGTGGCGTGGTGGCGGGCCGTCGCGGTGGGCCACCGGGACGCGGCCGGCCTGCGCCCGGCCGGGGCCGGGGCCCTGCTCGGCCTCGGCCTGTTCGCCGGGAGCCAGTTGTCGGGGCGGGCGGCCGGTGACTGGGTGCGCGACACCAGGACCGCGGACGGACTGGCCACGGAGCTCTCGCTGGCCGGCGCTCCCTTGGCGCAGGTGCTGGCGCTGGCGGCGGTCCTGGTGATCGGCGGCTCGCTGTTCGCGCTGTGGACCAGGGGTCTCGCCCGCGCCGCACAGGCCTCGGTGACCGGGCCGCGCTCGGCCTCCCTGTGCGCGGCGGTCCTCGTGCTGTCCGGGCTCCTGCTCGCCGTACCGCTGGGCAGTTGGTTCCTGTTCGCCCGGCTGACCGCGGCCCGCGCGGCGGCCGGCATCCGCTGGAGCGTGGTCGACTCGCCCTGGTGGGTGACGGGCGTCGCGGTGAGCGTCGTCGGCGCGCTGACCCCCGTCATCTGGTCGGCCCTGCGCTCAGGGGGCCGGACGCAGGCGCCCGATGCGGCCGCGGTCCCTGGTCGGCATCACGAAGGAACCGTCGTCGTACGCCGGCCGCGCCCCGCTCCGGTGCTCGCGCTCGTGCTGTCGGGCGTGCTCGTCACGGCGGGGGCCGGGTGGGCGGCGGCCGGCGGCCGGTTCGTCCAGGCGTCGGCGGTGCGGTCCGCCGGGCCGCGGACCACACCGGGATCCGTGCCCTCGGCGGCCCCGGCCACCGCCGTGAGCGCTCCACCCGGAGCGACCGGCTCACCGGACGCTTCCGGTGACCGGACCGTGCCCCTGGACGAACTCCCCGTCCTCCCGCCCGAGGAGGAGCGGACGGACGGATCCCGCTCGGACCCCGCCCTCGTGTGCCGAGCGCTGACCCTCGGCGGAACCGCCATCTGGACCGACCCGCGGCGCCGGCACGACACGGCCGAGCAGCTGGGCGGCGTCGACGACGCCGTGCTGCGGGCCGCGTCCACCGTCCTGCTGCGCGATCCGGCCGGACCCGTGGACAACGAGGCGGTGATCGCCTCGTTCCTGCGCTGCGACCTCTACTACCGCTACCACCGCTGACCCACGGCACAAGCGCACCCGCCCGACCCGACCGGCCTCCCCAGGAGACACGCGTGAACCAGCCACTCGCTTCGAGGTCCCCCGTCGGCCGACGCCGGTACGCCGCCGTCGTACCGCTCGCGGTGTCGATGCTGGCCACCGCCCTGACCGCGTGCGGCAGCGCTTCCGACGGGTCGGGCATGGTCGTACCGACCGGACCCACCGCGTCCGCGCCCTCCGCCACCAGCGCCTCTCCCACCACTGCGGGTCCGGCCTCCGGAACGCCCAGGACCTCGGCCCCCGCCTCCGCCTCGCCCTCCGCGACATCGCGCACTTCCGGCGGGTCGGGAACCACCGGCGGGTCCGGCGGCACAGGTGGTTCAGGCGGGTCCGGCGGGTCCGGCACGTCCGGCGGTTCAGGTGGATCCGGCGGCTCGGGCCGTCCGCCCACCAGGACCGCAGCCCCCAAGCCCTCCGCCGCCCCTCCCCTCTCGGCAGCCCTCCTGACGACCGCCCAACTGCCGTCCGGCTACGTGAAGACGGTGCTGCAGAACGATCCGCCCACCCGTTCCGACCACGTCGCCTGCCTCGACACGCTCAACGCCCTGGAGTCCTACCGCACCACCCGCGCGGGCGCCGTCGAGGCCAGGGTCACCTTCGCCCAGAGCCAGAGCGGGCCCTTCCTCCAGGAAGTGCTGCGCCGCTCGCCCGGTCGGGGCGCGCGCGAGGAGCTGGCGCACGCGGCGAACGTGCTGTCCGGGTGCGGCACGTTCAGCATCGGCTGGAGCGACGGAATGACGGGTACGGAACATGTGTCGGCGCTCGGCCCGGCGGGGATCGGCGACGTCTCGTGGCATGCCACGATCACCGTGACCAGCGAGACGTTCACCGTGCAGGAGAACCTGGTGCTGGTGGTCGTCGGCACGACCCTGGTGATCCTCGGCGAGGCCGGCAGCCCCACGGCCCCCGCCCGCTCCCGCACCCTGTCCCTGGCCCGCACCGCGGCGGCCCGCCTGCGCTGACCACCGCCGGGCGGCCGCCCGTGTGTTCCGGTTCGGGTCACGAGCCATACAGGGGTTCGCCCAGCAGGAGTCCGGAGCCGCGCCGCCACGCTTCGCCCTCGGGCGTCCGGGCGACGCGGGGCCGAGCGGGATCCGGACGCCGAACTCGCCGGGGGACGGGCCCTGTGACCGGACTTCCGCCTGACGGAAGGCGCGTTGCGCGGCGGGCACGGCCGTCGGGACCCTGGCTCGAACCACACCAGGCGGGGCGACGAGGCCCCGCTCCCAGGGACGGGGACGCCATGCCTCATACGACCGCCTTCGCCAGGAACCAGTGGTACGTCGCCGCCTACAGCCACGAGGTGGGGCGCGCGGAGCTGCTCGGACGGACGGTTCTCGGGGAACCGCTGGTCCTGTACCGGACGGAGGCGGACGGGACGCCGGTGGCGTTGCACGACCGCTGTGTGCACCGGCGCTTCCCGCTGTCGGAGAGCCGGCTGGACGGCGACCGGATCGTGTGCGGCTACCACGGGTTCACGTACGACACCACGGGCACCTGTGTGTACGTGCCGGGCCAGCGGCGCATCCCGCGCACGGCCCGCGTCGCCTCGTACCCGGTGGCCGAGCGGGACTCGCTGGTGTGGGTGTGGATCGGCGACCCGGCGTCGGCCGACCCCGGGACGATTCCGCGCGCCCGGCATCTCGACTCCCCCGGCTGGACCACGGTCCGTGGCATGGAGCCGATCGACGCGGACTACGGGCTGCTGGTCGACAACCTTCTCGACCTCTCCCACGAGACGTATCTGCACGGCGGCTACATCGGCACGCCCGAGGTCGCCGAGACCCCGATCAGCACCGAGGTGGACGAGGGCGCGGGGGTGGTGCGGGTGAGCCGGCGCATGGACGACGCCGAGTGCCCGCCGTTCTACGCCCGTTCGACCGGGATCGAGGGCCGGATCACCCGCTGGCAGGACATCGAGTACCACGCGCCGTGTCTGTACCTGCTGCACAGCCGGATCGCCCCGGCCGGGGTGCTGCCCGAGGCGGACGGCAGCGACCCGGGCGGCTTCCACACCGAGATCACGTACGCGATCACGCCGTCGTCCGACGGCAGGGTGTACGACTTCTGGGCGGTGTCGCGGGACTGGGCGACGGACGACGAGGAGGTCACCGAGTTCCTGCGGAGCAACAACCACACCGTCGTCATGCAGGACGTCGACGCGCTGAACCTGCTCCAGCGGACGCTCGGCAGCGAGCGCGCCGGTCACCAGGAGCTGAGCATCAACATCGACACCGGTGGTCTGGCCGCCCGCCGTATCCTCGCCCGGCTGGTCGAGGAGGGCGGCAAGCCGGTGGAGCGGGCCCGGTGAGCGGCCTCCCGCCGCGGGAGCCGCGCGAGATCTACCGCGTCGACTGGCTGCCGGGGACCGACGTGCTGCACGGCACCTGCCACTGCGGGGCCGAGCACCGCGCGCAGGACCCGGTCCAGATGTGGGAGTGGATGCTCGGCCACCCTGAAGGACACCAGCCCCGAGGTGACGGTTCATGACCGTCCCCGACGTCGAACTCGTCGTCGAGCGGCGCGAGTTCGCGGCCGACGGAGTGCTCGCCCTGACCCTGCGCCACCCTCGGGGCGAACTGCTGCCCGACTGGGAGCCCGGCGCCCACATCGACCTTCTGCTCGGCCCGGACCTGGAGCGGCAGTACTCGCTGTGCGGCGATCCGGCGGACCGTACCGCGTGGCGGATCGCGGTGCTGCGGGAGCCGGCCGGCCGGGGCGGATCCGCCCATGTGCACGAGCGGTTGGGGCAGGGCGCCCCGGTGCGGGCGCGCGGCCCGCGCAACCACTTCGCGCTGCGGCCCGCGCCCGGATACCTCTTCGTCGCGGGCGGCATCGGGATCACCCCGATCCTGCCGATGGTGGCGGCGGCCCAGGCCCGGGGCGCGCGGTGGTCGCTGCTGTACGGCGGTCGCAGCCGCGACTCCATGGCGTTCACCGGGGAGTTGGCCGGGTACGGGGAGCGGGTCACCGTCGTGCCCGAGGACGAGTGCGGTCTGCTCGACCTCGGGTCGGCGCTCGACGGGCTCCCCGACGGCACCCTGGTCTACTGCTGCGGACCGGGCGCGCTGCTCGACGCCGTCGAGGCGCGGTGTCCGTCCGGTGTCCTGCACGTCGAGCGGTTCCGGCCGAAGCCGCCGCCGACGGGCCGGGAGGAAGCGTCCGGGGGCGAGTTCGCGTTCGAGGTCGAGCTGGCGCTGAGCGGTCGTACGCTGACCGTCGCCCCGGGTGTCTCCGTGCTGGAGACCGTGCGCGCCGCCGGTGTGGAGGTGCTGTACTCCTGCGCCGAGGGGACCTGCGGCACCTGTGAGACGGACGTGCGCGAAGGCACCCCGGAGCACCGGGACTCCGTGCTGACCGACCAGGAGCGGGCGGAAGGCACGACCATGATGATCTGCGTCTCCCGCTGCCGGGGGAAACGGCTGGTCCTGGAGCTGTGATGCTCCCCCGGCGGGCTCAGCGGGTGACGATGCCGACGAAGAGGTTGATGGCACTGGCGAGAATGCTGGTGCCGAAGACGTACGACAGGAGGCAGTGCCGCAGCGTCATGGCGCGGATCCTGGTGCTCGACACGCTGGTGTCCGAGACCTGGTACGTCATGCCCAGGTTGTAGCTGAAGTAGATGAAGTCCCGGTACGCCGGTGGCTCCGTGGAGTTGAAGTCGATCCCGCCCGTGGACTGCGGGTAGTAGAGGTAGGCGTACCGGGTGGCGTACATCAGGTGCAGGGCCGACCAGGCGGCGAACACGCCGAGGAGTGCCGTCACGCCGTGGCCGGGGTCGGAGTTGCCGAGCAGCAGCACGACGATGCCGACCAGTCCGCACACCGCGGTCCCGATCACCGCCAGTTCCTCGGCCACGGGTCGCAGATCCTCGCGCCGGGCGTGCCGCTGCGTGGCGGTGGCGTCCATCGGCCACAGCACGATCCAGCCCGTCACCACGAAGAAGGCCTCGGTCGCGGCGATGCCGGCCAGCACACCGAGCGGTACGTCGGTCGGCACGGCGACGGCGGCGCCGACCGCGGCCCCGACGAGCCCGGCACAGGCCAGCCGTGGGATGGCGGAGAGCGGCAGCCAGATACGCATGGATCTGGACATTAACGGACGCTCCCGGTTCCGGCCGCCACGGCGACCACGGCGGCCGCACCGTCACGGCCGGCCCGGCCGGCCGCCGAGCAGTCACGTCGGTCATGGCCGGCCTGATCCGAACGACAGGTCCTAGCCCGCATGGGCCATCGGGCGCGCGCTCCCCGGTCCTGGACGGCAGGGTGTTGGTGCGGGCCCAGACGCGCCCACCAGGGACGACCAGCACCTCAAGGCCGGGAGGATCCATGCGGGAGAAGCCGCTGAGCAAGATCGGCGAAGAGCTGTTGCGCCTGCGCCACGGTTTGTCGCGCACCTCGGAGCACCGGTCGCCGACCCCCGGTTTCGGGATCGACGGCGAGCTGGCCGCCGGCTTCGTCGACGACGCCCTCTCGCCGCAGCAGCAGGTGCAACTGGCCCAGCAGGTGGCGGGGATGCTGCCCTTCCACTGGTCGCAGACCAACACCTACGCGTCGGTCATGTCGCAGATCCTGGAGCACGTCGGCAGTCAGCAGAAGCTGATGCGCTGGCTGGACGGCTTCCCCGGCCTCCCCCGGCTGACGGCCCGGCTGTACGTCGTGATGGGTCTGCTCGACGAGTTCAGCGGGAATTCCGCCGTGGTCACGTCGCTGCGCGAGTTCCGCGAGCAGACGCCGGTCCCGCCGGGTCTTCAGGGCTGTCTGCTGCCGGAGACCGACGACGAGACGCTCGCCGGCCTCGCCTTCCGGATCGAGGAGCATCTCGCCGACCATGAGATGGACAAGGCCGTCGAGACCGCCCTGGCCACGACCGACTTCCTGAGACGCGTCGCGCCGCGGGCCGCGGAGCTCGACCCCTCGGTCGGCGACATGGGCGAGCTGATGACACACAGCCACCACGACGTCCAGGACGCGGCCGCCGACGCCGGCGCCGACACCTGAAGCAGCCGCGGGTCAGGCAGCCTTGGTGATGGTGACCTTGACGTGCTTCATCAACGGCTGGTCGCTCTGGGTGCTGTAGTCGCCGATCGCGCACAGCACGTTCATCTCGGGCATGTAGCCGGCCGCGCAGCCGCGCGGGATGTCGTACGGAATGGCGAGGTAGCCGTCGAGGTGCCGGTGGCTGCCGTCCTTGGCGGTGCCGGTGATGTCGACCGGGTCGAACTCGCGGACGCCGCGCTCGCGCATGTCGTCCTCGTTCATGAAGACGAGCGTGCGCAGCCCCTTGACGCCCCGGTAGCGGTCGTCGTCGGAGTAGATGGTCGTGTTCCACTGGTCGTGGGACCGCATGGTCCCCAGCGCCAGGGTGCCCGGGGGCGGGACGACGTCGGGCAGCGGGGCGGCGGAGAACTCGGCGCGCCCGGAGGGGGTCAGGAAGACCAGTTCGCGGGCGGGCTGTCTGATGCGGAAGCCGAGCGGCAGGCGCACCCTGCGGTTGCAGTCCTCGAAGCCGTCGAGGGTCTGGGCCATCGTGTCGCGGATGCGGTCGTAGTCCTCGACGTACCACTCCCACGGAGTGTCACTCCCGGGGAGGGCGGCGCGGGCCAGGCCGGCGATGACGGCGGGCTCGGACAGCAGGTGCGGCGAGGCGGGCCGCTTCATACCGAGGGAGAGGTGGACCATGCTCATCGAGTCCTCGACCGAGGTGCTCTGGAGGCCACCGCGCTGTTCGTCCTTCTCGGTGCGGCCCAGACACGGCAGGATGAGCGCCCGGCGGCCGTGGACGAGATGGCTGCGGTTGAGCTTGGTGCTCACCTGGACGGTGAGTTCGCACCTGCGCAGGGCTTCGTAGGTGTACGGGGTGTCGGGCGCGGCGAGGGCGAAGTTGCCGCCCATGCCGACGAACACCTTGACGTCGCCGCGGTGCATGGCGTGGATGGTGGCGACGGTGTCGAGCCCGTGCTCGTGCGGCGGGTCGATCTTGCAGACCTCTGCCAGGCGTTCCAGGAAGTCCTCGGTGGGCCGGTGGTCGATGCCGCAGGTGCGGTTGCCCTGGACGTTGCTGTGCCCGCGCACCGGCGACGGTCCCGCTCCCTCGCGCCCCAGATTGCCGCGCAGCAGCAGGAGGTTGACGATCTCGCGGACGGTGTCGACGCCGTGTTCGTGCTGGCTGACGCCCAGGCACCAGCTGACGATGCTGCGGTCGGCGTCGCCGTAGACGCGTGCCGCCGCGAGGATGTCGGCGCGGTCGAGACCGGCCTGCCGCTCGATCTCCTCCCAGGTGGTCGTCTCGCACACCTTGCGGTAGTCGTCGAAGCCGGCCGTGTAGCGGTCGATGAACTCGTGGTCCACCGCCTTCGGATCGTATCTGGCCGCTTCGAGCACGGCCTTGGCCATGCCGCGCAGCAGCGCCATGTCGCCGCCGATCCGGGGCTGGAGGTTCAGGGTGCTGGTCCTGGTCGTCTTCATCAGGGCCATGTCCATGAAGTCGTGCGGCACGATGGTGCGGGTGGCGGCCGCCTCGACCAGCGGGTTGATGTGCACGATCCGGGCGCCGCGGTGGTACGCCTCGGCGAGCGCGGTGAGCATCCTGGGCGCGTTGGAGGCCGCGTTGACGCCCATGATGAACAGGGCGTCGGTGGTCTCCCAGTCCTTGAGGTCGACCGTGCCCTTGCCGGTGCCCAGGGACGCCTGAAGGGCGCGGCCGCTGGCCTCGTGGCACATGTTGGAGCAGTCGGGCAGGTTGTTCGTGCCCAGTTCGCGGGCGAACAGCTGGTACAGGAAGGTGGCTTCGTTGCCGAGGCGGCCCGAGGTGTAGAACGACGCCTGGTTCGGGTCGTCCAGTTCCCGCAGGATCCGGCCGGCCAGCCCGAACGCGTCGGACCAGGCGATCGGGACGTAGTGGTCGGACTCGGGGTCGTACACCATCGGTTCGGTCAGCCGGCCCTGGTCCTCCAGGGCGAAGTCGCTCCAGCCGGAGAGTTCCGTGACCGTGTGGTCGGCGAAGAACTCGCGGCCCACCCGCTTGCGGGTCATCTCCCAGGTGACGTGCTTGATGCCGTTCTCGCAGATGTCCAGGTGAAGACCCTTGGTGTCGTCCGGCCAGGCACACCCCGGGCAGTCGAAACCGGTGTTCTCGTGGTTCATCCGCATGATCGCCCGCGGCCCGTCCACGAGTGCGCGCTCACGCGTCAGCACACGGGTCACGCTCTTGGCGGCGCCCCAGCCCGCGGCCGGATGGTGGTACGGATGGAAGCGCGGTTCTTCCGTGGGGACGGGGCCGACTCGGGGTTCCGGTCGCCCCTGGTCCGCGTGGGAGGCGTTCAAGGCACTCATCCCTTTCGACCGTCGAGGTCCGGCCCGGTGACCGCCCGGCCCGATGGTCGTCGCTCCTCCTCAGGCTATTCCGGCGGGTCACCGGGCGCCACGGGACGGGCCCGCGGCAGGCCCGACGCCTCGCTTCGGCGGTGCGACCGAGCCCTGTGACGCCGCACCACCTCCGTTAGGATGCGCAGAAATAAGGCCTTTCGCCCTATTCATCCCACCCGCCCCGCCCGTCCCGAGGAGCAGGAATGACCAGCGAACCCGCGCCGATCAGCGACGCCGGCCGGCGCGCCCTCGAACAGGAGCTCGCCGACGTCCGCGCGGAACGCGAGACGGTCGCGGCGACCCTGCGGGACCCCGACACGGTCGGCGACCGCGCCGACGAGGCCGACGAGTTGCAGCGCGCCAACGAACTCGACCGGCTCGACGCCCGTATCTCGGAGATCACCACGCGGCTCGGCCAGGCGGCCGAGGCAGGCCGGCCCTCCACCGAGCGGGTCGGTGTGGGCAGCACGGTCACCGTGCGCTTCGCCGACGGCTCGACGGAGACCTTCCAGATCGGCGAGCGGGCCGAGGCCTCGGACCAGACCCTGGTCACGGCCGACAGTCCGCTCGGTCGGGCGCTCCTCGGCCGTGGCGCGGGCGACCCGGTGCACTACGACACGCCCGAGCGCAGGGTGACGGCGGTGGTGGTGTCCCTCGGGACGCCTCCCGAGGGACAGGGATGATCTGCGGACCGTCGCGGGCTTGTTGGAGCTCTCACTCCTGGTAGCCGGTCGGCGGGAAGGGGGCACGTGTCTTGCGGGTGACCGTGCCCGTCGGGAGCTCACCCGTGCTCGCCCGGCGGTCGACCTCGGCCTGCACCTCCAGATACGCGGCCTGCGGGGTCAGCGGGGTCGCGGTGGGCAGGGCCATCTCCCGGCGGTCGCGGTCCGCGCGCAGTTCGAGGGCGTCGAGGTCGGGCCGCAGGGGCATCCCCCTGCTCCGGCTGTAGTCGGTGGCGCCTTCGACCGCCTGGTTGGACTTGTGGTGGTGTCCCATGTGTCCGTCCTCCTCCGGTGCGCGCCCGAGCGATCACCCGTGGGCAGGGACACCCCCGGGCACGGGCCGAGCGCATGGTCGGCTCCTCGCGGAGTACTGCTTCCGCGAGGCGGGAACAGCGCTTCCGTTCCCTTGTCGCGCACCATGGAACGAGGGTAGTCGCGCAACCGCGGCGGCACGCGGCGGACGCCTCGCGGCACACCCGGCGGACACCTCACCGGGGAAGCCGTCCCTGGCGGAGCGTGACCCGTCCACGGCATCGGGTCACGACCGCGGTGCGGCGCCCGGTCGTACGCAGGGGCCCGTGGCCGGCCGGGTCCGCGCCGACGCTCAGGCCGGCCGGGCGGGCAGGTCGTCGAGGAAGGTGGCGGTCGGCACGTGGAACAGGGATCCGGTGACCGCGGTCGAGAAGTCGAGGATGCGGTCGTGCGTGGCCCGGCCGTCGCCGAGGAACATGCTCCGCAGCATCTGCTCGGTCACGTCCGGTGTCCGCGCGTAGCCGATGAAGTACGTGCCGAACTCGCCCCTGCCGACCGTGCCGAACGGCATGTTCTCGCGAATGATCTTGCGCTCGGTGCCGTCCTCGTCGGTGACGGTGGTCCGGGCCACGTGGGAGTCGGCGGGTTTGACGTCGTCGGGGAGTTCGACGTTGGCCGACTTCGTGCGCCCGATGGCCCGCTCCTGCTCCTGGGCGGGCAGGGCGTTCCAGGCGGTCAGGTCGTGCAGGTACTTCTGCACGATCACATAGCTGCCCCCGGCGAAGCGGGGGTCCTCCTCGCCGATGAAGACCGCGTCGTCCGCGCGCCTCCCTTCGGGGTTCTCGCTGCCGTCCACGAAGCCGAGCAGGTCCCGCTCGTCGAAGTACCTGAAGGCCTGGACCTCGTCGACCACCGTGACCGCGTCGCGCAGCCGCTCCCCGATCAGCCGGGTCAGTTCGAAGCACAGGTCCATGCGGCGGGCCCGCAGGTGGAAGAGAAGGTCGCCGGGGGTGGCCGGGGCGTGGTGGCGTTCGCCGGTCAACTCCACGAACGGGTGCAGACCTTGTGGCCGGGGTCCGGCGAAGAGCCGGTCCCAGGCCGCCGACCCGATGCCGACCACGCAGTCGAGTTCGTCGTCGGGCGCGCGGAAGGAGACCGAGCGGCGCAGGCCCGACACGTCCTCCAGCAGTGCGCGGACCAGGTCCTCGCGCCCCGGCGTGACAGTGGCCACGAGCACCACGGCGGACCTGGCCGGCGGGGCGATCACACGCTGCGGCTCGACCACGGGCGGCCTCCTCATCGGATCCGGAACGGTCCGTCGCAGGCGCAACGGTCCGTCGCTCCTCCCATCCTGCTGCGTCCCGGCCGAAGCAGCGCGAGGACCGCCGCCGACCGCCGCCGAACGGCCCCGCCGGGACCTCGCCCCGCGGCCGCCCGTGCGGGACCCGGCGCCCGTGTGGCCGGCGGACCGGTCCCACGGGCGCCCGCAGGCCCGTACGCCCGTACGCCCGTACGCACCGGGCGGACGCGGGCCCACCGGCCGGACGACCGGCTCACCCGGCGGGTGTCCGCGGCGGCCCGGACCGATGCGGCCCCCGGGCCTCGCGGGGTGCGTCGGCGGCGGCCGGTGCCGGACCGGGGATCCGCAGGTCCGCCTCGATCCGCGCCACGGTCGCCAGCAGCGGGGGCAGCAGGTCGCGGCGGACGGCGGCGACGGTGGTGCGGCCGGCGTGCACGGCGATGTTCACACCCGCGACGACGGTGCCGTCCCGGCCCCGCACCGGGACGGCCACGGACCGCAGTCCCTCCTCCAGCTCCTGGTCGACGAGGGCGTAGCCCTGCCGCCGCACGCGCCGCAGTTCGGCGCGCAGGGCGTCGGGGGCGACGATCGTGCGCGCGGTCAGCGGGCGCGGGCACGCCCGGGCGAGCCGGGCGTCGAGTTCCCCGTCCGGGGCGTGGGCGAGGATCGCCCGGCCCACGGAGGTCACCAGCGCCGGGAACCGGGTGCCCACGGTGATCGACTCCGACATGATGCGGCGGGTCGGGACCCGGGCGACGTACACGATGTCGTCACCGTCGAGGAGGCACAGCGACGACGACTCCCGTACTTCGGCGACGAGTTGCTCCAGGTGCGGCCGGGCGATCTGCGGCAGGGTCAGTCCGGCCAGGTAGGCGTAGCCGAGTTCCAGCACCCGGGGGGTGAGCCGGAAGAGGCGGCCGTCGCTGTGGACGTAGCCGAGGTCGACGAGGGTGAGCAGCAGGCGCCGGACGGCCGCGCGGGGCAGTCCGCAGGCGCGGGCCACCTCGCTGAGGGTGCGCGCGGGCCGCTCGGCGTCGAAGGAGCGGATGACGGCCAGCCCCCGCTCGAAGGACCGTACGAAATGCGCTGCACGGGCTGCCGTGGACATCGTCGCCTCCGGTGGTCGCACGGACACGGTTCCCCACACGCTGGGGGCTCGATTCAATAACTGTCAACAATTTTGTCAGCCAAGGGCATTGACCCGGCCGGACAGCCGCACCTACGTTCCCGCTTGAGCCATTGAGCACTACTGTGCGGTCTGCGCACAGCCTGTCGGAACACCGTTGTCTGCACAGGAGGAGCCATGCGTCGTCTGCTCGCCGGTCTCGCGGCCGGTACCTTTCTGCTCGCCACCGCGGCCTGCGGCTCGTCCGGGGACTCCGGCACGTCGGGCAAGTCCTCCACGACGGGCGGCACCACCACGGTCAAGCTGGGCCTCATCCCCATCGTCGACGTGGCGCCCGTCTACCTCGGCGTGAAGAAGGGCTTCTACGCCGAACACGGCCTGAAACTGTCCCTGACCACCGCGCAGGGTGGTGCGGCGATCGTGCCGGGCGTGGTCAGCGGCCAGTTCCAGTTCGGGTTCTCCAACATGACCTCGCTGATGATCGCCCAGTCCAACAACGTCCCGGTGAAGGCCATCGCCAACGGCATCGCCTCGACGGGCGCGCAGGGCAAGGACTTCGGGGCCATCACCGTGAAGAAGGACAGCCCCCTGAAGTCCGCGAAGGACCTGGAGGGCAAGAAGGTCGCCATCAACACCCTGAAGAACATCAACGAGACCGCGGTGCGCGAGTCGGTCCGCAAGGCGGGCGGCGACCCGGACAAGGTGAAGTTCGTCGAGCTCGCCTTCGACCAGATGCCCGCCGCCCTCGACAGCGGCCAGATCGACGCCGCGATGGTCGTCGAACCGGCGCTCGCCACCGTCAGGAGCCAGGGCGGCGTGGAGATCGCCTCGCCCCTGGTCGACGTCGCCCCGAACCTCACCGTCGCCATGTACTTCACCTCGACGCAGTACGCGCAGCAGAACCCGGAGGTGGTCAAGGAGTTCCAGGAGGCCACCGCCGAGTCCCTCGCCTACGCCGATTCCCACCCGGACGAGGTCCGGGACATCGTGACCACCTACACCAAGATCCCTGCCTCGGTGCTGGCCCAGGTCACCCTGCCGAAGTGGCCGGCCGCCGCCGACCGTGCCTCCATCGAGGCGCTGGAGAAGCTGGGCCAGCAGGACGGCCTGTTCAAGACGGCCCCCGACCTGGACAAGCTGCTGCCGTGAAAGGACTGAACGCACTCCTCGGTGCGGCCGGGCTCGCCGCCTTCCTCGCCCTCGGGGAGGCGGTGCCGCGGCTCGGCCTGGTCAAGGCCGCCTACTTCCCGCCCACCAGCCGCATCGCGGGCGCGTTCGCCGACGAACTCGCCGACGGAGCCTTCTGGAGCGCCCTCGGCGACACCCTGACCGGCTGGGCGCTGGGCCTGGGGACGGCGGTGGGCGCGGGCATCGTGGTCGGGGTCCTCGTCTCGGTCGTCCCCCGTCTGCGCGAGGCGACGGCCTCGACGATCGAGTTCCTCCGTCCGATCCCGTCCGTCGCGCTGATCCCGCTGGCCGTGCTGCTCTACGGCACCGAACTGCGCTCGGTGCTGCTGCTGGTCGTGTACGCCTCCTTCTGGCAGGTGCTGATCCAGGTCCTCTACGGGGTCCAGGACGTCGACCCGGTCGCGGAGGAGACGGCGCGGTCGTACGGCCTGGGCACCTGGGCGCGGATCCGGCATGTGCTGTGGCCGACCGCGCTGCCGTACGTCATCACCGGGGTCCGGCTGGCCGCGGCGGTCGCGCTGATCCTCGCCATCACCGCCGAACTGGTCATCGGAGCACCGGGGTTGGGTTCGCGCATCGCGGTGGCGCAGACCTCGCAGGCGGTGCCCGAGATGTACGCGCTGATCGTGGTCACCGGACTGCTGGGGCTGCTGATCAACGTCGGGGCGCGGGCGGCGGAGCGCCGGGCGCTGGCCTGGCACCAGTCGGTGCGCGGGGAGGTGACGGTGTGAGGCTCGTCCTGCTCAGACTGGGGTTCGTGCTCGGCCTGCCGGCGGTGCTCGTCGCGCTGTGGTGGGCCGCGTCCGACGGCAGTACGAACGTCTACTGGCCGCCGCTGCGGACCATCCTGAAGACGTTCCCGGACGTGTGGACGGCCGACCGGCTGCGTTCGGACGTCCTGCCCAGCGTGGCCCGGCTGGCCGCCGGGTATGCGACGGCGGCCGTCACCGGGGTCGCGCTGGGCACGGTCGTCGGCTCCTACCGGCGGGTGCGCGCGGTGTGCGAACCGGTCCTGGAGTTCCTGCGCGCGGTGCCGCCGCCCGTGCTCGTGCCGGTCATCATGCTGTTCGCGGGGATCGGCGACACCATGAAGATCGTGGTGATCGCGAGCGGCTGTGTGTGGCCGGTCCTGCTCAACACGGTCGAGGGCGTACGGGCGGTGGACCCGGTGATGGCGGAGACCGCCCGCTCCTACGGCATAGCCGGACCCGCCCGGCTGCGGCACCTGGTGCTGCGCTCGGCGAGTCCGCAGATCTTCGCGGGCCTGCGGCAGGCGCTGTCCATCGGCATCATCCTGATGGTCATCAGCGAGATGTTCGCGGCCAGCAACGGGCTCGGCTTCACCATCGTGCAGTTCCAACGGGGTTTCGCCATCCCCGACATGTGGACCGGGATCCTGGTGCTCGGTCTGCTCGGCTTCGTGCTGTCCGCGGTCTTCCAGCTGGTCGAGCGGCGGGTGCTCGCCTGGTACCACGGACTGCGCGCCGCGACCCGGCGGTCCCCGTGAACTCCGTGAAAGGTCGGTCCATGCTCGACGTGCGCGGCTTGCAGAAGGTCTACGAGGGGTCCGGGCGCCGGGTCGAGGCGGTGCGCGATCTGACCTTCACCGTGGAGGCCGGTGAACTCGTCTGTCTGGTCGGCCCGTCGGGGTGCGGCAAGACGACCCTGCTGAAGTGCATCGGCGGGCTGATGACGCCGACGGCGGGCGAAGTGCTGCTGGCGGGGCGGAAGGTGACCGGGCCACCGCCCGGCATGGCGTTCGTCTTCCAGGAGTACGGGCGCAGCCTGTTCCCGTGGATGCGGGTCGCCCAGAACGTGGAACTCCCTCTGAAACAGAAGAACTTGAGCAAGGAGCGGCGCAGGGAGCTGGTGGCCGACGCGCTGGGCTCGGTGGGTCTCGCGGACGCCGCCGGGGCCTACCCGTGGCAGTTGTCGGGCGGTATGCAGCAGCGGGTCGCGATCGCCCGCGCGCTGGCCTACGAGCCCGACGTGCTGCTGATGGACGAGCCGTTCGCGGCCGTGGACGCCCAGACCCGTGCCGATCTGGAGGACCTGGTACGGGGGCTGTGGCGGGAGCGCGGGATCACCGTCCTGTTCGTCACCCACGACATCGACGAGGCCGTCTACCTCGGCGAGCGGGTGGTGGTGCTGTCCGCCTCCCCCACCGTCGTCCAGGAGCAGCTGAAGGTCGATCTTCCGGTCGAGCGCGACCAGTTGAACACCCGGGTGGCCCCGCGCTTCGCCGAGCTGCGCACCCATGTCTATGCGCAGATCCAGGCGGCGAAGCGCGGGGTCCCCGGTCAGCCGGGCGGTCCGGACCTGGTCAAGACAGATACGCCTCGACCTCACTGAACTGGCCCGCCGGCCAGCCGGTGTTGGCGGCGACGCTCAGTCGCAGCCAGCGCAGGTCCGTACCGGCGGGCAGGGTGACGGTGGCCGTGTTGCCGGTCGCCGGGTCGAAGCGGTAGCCCTGTGGGGCGAGGACCGTGGAGTAGGCCGAGCCGTCCGTGCTGCCCAGCACGGACAGGGTCTGGGTGCGGGCGCCCCAGGCCGAGGAGGGCGGCAGCTTGAGCACCAGCCGGCGCACGGCCTGCGCCGAGCCGAGGTCGACCGTCCAGGACTGCGGGAAGGCGTAGTTGGTCGACTCCCAGTAGCTGTTCGCGTCGCCGTCGACCGCCTTGCCGGGGGTGTAGACGTCCTGTGATCCGGTGGCGGTGGCGGGGCGCCCCTTGGCGAGGTTGCGGGTGGGGTCCGGGTCGGGATTGCCCTGACCTGGCTGCGGCCAGGTCGAACAATCCGACCAGGCGGTGCTCCAGCCGGAGTTGCCGCCGCCGTCGGTGAGGACGAAGCTGCCCGAGCCGTTGGGGTAGGGGCAGTTGTAGACACCGGCGACGCCCACACCGGTCGCGGTCACATTGCGCAGGACGGCCGCGCCCTGTGCCTCGGCCTGCACCACGACCGTCCCGGTGTTGCGTACGGTCGCACCGGTCACGTTGACGTTCCTGACCGGGTAGCCCTGTCCGCCGCCGGAGACTAACTCGAAGGCGCTGTAGGGA
Organism: Streptomyces sp. NPDC104096; assembly: GCF_055584385.1. Taxonomy (NCBI): domain Bacteria; kingdom Bacillati; phylum Actinomycetota; class Actinomycetes; order Kitasatosporales; family Streptomycetaceae; genus Streptomyces; species Streptomyces sp. NPDC104096. The sequence continues at coordinate 57,960 of NZ_JBVJMD010000033.1, forward strand.
CTGTCGCTGATCGTGGTGTCGGTGATGTTCACGGTGGCGTTGATGGCGCTGTCGTAGGAGTCGACCCGCAGGGCGCCCATCGGGTGGTTCCAGTTGGGGTTCATCGCGCCGGCGCGCACCAGGGTGTTGCCGTCGACCGTGATGGTGCCGGCCAGCGGGGAGAAGGGGTCGAGGAACTTCTGGTTGGAGATCGCGATGCCGCTGCCGAGGGCGTTGGTGTCGGAGACCAGGTTGTTGCGCACCGTGATGTCGGTGCCGCCGTAGATCGCGATGCCGTTGGCGAGGTTCGGCTGCGAGATCGTGTTGTTCTCGAAGCTGCTGCCGGTGTCCGGGGCGTACAGGGACCACATGGCGAGGGAGTCGTCGCCCTGGTTGCGCAGGAAGTTGTTGCGCACGCGCACGCCGTGGGCGTTGCCGTTGAGGTTGAGGCCGTCGGCGGTGGTGTCGAGGATGCGGTTGTTCTCGACGACCAGGTTGTCGTTGTTGCCCATCAGCCAGAAGCCGCACTTCAGGTGCTGGATCCACATGCCGGACACCGAACTGTTCGGCCCGAGGGTGCCGTTGACGAAGTTGTCCGGGTTGGAGTCGACGCGTTCGGTGACCTCGCCGATGACCGCGAAGTCCTTGATACGGACGTTGCCCGTGGAGCCGGACTGGTCGATGAACCGGGAGGTGTGCACGACGGAGTACCAGCTCCCGGCCCCCTGGAGCGTGACGTTCTGGACACCGCTCAGGGAGGAGGTGAGCCGGTAGTCGCCCGGCGGGATCCAGACCACTCCGCCCTGGGCGGCCGCGATGGCGTCCCGGAAGGCCTGGGTGGAGTCGCCGTTGCCGGTGGGGTCGGCACCCCTGGACGTGACGGACACCGATCCGGCGGGCTGGCCGGCGGCCGCGCCGACCTGCTCGAAGTCGGCGACGTCCACCGTGACCTGGGTGCCGGTCGAGACGAAGGCGACCTTGTCCCCGGCCTGGACGTTCTGTCCGAGCATCAGCCGGGCGTTGTCGTAGAAGTGGTGGGTCTTCGCGCCCGCGATCCAGCCGGTGTCGACGTAGGAGTACTTGGAGGTCACGGCCAGGGTCCTCGCCAGCCGGGTGCCGTTGACGTACACGTCGAGGGTGCCGGACTGGCCGTCCGGGACGCTGTAGGAGACGTTCACGGCGTTGGCCGCGGCGGGGACGGTGAACTCCACGCGCTGTCCGGAGGTGATCCGGACCGCCTGGCGGCCGGAGGCCTCCGAGGCGAGGGTGCCCTGGGTGTGGTCCGGGCCGATCCGGGTGCCGGTGGTGGTCGCCGACTCCGCCTCGACGGAGGTGAACGGGAGGGTGGCGCCCGCGGCCGCGTGGGCGGTGGGGGCCACGGCGACGAGCAGGCCCGCGGCGAGGGCGACGGCCGCCCCGATGGCTGACATGTGCCTGACATGCCTGGTGCTGCTGCTCTGCATGTGCTGATCCCTTCATCGTGGGGGTGGGTGCGGGGATAGCGATGCGCTCGGGCCGCGCGCGTGCGGGAGCAGGGCGCTCCCGCACCTCGCGCGCGGCACCCGGGCAGGGTGCTCTGGCGGTGCTGCGGCGGCTCAGCGGCGCAGCCAGGCCGCCGTGTCCTGCGGGAGCCGGCCCCGGTCGTCCAACGGGGAGCTGGTGAGCAGGAGTTCGGTGTGGTCGGGCAGCTCGACGGGGCCGGCGCCCAGGTTCACGACACAGGTGGCGCCGTCCGTCCGGGCGAAGGCGAGGACGCCCTCGGGAGCGTCCAGCCAGGTCAGCGGGTCGTCGCCGAGGACCGGACGCAGGGCGATGGCCTCCCGGTAGAGGGTCAGCATGGAGCGCGGGTCGTCCTGTTGCCGGTCGACCGCGTACGAGGCCCAGTCCGCGGGCTGCGGCAGCCAGGGCTCGGCGTCGGCGGCGGACCCGAAGCCCGCGTGCGGCGCGTCGGCCGCCCAGGGCAGCGGTACCCGGCAGCCGTCGCGGCCCGGGTCGGCCCCGCCGGAGCGGAAGTGCATCGGGTCCTGGATCCGGCCGACCGGGATGTCTGCCTCCGGCAGCCCTAGTTCCTCGCCCTGGTAGAGGTAGACCGCGCCGGGCAGGGCCAGCGACAGCAGGGCGGCGGCGCGGGCCCGGCGGACGCCCAGGGCCAGGTCGGTCGGGGTGCCGAAGGCCTTGGCCGCGAAGTCGAAGCCGGTGTCCTCACGGCCGTACCGGGTGACCGTGCGGGTCACGTCGTGGTTGCACAGCACCCAGGTGGCGGGGGCGCCGACGGGCGCGTGCTCGGCCAGGGTGGTGTCGATCGACGTCCGCAGCCGGGCGGCCTCCCAGGGGCATGACAGGAAGGAGAAGTTGAAGGCGGTGTGCAGTTCGTCGGAGCGCAGATAGCGGGCGAAGCGTTCCGGGTCGGGCAGCCAGACCTCGCCCACGAAGACGCCGTCGTAGGCGTCGGCGACCGTACGCCAGGAGCGGTAGACGTCGTGGAGTTCGTCGCGGTCCACATAGGGCAGCGGGCCGCCGCCCTCGACGAGGTCGGGCAGCTCCGGGTCCTTGGCGAGCAGGGCGGCGGAGTCGATGCGCACGCCCGCGACGCCCCGCTCGAACCAGAAGCGCAGGATGTCCTCGTGCTCCTGGCGGACCGCCGGGTGGGCCCAGTTGAGGTCGGGCTGTTCGGGCGTGAACAGGTGCAGGTACCAGTCGCCGTCGGGCAGCCGGGTCCACACCGGCTCGGTGGAACCGACGAACTGGGACGGCCAGTTGTTGGGCGGCAGCTCACCGTCCGGGCCGCGTCCCGGGCGGAAGTGGAACAGCTCGCGCTCCGGGCTTCCGGGGCCGGCCGCCAGCGCCGCCCGGAACCAGGGGTGCTGGTCGGAGACGTGGTTGGGCACGATGTCGACGATGGTGCGGATGCCCAGCTCGCGCGCCTCGGCGACGATCTTCTCGGCCTCGGCGAGCGTGCCGAAGGCGGGGTCGACGGCCCGGTAGTCGGCCACGTCGTAGCCGCCGTCCTTCATGGGCGAGAGGTACCAGGGGTTGAACCACAGCGCGTCGACGCCGAGTTCGGCGAGGTACGGCAGCCGGGCGCGGACCCCCGCGAGGTCACCGGTGCCGTCGCCGTCGCCGTCGGCGAAGCTGCGGACGTACACCTGGTAGATGACGGCGTGGCGCCACCAGTCGGTGTCCCGGTTGCGGGCAGGGAGGGGCTGTCCCACGGTGCGTGCCTTTCTGTCGGGGGGAGGGCGTCAGCCCTTGGTGCTGCCCGCGCTGATGCCGGCGATGATGTGCCGCTGGAAGACCAGGAACAGGGCGACCATCGGGATGCTCGCGATCACCATCGCGGCGATCAGCACGGTCAGCTGGATGTTCTGCGAGAGCTGGACGAGCGCCACGCTGATCGGCTGCCGGTCGGTGTCGGAGAAGACCATCAGCGGCCACAGGAAGTCCTGCCAGACGGCGACCAGCGCGAAGATCGACACCACGCCCAGCACCGGCCGGGACATCGGCAGCACGATCGACCACAGGGTGCGCAGCTTGCCCGCGCCGTCGATCTCGGCGGCCTCCAGCACGTCGCGCGGGAGCTGGTCGAAGAAGCGCTTGAGCAGATACAGGTTGAAGGCGTTGGCGACGGCCGGCAGCCAGATGCCGAGCGGGTCGTTGAGCAGGCTGGTGTGGATCAGCGGCAGGTCGGCGACGGTCAGGTACTTGGGCACGACCAGCGCCTGCGCCGGGACCATGAGGGTGGCGAGGATGCCGCCGAGGATCACCTTGCCGAACGCGGGCCGCAGCCGGGACAGGGCGTAGGCGGCGGCCGTGCACAGCACCAGCTGGAACAGCCAGGCGCCGGCCGCCTGGACCACGGTGTTCCACAGGTGCTGCGGGAGCTGCATCAGGTCCCAGGCGTCGGTGTAGCCGCTGAGGTGCCAGTGCTTCGGCACCAGGGTCGGCGGGGTCTGCGCCACCTCGTCCGGTGACTTCGCCGCGCCGGTCACCATCCAGTAGACGGGGAACAGGAAGGCGAGCGTGAAGAGCACGACGACGCCGGTGAACACGCTCCAGTAGACGGCCCGGCCGCGGGGGCGGGCCAGCGTCGCCGGGGAGACCAGGGTGCGGACGTCGCTCATGCGCCCTCCTCGGTGGAGCGGGTGAGCCGCAGGTAGAGGGCGGAGAACGCGCCCAGGACCAGCAGCAGCATGACGCTGAGGGCGCAGGCGCCGCCGAAGTCGTTGTAGAGGAAGGCGTACTTGTAGATCAGGTAGAGGACGGTCACCGTGGCGTTCTCCGGGCCGCCGCCGGTGATGACGAACGGCTCGGTGAACACCTGCATGGTGGCGATGATCTGAAGGAGCATCAGCATCAGGATGACGAACCTGGTCTGCGGGATCGTCACATGACGGACGCGCTGGAGGAGGTTCGCGCCGTCGAGTTCGGCGGCCTCGTACAGCTCTCCCGGGATCGACTGGAGCGCGGCCAGGTAGATGAGGACGGTGCCGCCCATGTTGGCCCAGGTGGCGACGAGGACGAGGGAGACCAGGGCGGTGTCGGCGCCGTTGGACCAGTCCGAGGTGGGCAGGTGCAGAAAGCGCAGCGCCTCGTTGGCCAGGCCGGTGCCGGGATCGTAGAACCACTTCCACAGCAGGGCGCTGACCACCGGCGGGATCATCACCGGCAGATAGACCGCGACCCGGAAGAACGCCTTCGCGTGCCGCAGCTCGTTGAGGACGAGCGCGAGGACGAAGGGGACGGCGAAGCCGATCAGCAGGGCGAGCAGGGTGAAGGTGAGGGTGTTGCGCCAGGCGGCGGTGAACTCCGGGTCGTGCAGTACGCGGGTGAAGTTGGCGGTGCCGACCCACTCCGGCGGGGAACCGGGCGTGTACTTCTGGAAGGCGATCACGACGGCACGGATCGCCGGGTACCAGGAGAACAGGGCGAAGCAGACGAGTCCGCCGACGAGGAAGGCGTAGGCGCGGGCCTGGTCGGCGAGGCGGCGCCGCCTCCGGTCCCGGACCGGGGGCGGCGTCTGCACCGGGCGGACGGCGATCGCCTCGGGGGCGGTCCGCCGCGCTGCCGTGGTCTTGGTCATGTCCGGTCAGCCTCGGGCCAGGATGCCGTCGATCTTGCCCGAGGCGTCCTCGAGGAGCTGGTCGACGTCCGCGTCCTTCTTGGTGAGGACGGCGGAGACGACACCGTCGAGGACGGAGTAGATCTGCTGGGCGTTGGGCGGCTCGATCTTCATCGTCAGGCTCTGGTTGCCGTCGAGGAAGGCCTGGTAGTTCTCCACCGGCACATTGGCGTTGGCCTTCTTGACCTGCTGGTCCTTGGCGTCGGCGGCGCCGGTGAACAGGCGCGGCTCGGGCAGGCCGACCGGGGCGTCGTTCTTCTTGGCGCGGGCGTAGTCGCCGAGGAAGCCGGATCCGGGGGTGAGGAACATGTGGTCCAGCCACTTCAGGCCGGCCCGGATCTGGGCGGGTGAGTCCTTCTTGCTGAACATGTAGCCGTCGCCGCCGATCAGGGTGCCCTGGCCGCCGGGCATGGGGGCGAGGGCCAGGTCCTTGTAGTTCCCGCCCTTCTCCTTCACCAGGATCGGGATGTTGTCGGGCGCGGAGAGGTACATGCCGAGCTTGCCGGAGCCCATCAGCTGCTGGACGTCGTTGATGACCAGCAGTTGCTTGCTGCCCATCGAGTTGTCGCTCCAGCGCATGTCGTGCAGGTTCTGCAGGACGGCGTGGCCCTGCGGGGTGTCCACGGTGGCCTTCTTGCCGTCCGCGTCGACCACGTCGCCGCCCTGGGAGTAGAGCTCGGCGGTGAAGTGCCAGCCGCCCTGGTTCTGGGCGCTGTAGTCGGCGTAGCCGACGGTGCCGTTGCCGAGGGCGGCGATCTTCTTGGCGTCGGCGCGGACCTCGTCCCAGGTGGCCGGGGGCTTGTCGGGGTCGAGTCCGGCCTTCTGGAAGAGCGCGCGGTTGTAGATCAGGCCCATGGAGTAGCCGGTGCGCGGGATGCCGTAGACCTTGCCGTCGACGGTGTAGATGTCGCGCAGCTGCTGCTGGATGGTGCCGTAGCTCTTCAGGTCCTTGACGTATGGGGTGAGATCGGCCGCCTGGTTGATGTCGACGACGTGCTTGGCGTCGGTGAAGTACGTGTAGAACACGTCCTCCATCTGGCCGCCGGCGAGTTTGGCGTCGAACGTCTTCGGGTCCTGGCAGGGGAACGCGTCGTGCGTGACGACGTCGATGTCGGGGTTCTTCTTCTCGAAGGCGGCGGTGTCCGCCTCGAAGAACGACCGGTCGACCTTGGCGCTCTTGGGCGGCATGCAGTTGACCGTGATGCGGGTCTTGCCGTTCGCCGAGTCGTCGTCGTTCGACCCGCAGGCGGTGAGGGCAAGGGAGCAGACGCTGAGCGCGACGAAGGTACGACGGAACCCGGTGCGTGTCATGGGTGGACCCCTCATGGCAGGAGCAGGAAAACCCCACGGCGGCGCGTGACGCCCACCACCGTGCTGGCGTCGCACACTCAAGCACCGGCGACATCCGTCCGCAAGATGTCACGCAGAATCTGTAATTATTTGACAGCGTCGCGGTTCTACTGGATCTCAGCCCCGGGGTGCCTGCGCGGTCGACCCCCGTACGACCAGCTCCGGCTCGAACAGGAGCTCCTCGGCCGGTACGGAACTGCCGCCGATCTGCGTGTTCAGCAGTTCCACCGCCGCCCGGCCCATCGCCTCGATGGGCTGCCGGACGGTGGTCAGCGGCGGCTCGGTGCAGTTCATGAAGGCCGAGTCGTCGTAGCCGACCACGGAGATCTGCGAGGGGACATGCAGTCCCTTGCGGCGCGCGGCCCGCACCGCGCCGAGCGCAAGGGGGTCGCTGGCGCAGACGATGCCGGTCACCCCGCGCTCGATCAGCCGGGCCGCGGCGGCCTGGCCGCCCTCCAGGGAGAACATGGCGCGCGCGACATGCTCGTCGGGCAGGTCGCCGAGCGCGCGGGCGGCGGCCAGTTTGCGGGCCGAGGGGATGTGGTCCTGCGGCCCCAGCACCAGCCCGATCCGCTCGTGCCCCAGCGAGGCCAGATGCCGCCAGGCCTGCTCGACGGCCACGGCGTCGTCGCAGGACACACCGGGGAAGCCGAGGTGCTCGATGGCTGCGTTGACCAGCACCACCGGGATGTTGCGGTCGGCGAGCAGCCGGTAGTGGTCGTGGGGCGCGTCGGCCTGCGCGTACAGACCGCCGGCGAAGACCACGCCGGAGACCTGCTGCTGCAGCAGCAGCGTGACGTAGTCGGCCTCGGAGACCCCGCCCTTGGTCTGGGTGCACAGCACGGGCGTCAGACCGAGCTGGGCCAGCGCGCCGCCGATCACCTCCGCGAACGCCGGGAAGATCGGGTTCTGCAACTCGGGCAGCACGAGGCCGACGAGCCGGGCGCGCTCCCCGCGCAGCTGGGTGGGCCGCTCGTAGCCGAGCACGTCCAGCGCGGACAGCACGGCCTGCCGGGTGGGCTCGGACACCCCGGGCTTGCCGTTGAGCACCCGGCTGACCGTGGCCTCGCTGACCCCGACCTTCTTCGCCACTTCAGCAAGTCGTCGCGTCATGAGCGCAAGAATAGCGCAAGTCATGCAAACGGCTTGCGTACAGGGCGCGGGCGGTCCGCGTTCACCACTCGGGCCACCCGCGCACTCCGCGCGGGCCGCCAGCGGCGTGTACGACGCCGACGGCACCCTCACGTCGGAGAGTCTGCCCGGCGGCTACGGTCCGACCCTCACCACCGACCCGGCGGGCAACGAGACGGGCCGCGAGTACACCGGGCCGTCCGGCACCGGCGTCGCCGCCGACACGGCCCGCTACGCGGCGAGCGGGCAGCAGCTCGGGCACACCCGCAGCGACGGCCCGAGCACGACAGCGCCTACCGGTACGACGGTGCCGGACGCCTCACCAAGGCCGCCGACACCAGTGGCACCGGATGCACCACCCGTGCCTACGGCTTCGACGGCAACAGCAACCGCACCACGCTGAAGGCCACGTCCGACGACTGCGACAGCAGCACCGACGACGCCACGTCCGCCACGACCTCGTACACCTACGACAGTGCCGACCGCCTCGTCGGCGACACCTACGCGTACGACGCCTTCGGCCGCACCACCACCAGTGGTGACACCGGCCTGACCTACTACACCGACGACCTCGTCGCCTCGGAGACCGTGGGCTCCACCCGCAACACCTGGAGCCTCGACGCCACCTACCGCCTCGCCTCCCGGACCGCCCAGACCAAGGGCGCTGGCGGGACGTGGAGCGACACCGCCACGGTCACCGACCACTACGGCTGCGGCTGCGACGCCCCCACTTGGAGCGTCACCGGCAGTACCGTGAGCCGCAACGTCAAGGACGTGCTGGGCGGCCTGGCCGCCACGACGTCGGCGAGCGGGTCCGTCGTCCTGCAGCTGACCGACATCCACGGCGACGTCATCGTCCAGCAGCCCCTGGACACGAGCGTGGCCGCCACGGTTCAGCACTACGACGAGTACGGCAACGCGCTCGACGCCGGCGTGAACGCCACCTACGGATGGCTCGGCGGGGCGCAGCGCGCCTCCGGGACCCTCAGCAGCGCCGTCCTGATGGGTGTCCGTCTCTACTCCCCGGCCACCGGCCGGTTCCTGAGCCAGGACCCCGTCTACGGCGGCAACTCCGACGCCTACACCTGCCCCAGCGACCCGGTGAACGACCTCGACCTGACCGGCCGGCTGAAGTTCAAGTGGAAGTGGTGGGGTCTGCGGATCCGCTTCAACAAGCACGAGACGAAGTCGGCCGAGAGCTGGGCCGCCTGAGCTCCGCCTCCGGCCCCGGCGCGACGCGCGAAGAACGGCGTGCGCCGGGGAAGCTCACTGACCGAAGCGCCGTCGGCGACCTGAACGCCGGCGGTGCCCGGTCAGAACTCGGGGGACGGCACCACGGTGAGATGGGCCGCGGCGCGGCGGGCCCGTCCGGGCGCCGCGGCGGGGCGACGGCTCTCCCGCAGGACCATGGTCAGGCGGCTGTACCCCATGGCGTGGAGGCTCTTGGGGGTCTCGCCGACGATGCGGCAGTCGGTGGCACCCCAGCGGGGGTCGGGGTGCAGCAGCGGACGGACCGCGCCGTCGTGCTCCAGCGCGCCCTCGCCCACCGCGCGGATCCAGTGCGGCAGGCCCTGCCGGTAGGCGGCGTCCATGATCGGGTCCTGGGCGATGTCCCGGCGGATCGCCTGGAGCGCGAGGTCGTGGCCGTGCCGCTGCACCGCGGCGTCGAAGTGCGCCAGCATCGGCAGGCACCAACTCGACTCGTGGTCGCCGAGGACCGTACCCGCGTCCGGATGGAACAGCACGAACCGGAGGAAGTTGTCGCCCGGCATCGCCGTCGGATGCGGGCCGACCTCGTCGAAAAGTGACTCGAAAGCGGTGTTGGCCAGCACCACGTCCCAGGCGTGGTCGACGACGAGGGAGGGAAAGGGGGTGGACTCCAGAAGGACGGCGTAGTCCTGGAGGTACGCCCGTGCCTCGGGACTCTCGGGGACGGGCCGCGGTGCCGACCGCTGCCCTCCTGCCTGATACGCCATCGGGAGGTCACCCCTCTTGCCTCTGCGGCCTTCACGCGGCGTCCCGATCCTGCTGCCCCGACGCGAGGCGTGTCAACTATCGTGGCATTTCATGCTCGTTGACGGCTGAAATTGGCCACAGTTGTGGCGAGACCTGGATGTGAGTTCGAGCGACCGGATAATCTCCGGGCAGTTCACGGCGACGGCCGGGAGGGGCGCGAAGCCCGTGAAGGGTCTGTGAGAGACGTAGGAGATCTGTCGGTGGCGGATGGCTTCGAGGTTCCGGACGCCGCGGCGACGTCTGTGCTGCCGGCCGTCGTCGCCCGTGTCACCGCGCTCGCCGACCGCCTCGGCGTGGCGCCCGCGGAGGTCTTCCACACCGGCCGCCTCTCGGTGGCCTCCGGCGTTCCCGAGGCGGTGGTCAAGGCGCTGCTGAGCGGCCGGCCCGCGGGCGAACCGGATGTGCAGGCGCGTTTCCTGCAACGCCTGGACCTGCTGCGCCGCACCCGGCTCAAGCCCAACGGCCGCAGATACACCCAGCAGGAGATAGCCGACGGCGCGGGCATGTCACGGCAGCAGGCGGGCGCCCTCATCAACGGCGACCGGCGCCCCACGATGGAGCACTGCGACGCCCTCCAGCGCTTCTTCCGCGTGCACGCGGGCTTCCTCACGGCCGAGGACCCCGAGGCCCTCACGGGCGCGCTCCAGCACACCGAGCAGGACCTCCTGCAACAGCTCGCCGACCGGGAGCGGAAGGCCGCGGCGGCCGCCGAGGACCCGCTGGAGCGGCTGTTGCAGGACCACGGCGTCCGCGGCATCGCCTGGCGGGCCGCTCAACTGCCCTCCGACCAGCACCGCGACAAGGTCGCCGAATGGCTGGACATGCTCCTGGAGAGCGTCAAGCGGCCCGAGTCGTGATCCGGGGGAGAACTGTGGGCATCGCCAGGGACATGCGCCGGCTGTGCGGCGAGCTGGTCGCGGAGCTGTCGCCCAGCGCGCCGTTGGCGCCCGCCGACCTGTACACCGCGCTGTGCGAGGCGATGAGCAGACGGCGCGGCCGCCCGGTCCGCTTCCGTACGGCCGCCTTCCCGGCCGGGACGGCGAGCGGGCTGTGGGTGGACATGGCCGACCAGGACCTCGTGGTCGTCGAGGAACGCACCGCCCCCGACCACCAGTTGGTGATCCTGGGACACGAACTGTGGCACATGCAGGCCGGCCACCACGGCCATCACGTCGACGGCGCGGTGGTCGCGGCGCGGCTGCTCCGCGACGGGGCCGACCTCCAGGCGGTCGTCCGCAAGGTCGCGGCGCGCACCCGCTTCGACCAGGCCGAGGAGCGGGACGCCGAGGCCTTCGGCCTGCTGCTCGCCAGCAAGTGCCGTACCTGGCTGGCCGGTTCGGCGCTGCGCGGGCCGGTGCCGCGGGACCATCTGGCCGGCCGGATCGAGGCGTCGCTCGGGTATCTGGGACCCCAGGGCTGAACCGGCCCGGCGCCGAGCGGCCCCCTCGGGTCGCGCCGCGCTGCCTCAGGTCGCGCTGCGCTCGCTCGCCTCGCGCAGATTGCGGGCCCTCGCGTGGGCGGCCTCGGGTCCGTCCGGGTGCGGGACGGGCCGTCCCTCGATCAGCAGTTCCCGCCAGCGCTCCCGGCTCCAGTGCGCCGGGGTGGTCGTCCGGGTGAAGTCCTCGACCAGCGCGAGGAAGCGTGCCGGGTCGGTGTGGAACGGGAAGTGTCCGGCGCCCTCGAAGACCTCCAGCCGGCTGCCCGGCATCGCCCGGTGGGCGCCGTGGGCGTGCCGGACCGGCACCACGCTGTCCCGGTCGCCCCACAGCAGCATCGTCGGCATGCCCTCGGTCAGATAGCAGCGGTCGAGCATGGTCACCACCTGGCCGCGCCAGTCGACGACCGCGCGCAGGGTGCGGATGAAGGCGTTGCGCGCGGTGTCGTCGGGCAGGCTGTCCACCACGGTGAGCAGGTCGGGGGCGTCCCGGGCCAGGTCGATGTCCAGCAGCTTCATGGCACGGAGCGCGAGCCCCACGTTCAGGCGCATCCCGGGCAGCCGCAGCGCGGAGAGCATCAGATCGGCGCCGGGCAGCGAGACCAGTCGCAGCAGGGGGTTGACCTCGCGGCCCACCCCGCCGGCGCTGACCAGGATGAGCCGCTCGGTGCGCTCGGGGAACTGGTAGGCGAACTGCATCGCCACTCCCCCGCCGAACGAGTGGCCGACCAGCGTGGCCGACTCGATGCCGAGGGTGGTCAGCAGATCGCGGACGCCGTTGGCGTAGGCGGCGACCGAGTAGTCGGCGCGCGGCTTGTCGGAGGCGCCGTGACCGAGCAGGTCGGGGGCGAGCACGGTGTGGGTGCGGGCGAGGTCGGGGATCAGCCCGGCCCAGGTGGCGGAGGAGTCGCCGATGCCGTGGACGAGGACCAGCGCGGGTCCCTCGCCGGCCATGCGGAAGGCCCGCCGGTAGCCATGTACCACCCGGTACTGCAACTCCAGCTCCGTGTCACCCACCGAGCGCAGTCGTGCGGTGCCCGCCGGGCGCGGCCGGGACGCTTCTGCCATACGCCCACCTCCTCGTTCTCCCGGCGGCCCACCGCAGGCGGGCCGCTCCGCCGGAAACCCCGGTCCACCGCGGCCAGGCCCTCCCGGGCCCTTCATCCCAGCGTAGGGCGGCCGATCGTCCTGGCATTTCGGGGAGGTTTCCCCGCCGCTAAAGCCGGCCCCGAAGCGGCCGGGGACGACGGTCCGAAGGAGGCGGGCAAGAGCCCGACAGAGTGGCCTCGGCGGTCCGCAAGGGGTGGGGCGACGGCCCGGCAGCGGCCGGATTGTCAGTGGCGGGCGGCAAGCTGGTGAGGCGCCGCTGCTCGGGCGGGCGCACGTGCCTCGGGGGCGCGGGAGAGACGAAGCCGACACGGGGAGAGCCGACCGATGCGCACTGCCGTACCGACCGACCGCGAGCGTACCGCCGTACAGGCCTATCTGCGGCTGCTGCACACCGTGCGGGCGGCCTTCGACGACACGGGTGCCGGGCCGTCGGGCGGGCGGCCCGCCGTGGTGCCGCCCGGCGTCCTCGCGGAGGCCGAGCGGGCCCTGTCCGCGGCGGGACTCGCCGGCAACGAGGAGGAGTTCTTCCGGCTGCTGCACACCTGGTCCTGGTCCCCACGGCCATGACCGCGCCGCGCCCGACGGGAGCTCTCAGGCGTGCGGTACCGCCACGGCCGTGGCCACGATCCCCTTGTCGACGGTCCACCGGCCCTCGAAGAACCGCACGCGGCGGCCGTCCAGCACGGGTCCGGGGACGAGGAGTTCGGCGCGCAGCGTGCCGTGCGGCCGCTCGCCCGGCTCGACACGGAGGTCGATGTCGGCCTCGGTGAACTCCAGCCACTGTCCGGTGAGGGGGAACCACGCCTTGTAGACGGACTCCTTGGCGCTGAACAGGAGCCGGTCCCAGTGGATGTCGGGGCGGTCCGCGGCCAGTCGGCGCAGGCGCTCGGCCTCCGGGGGCAGCGACACCACGGGCAGGACGCCGTCCGGCAGCGGCTGGTGCGGCTCGGCGTCGATCCCGAGGGAGGCCAGGTCGTCGGCGCGGACGAGGGCGGCGGCGCAGTAGCCGTCGCAGTGCGTCATGCTGCCCATCAGCCCGGCCGGCCATCGCGGTGCTCCGCGCTCGCCGGGCAGCACCGGCTGGGGCGGCACCCCGAGCTTGTCCATCGCGCGGCGGGCGCAGGCGCGCACGGCGGCGAACTCGCGGCGGCGCTTGGCGACGGCCTGTGCCACGACCGCCGCCTCCTCGGGGTACAGCGCGGCCTCCCCCGACCCGTCCGAGTGGTCGTCGTCGTACGCCTCCACGACGACCACCGACCGCGGCAGCAGTTCCTCGATCACGCGGTCCCGTCCTCCTCCGGCAGGATGCGGCGCAGCCGTCCCGGCGGCTGCGGGCGCTTGCGCCACTCGCGCGGGTATCCCACGGAGACCTCCTCGAAGCGGACGCCCTCGTGCCGGGTGGTCCGCGGGATGTGCAGGTGGCCGTAGACCATGGTCTCCACGCGGAAACGACGGTGCCAGTCGGCGGTCAGCCCGGTGCCGCACCACATGGCGAACTCGGGGTGCCACAGGACGTCGGTGGGGTGCCGGTCCAGCGGATAGTGGTTGACGAGGACCGTGGGCAGGTCCGGCGGGATCTCCTCGAGTCTGCGCGCGGTCTCGGCGACCCGGGCCCGGCACCACGCCTCCCGGCTCGGATAGGGGTCGGGGTGCAGCAGGAACTCGTCGTTGCAGACGATTCCGGTGCCGTGCGCGTACGCCAGCCCCTCCTCCTTGGTGGTGCAGCCGGCGGGCAGGAAGGAGTAGTCGTAGAGCAGGAACAGGGGAGCGACGACGACGGGGCCACCGGGGCCTTCCCAGACGGGGTAGGGGTCCTCGGGGGTGAGCACGCCCAGGTCGCGGCACATCTCGACGAGGTGCTCGTAGCGGGCGACCCCGCGCAGCGTGACGGAGTCCTTGGGGTGGGTCCACAACTCGTGGTTGCCCGGCGCCCAGACGACCTTCTCGAAGCGGCCGGCGAGGGTCTTCAGCGCCCAGCGGATGTCGGAGACGGTCTCCGAGACGTCACCGGCCACGAGGAGCCAGTCGGCTTCCGACTCGGGGCGCATGCGCTCGACCAGAGCGCGGTTCTCGGCGTATCCGATGTGCAGATCGCTGATGGCCAGCAGTTGTCCGGTACCGCCGACCGTCGACGTCACCTCTCGCCTCCCTGTCGCCCCACGTGTGCGACCGCCCCCGCGGCGGCGGTCGCACCCAATCGACCGCTCCACGAGATCACATCCGCCCGGGGGTGGCAAGGGCGGCCCGCGGCGGTCGGGAGGGCGGAGGCGAGGAGGGCCGAAAGCCGGGAGCGGCAAGGGGATACCCGATCACGCCGCCCGGATCCACACGATCGGAAAATCCGTAACACGCGCGTTGCACGCGCGAGCCTCGCCAAGCCGTATGATCGCCCCAACACCTCCACTACGACCTTCCCTTCGAACAGGGCGGTTTGGTGTCCCTCCAATCTCCCTTCCCGGGCACGGGCCGCTCCGCCCTGCCCGAAATGCCCTGAAAGGCGGCCTGCATGCTCTCTCGCGTACGCGTCTGGCTCAACCGCACGTACGCGGAGAACGTGTTCTTCATGGATCAGCTGCGGCGAAATCCCAGCGACCGGGCGGTCGAGATCCATGCCACCCACGGTGACGCGGACTCACCCGTGCTGGCCGCGGCCGACACCGCCGACCTCGAACCGGAGGGCCTGTCCCCGGCCGCGTACGTCGAGTACGCCCTGGACCAGTGCCAGCGCCGCGGCATCGACGTGTTCGTGCCCCGACTGCACCAGGCGGCCGTCGTGGCGCACCGCGCCGACTTCGAGGCGGTCGGCACGGCGCTGCTCGCGCCGACCCCCGAGGCCGTCGCCGTCTTCGAGGACAAGGTGGTCGCCTACGAGGCGGTCCAGGCCATCGGCGTGCCGGTGCCGCCGTGGTGGCGGGTGCGTACGGCGGACGAACTCGTCGCCGCCGTAGAGGAGTTGGAGGAGGCCGGACACAAGGCGTGCTTCAAGCCGGCGTCCGGCGCGGGCGGTGTGGGCTTCCGGGTCGTCACCCGGGCGCCGTTCTCGCTCGCGCACCTGAGCGGGTTCCCCAGCCCGTACGTGCCGCTCGACCTGGTCGAGGACGCACTGCGGCGGGCCGACGAGCCGGTCGACTGGCTGGTGATGCCGCGTCTGGAGCAGCCGGAGGTCTCGGTCGACTGCCTCACCGGCACCGACAACCGCGTCCGGATGGCCGTGGGCCGCACCAAGAACGGCCGCCGTCGGGGCTTCACCCTGCACGAGCAGTGGCTGGAGCCGGCCCGGCGGATCGCCGAGGGCTTCGGGCTGCACTACCTGTCCAACATCCAGTTCCGGATGTTCGGCGACCGGCCGGTCCTCATGGACGTCAACACCCGCCCCGCCGGCGGGCTGCACCAGCTCTCCCTGTGCGGGATCAACGCGCCCTGGGCGGCGGTCCAGTTGGCCCTCGGCGAGGACGCGGGCGACGTCGTTCCGCCGTTCCTGGGGCAGGACTACACGGTGGTCTCGGGCCCGCGCCAGCTGCGGCCGGTGACGCTGCCGCAGCAGCGGCTGGAGGAGACCGAGCCGCTGCTCCCGGCCGTCCCCACGCAGGCGATCGCCCCGGCCGCCCAGCCGGTCGTCCTGGCCCAGCCGGTCGAGCAGGTCTAGCCGGTCGAGCAGGTCGAGCCGGTCGAGCCGGTCCGGTCAGTCGACCACGCAGGCCCCGACAGGCCTTCTTCTCACATAACTTGATACCGGTCTGGACCAATCATGACGCAGCACCTTGACACCATGATTGGTCCATACCAACTTGGTTGCGCACCGCACTGCACCGCACTGCACGTCCCCCGCACTTATGTGCACTCCCGAACACCCCCATTCCTTCAGGGAGATCGTGTGCGCACCTCATTCCTCGTACGTTCCAGACGGCGGCTGCTCGCGCTGCTCGGCACCGCGGCGCTCGCGGTCGCCGGGGCCGTCGCCCTTCCCGGCACCGCCCAGGCCGCCAACGTCCTGACCAACCCCGGCTTCGAATCGGGCGGTCTCTCCCCCTGGTCCTGCACCGGCAACCTCGGTTCCGTCGTCTCCTCCCCCGTCCACGGCGGCTCCAAAGCCCTTGCGGGCGCGGTGAGTTCGAGCGACAACGCCCAGTGCGCCCAGACCGTCCCGGTCCAGCCGAACACCGCCTACACGCTCAGCGGCTGGGTGCGCGGCAGCTACGTCTACCTCGGCGTGGACGGCGGTGCCTCGACCTGGACGACGTCCCCGTCGGCGTACAGCCAGCTGACGGTGTCCTTCACCACCGGCGCCTCCCAGACGAGTGCCAAGATCTATGTGCACGGCTGGTACGCGCAGGGCACCTACTACGCCGACGACATCAGCCTGGACGGACCGGGCGGCGGGGGCGGCGACACCCAGGCGCCGACCGCGCCGACGGGCCTGACCTCCACCGGCAAGACCTCCTCCAGCGTCTCGCTGTCCTGGGGCGCCTCGACGGACAACACCGGTGTCACGGCGTACGACGTGTACAGCGGCTCCAACAAGGTGCTGAGCGTCTCCGGTACGTCCGCCACGGTCGGCGGGCTGGCCGCCAGCACCTCCTACACCTTCACCGTCAAGGCGCGGGACGCGGCCGGGAACACCTCGGCGGCCTCCAACGCGGTGAGCGTCACCACCAGCGCGGGCAGCGGCGGCACCGGCTTCAAGCAGGCCGCCCCCTACCTCTACCTCGGCTGGGGCGACCCGCCGAGCGCGACCTCGGTGATGAGCTCGACCGGGATCAAGTGGTTCACGATGGCGTTCATGCTGGACTCCGGCGGCTGCAACCCCGCCTGGGACAGCAGCCGTCCGCTGACCGGCGGCACCGACCAGACCGTCATCAACCAGATCCGCTCCGCGGGCGGTGACGTCGTCCCCTCCTTCGGCGGCTGGCAGGGCAGCAAGCTCGGCGCCAACTGCTCCTCCGCGAGCGCGCTCGCCGGGGCCCTCCAGAAGGTGATCGACGCCTACTCCCTCAAGGCGATCGACATGGACATCGAGAACACGGACGAGTTCGAGAACGAGGCCGTCCAGGCGAAGATCCTCACCGCGCTGAAGACCGTCAAGGCGAACAACCCCGGACTGAAGACGATCGTCACCTTCGGCACCTCGACCACCGGTCCGACCTACTACGGCAACCGGCTGATCGAGCAGGCGAACTCGCTCGGCGCCAACATCGACGTCTTCACCATCATGCCGTTCGACTTCGGCGGCGGCTCCGACATGTACGGCAACACCGTCAACGCCACCGAGGGGCTCAAGGCAAAGCTGAAGTCCACCTTCGGGTGGGACGACGCCACCGCCTACTCCCACATCGGCATCTCCGGCATGAACGGCCTGTCCGACCAGCAGGAGAACACCACCCCGGCCATCTGGACCTCGATCCGGGACTGGGCCAACTCCCACCACATCGCCCGCCTCGCCTACTGGTCGGTCAACCGCGACCGGTCCTGCCCCGGAGGCGGCGTGGTCAGCAACTGCTCCGGCATCAGCCAGAGCACCTGGCAGTTCACGTCCATCACGGCCGGTTTCACCGGCTAGCGGACCCCTGCCGCCCAGCCCCCACAGGAGAGTTCCCCCCGGCGCTTCGGACCGGGGGGAACTTTTTTCCGCTCAAGGTGTATCAGGCAACGGGCAGCGGGCTCTTCATGGTGAAGGACACGGGGGAACACAGGGAAACCCGAAGGCTCGGGGGAGCACGGGGGTCCCACGGGGGAACGGGGGCTCGGGTCGGTCGGCCGCTGTCACGGGGGGCGACCGGCCGACCCGAAGGGGACGGCCCGGGAGGGCGGTCCGCGCTAACTCAGATACGCCAGGCCGGGATGCGCCCCCGCATAGTCCTCCATCAGCCTGCGGGCCACGCTCACGGAGTCGACGAGCGGGTGCAGCGCGAAGGCCTTCACCGCCGTCGCGCGGGAGCCGGACCCGGCCGCCGCCAGCACCTGGCGCTCGACCCCCTTCACGGCGCAGACCAGGCCGGTGGCATGCTCGGGCAGCGGGGCGACGGCCACGGGGTGGGCGCCGTTGGCGTCGACCAGGCACGGCACCTCGATGACGGCGTCGGCGTCCAGCACGTGCAGGGTGCCCTGGTTGCGGACGTTGAGGATCAGCGTGGTGCGCTCGTCGCGCGCGACGGCCCTCATCAGGGCCAGCGCCACCTTCTCGTACCCGCCGGACAGATCGTCCTCCTCGCGCTCGCCGGCCCCGGCCGACTCCCGGTTCTCCGCCATGTACGTGGCCTCGCGCTCGGCCCGGGTACGGTCCCAGGCCGCCAGCGCCGGGACGTCCGCGCGGGCGGCCTCGGCGTAGAAGCGGGCCTGCTGGTCGAGCAGGAAGGCGCCGCGGGTCTTCTCCGCCTGCCGGTAGGCGTGCACGGCCTCCCGGTTGAAGTAGTAGTAGTGCAGGTACTCGTTGGGGATCGCGCCCAGCGAACGCAGCCAGTCGACGCCGAAGAGCCTGCCCTCCTCGAACGAGCCGAGCAGGCCGGGGTCGGCGAGCAGTCGCGGGAGTTCGTCGCGCCCGGCGACGCGCAGACCGCGCACCCAGCCCAGGTGGTTGAGGCCGACGTAGTCGATCCAGGCCTCGCGCGGGTCCGCGCCGAGCACCCTGGCGATACGGCGGCCCAGCCCGACCGGAGAGTCGCAGATGCCGATGACCCGGTCGCCGAGCAGGCGCGACATGGCCTCGGTGACCAGGCCCGCGGGATTGGTGAAGTTGATGACCCAGGCGTCCGGGGCCAGCCGGGCCACCCGGCGGGCGATGTCGACGGCGACGGGCACCGTGCGCAGGCCGTACGCGATCCCGCCCGCGCCGACCGTCTCCTGGCCGAGGACACCGTGCGCGAGCGCCACCCGTTCGTCGTCCGCGCGGCCCTGGAGACCGCCGACGCGGATCGCGGAGAACACGAAGTCGGCGCCCCGCAGGGCCTCGTCGAGGTCGGTCGTGGCGGTCACCTCGGGCGCGTCCGGCACCCCGGCGGCCTGCTCGGCCAGCACCCGGGTGACGGCGGTCAGCCGTGCGGGGTCCAGGTCGTGCAGCACGACCCGGGTGACCCGGCCCTCGGCCCGGTCGCCGAGCAGCGCCCCGTACACCAGCGGCACACGGAATCCGCCGCCGCCCAGAATCGTCAGCTTCACGCTGCCTCCGCCCTTCCTGTCCGGACCACCCGCGCACCGGCCCCCGCCACGAGGACCCGGGTGTGCCACGACCTGAACGCTAATCGCCGTCCCCGGCCGCCCTCGCACGCCGCCCTGACCGCGCGGGGAGGCGCGGCGGGTTGCGCGTCGGTCTCCCCCGGCCTCCCGGTCCGCGGCCACTGAGACCTTTTCATCCTGAATTCGCAGGTCATAGGCCTGGTGTGGGGTGTGAGTGACGTGCTCCTGCGGGCCAGGACCCTGATCGTTGCGGGGAGATCGTCCGTCACTTCTGGACTTCGGTGTCGGCCAGGACGAGCAGGGCCCGCAGGAGCATGGTCGCGTGGCGGGCATCCATGCGGACCTCGGCCAGGACGCGCCACGACTTGAGGTCGGCGAAGCCGTGCTCGACGGCGGCGCGTTCGCAGCCGGGCAGGCGGTTCGCTTCCTTCTCCGCGTCGGTGAGCTCGTGGCTTTTGGTGGCCTTGCGGACGGTGATGATCACCGGGTCGTCGTCGGCCTGGCGGCCACTGGTACCCGCACCGCCGGGACGGAGGCCGATCAACGGCGCTGACCGGACGCAGGCGGTCCGTGACCCGCGCCGAACGGCATACCTGTCAGCGCGCGGCACCGGATCAGGCGCCCCGTCGGGCCGCGGTCGGAGTGCTCAGCCGACGGCCGGAGCCTGATCATCATTCAAGTCCGGGGCGGCTGGTCGGTGAGGCCGTCCCGGAACGGGGGTCGGATGTCGGCGAGGTCGGCGCGGGCCGCCGAAAGCAGCTGGTCGGAAAGCGGGGTGCCCCTGGTGGCACGGGCGAGGAGGAGGGCTCCGACCAGGGTGGAGAGCTGGGTGAGGCCGTCCCTGCCGGGGGTTTCCAGGAGGGCGGCGAAGCGGGTGACGCCTTCCGCATAGACCCGGTGGGCCTCCTCGTTCCCGGGTTCGCGGGCCATGTCGGCGGCGAGGGCGGCGACCGGGCAGCCGGTGCCGGGGGTGTCGCGGTGCCCGGGCGACAGATAGGTGTCGATCACGGCGTTCCGGGCGGCGGCGGGCTCGCCGGGATGCCGCCCTGCGGTGGCGGTGTGGTCGCGGGTGAGCTCGGCGAAGGCGTGCGCGGTGGCCTCGTCGACCAGGGCCTCCTTGGAGGCGAACTGCTTGTAGAAGCCGCCGTGGGTCAGCCCGGCCGCCTTCATCAGCTCGGCGACGCTGACCTGCGTGCCCTGTTCACGCAGGAGCCGGGACGCCGTTTCGACGACCCTTTCGCGGTTCTTCTCGGCCTGGACGCGCGATACCCGTCCCATCTGCCACCTCCCGATTGGATGTCGTACGACTTCTATCCTATGGTGTTAGTTAGATGACGGACGTAATCTAACTGTGGAGGCGAGATGGATCTCGGAAACGCGGTCGCGGTGGTCACCGGGGCCAACCGGGGGCTGGGGCGTCACCTGGCCGGGCAGCTGGTGCGGCGTGGCGCGAAGGTGTACGCCGGTGCGCGGCGGCCGGAGGGCGTCGACCTGCCAGGGGTGATCCCGCTGCGCATCGATGTGACTGACGAGGAGTCGGTACGGGCTGCCGCGGCGATCGCCTCCGACGCGACGCTGCTGATCAACAACGCCGGGGTCTCCACCGGAGCCCGTCTGCTCGAAGGCGACCTGGAGGCCGTGCGCCGCGAGATGGAGACGAACTTCTTCGGCCCGCTCACGGTCACCCGCGCCTTCGCGCCGGTCATCGAGCACAACGGCGGCGGGACCGTGTTCAACGTGCTCTCGGTCCTCTCCTGGTGGCACCCGGCCGGCCTCGGCTCGTACGCGGCAAGCAAGGCGGCGGCCTGGGCGCAGACCGACGCGGTCCGCGAGGAGCTGGCGCCCCGGGGGATCAGGGTCTCCGCGCTGCACGTCGGGCTGATGGACACCGACATGACAGCCGGGATGCCCGCCGACAAGGCCGACCCCGCGGAGGTCGCCGCACAGGTCCTCGCCGGAATCGAGAGCGGGGCGACCGAGGTCCTCGGCGACCGCACCACCAGGGACGTCAGGCGCGGACTGGGCAGCGTCCCGGCCACCGCCTGAAACCCCACAGAAGAGCAAGAGAGACAGGAGAATTCGATGGGTACGACGATGAAGGCCATCAGCCAGCAGCAGCTCGGTGGGCCCGAGGTGCTGGAGACGGTGACGCGCGAGCGGCCGGTCCCCGGTATCGGGGAGATCCTGATACGGGTCCGCGCGGCGGGTGTGAACCCGGTCGACAGCATGAACCGGCAGACCGGGACACTGGTGGGCGAGCCGCCCTTCGTCCTCGGCTACGACGTGTCGGGCACGGTCGAGGCGACTGGCCCCGGGGTCACCGTGCACCGCGCCGGTGACGAGGTCTTCGGCATGCTGCCCTTCCCGCGCGGCCTCGGGGGCTACGCGCAGTACGTCACCGCGCCCGCCCGGGCCTTCGTCCCCAAGCCGGCGAACCTCACCCACGTCCAGGCCGCGGCGCTGCCGCTGGCCGGGCTGACCGCCTACCAGGCACTGGTGGACACCGCCGGGGTCGGCCCCGGCAGCCGGGTGCTGGTCAACGGGTCGGCCGGCGGGGTCGGGCACCTCGCCGTGCAGATCGCGAAGGCGCGAGGTGCGCATGTGATCGCACTGGCGTCGGCGGCGAACGAGAAGTTCGTCCGCGCACTGGGCGCCGACGAGGTGATCGACCACACCACCGCCCCGAATCTGGCAGCCGTCGCTCCGGCCCTGGACGCCGTACTGGAGACGATCGGCGGGGACTATCCGGCCCGTGCGGTACGGGCGCTGCGCCCCGGCGGAGTGCTCGTCTCGACGCTGCCGCCCACGCTGGCACCGGCCGCCGCGGAGGCCGCGGAGCGCAGGGTGCGGCTGGCAGGGCTGTTCGTGGAGGCCGACCGCCTCGGCATGACCGCGCTCGCCGAGCTGGCCGCCGCCGGACGTCTGGTGCCCACCGTCGCCGCGACCTACCCGCTGGAACGGGCCGGCGAGGCGCAGGCGTCCAAGGCCGGGCCCGGGAAGACGGTGCTCACCGTGGAGTGACCTGCTCGTCCTGGCGAACGCCGAAGTCCACCGGTGACAGACGATCTCCCGAAGAAGATCACTTCCCTGACCGGCGCGAGTACATCACCGCAGACGCACACCAGCCCCGTGACCTGCGAGTCAGGATGAAAACCTCTCACTGGGCGGCCATCGAGGCCACCCCCTGTCTTCAGGGCGGGTTCATCCGGGAGTCCCGGGGCCGGGGAAGGGTGCGACGCGTGAGCGACGGAAGACCGGTCGGGCAGCATGGCTCCGGCCGCCACGGCAACGGTGTCACCTCACCCGGTCGCGTCCGGGCGTACGACGACGGCTCCGGCGAGCCCCGGTACGACGGCGGACCCGTCCCCGGCGGGGTGGGGTGCGCCGACCGCACGCCGCACCCGGGGCGGCCGTCCGGCCCCGGGGAAGTCGTCCTGCTCGCACGGGACTCGACCGCACCGGTGTGGATCCGGTCCTTCCGGCACGAGGGCATCGTCCTCGGCAACCGGCAGCGCACCCGGGACCTCGCCTGGCTGGCGGGCACCTGGGAGCTGGCCGCGGCGGACGGCCGGACCCTGACCGGGCCGGCCCCGCTGCCCGCGCTGCGGCCGGGCGAGACGGCCGCCGTGCCGTTGCCGTTCGCGCTGCCGCGCGACGGCGGCGAGGTCTGGCTGACGCTGCGGGTGACCACGGCCGAGGACCTGCCGTGGGCGCCCCGCGGCGCCGAGGTGTGCGCCCCACGGCTGCGGCTGCTCCCGGCACCGGGACGGCCTCGCCACGGAGCACCCGCGCATACGCCGCCTGCCCATGAGCAGGGCGGGGGCGCGCGGGCCGGTACCGGCCGGCCCGGCCTCCCCCGGGCCGTCGCGCTGCTCGGCACCGGCGGAGCCCGCGCGGACACCGTCGCACTGCCGTACTGACACGCTTCCGGCGGGCGGCGGGTCCTGCCACGTCCACCCGGACTTCGTGGACGTCGTACGCTGAGCCGCTCGCCCCGTTCACGTCGACGCGCAGGAGCCCTGGATGCGTACACTGCACCCCGATCCGGGCCGTCGGCCGCACCGGCCGGGCCCGCCGTCGCCGGGGCCGGGCGGGGACGGCCGGCCGTGACCGGCGCCCGCTCCGCACCCGACCGTCTGCTGGCGGTGCTCGCCGCCTTCGACCACGAGCACCCCGCGCTCTCCCTCACCGACATCGGCCGACGGGCCGGACTGACGCTGACCACGGCCCACCGGCTGGTGGGGGCGCTCACCGCGTGGGGCGCGCTGGAGCGCGACGGGACGGGCACGTACCACATCGGGCTCAGGCTCTGGGAGATCGCCGCCCTCGCCCCGCGCGGGCTCGCGCTGCGCCAGGTCGCGCTGCCGTACCTGGAGGACCTGTACGAGGCGACGCACGAGAACGTGCAACTGGCCGTGCGGGACGGGGCGGACGTCGTCTACATCGAATGGCTCTCCGGTCACTCCTCGGTCGGCGTGCACATCCGGATCGGCGCGCGCTGGCCGCTGCACGCCACCGGCGTCGGGCTCGCGCTGCTCGCCCACGGTGAACCGGAGTTCCAGGAGGGTTACTGCGCGGGCCCGTTGGCGTCCTTCACGCCCCACACCCTCACGGATCCGGCTCGCCTGCGCCGTGAACTGGCCGAAGTCCGGCGCACCGGGGTCGCGGTGAGCAGCCGTCAGGTCACCGACGACGCGCTGTCGGTGGCGGCCGCGATACGCGGGCCGGACGGCGGGGTCGTCGCCGCCGTGTCGGTCGTCGTACCCCACGCCCCTTCCCAGGTACCGGAGTTGGTACCTGCGGTGCGCCTCGCCGCGCGCGGCGTCTCACGGGCGCTGGGCTGGCGACCGGCCCCGGCGGCCGGAGCCCGCGGCGGTCACTGGGCGTAGGTCAGCTGCTCCCGGTACCCGGTGACACGGACCTTCTTCCCCGATGCCGGGACCACGGCCATGGCCATCACCGAGTCGATGCGGGTGAGGGTCAGGACCGTGGTCCGGCCGCCGAGGTAGATCTTGGAGACCACGGGCAGGTCGTCGAGGTGCAGGTCGTTGCCGCCGCACTCGGCCTTGCCCCAGTTCCTGTAGCGGTAGCCGAAGTCGTAGAGGACCAGCGCGCCGCCGTCCTTCGTCCGCACGCCGTACGCCGTGTCGGCACCGCCGGACCCGGCCTCGTACTCGCCTTCGACGCAGTGGTCGTCGAAGGACGCGCGGTTGGCGTAGGCCTTCTTCCAGGCCTTGACGGAGTCGGTCTCGGCGAAGACGGCGGCGGCCTTCTTCCCGCCGGTCACATAGAAGTCCTGGGACAGCGCGACCAGGTCGCCGGCCTTCACCGACCCCACCTTGTCGGCCGTCGCGACCGGGGTGACGAACCCGTCGCCGTCCTCGGCGACGGCCGGCAGCCCGCCGGTGATCTCGCCCACGGCGACCGCCTTCCAGGCCTTGCCGCCCTTGGCCTTCTCGTCGACGACCTGCTTGAAGGCCAGCAGCCGACGGCGGTCCTCGGCGATGCCCTCGCCGGTGATCCGGGTGTCCACCAGGAAGAAGTCGGCCGACCCCTTGGGCGGGATGTGGAAACGGGCGCCCTCGACCGGGTAGGTGAAGGGCTTCTCCGACTCCGTCTGCTCCTTCTTCGTCCAGGCCGGGTACTGATGGAAGGACGCCTTGCTCTGCGACAGCAGCGCGCCGCTCTCCACGGTGGCGGTCTTCTCGCCGTCCTGGGTGGCGTTGGCCGCGTTGTTGACCTCGGCGTAGTTCCGCAGCACGGTCTTCGCGTCCGCGAGCGCGATCACCCCGCCGGTGTCGCCGCCGCCCTTGTCCCCGGACGGTCCGGCGGCCCCGCCGGAGCCCGAACAGGCGCCGAGGGCGAAGGCGCAGAGGGCGGCGCAGACGGGCAGCAGACGGTTACGGCGCAGACTCATGATTCCCCTGTCGTGGTCCGGGCGTGCTCACGACAGGTTAGCGAGTGCACATCCTCACCGAAATCTCAGGTGCCGGAGGGGGATTCAAAGCCCGTACCCAGGTGGGAGTCGCAGGATGCACGCGCATACGTGGACATCTCAGGAAGGCCAACCGTGGGCGTCTCGCACATATCGAACCGGTCCGGGCAGTTGCCGCGGGGGTGGACCCGGCGCGGGGTCCTCGGGGCCCTCGGCGCGGTGTCGGGCGCCGCGCTGACCGGGTGCAGCAGCGCTTCGGCGGACGCCTCGGAGGGGGCGACGACAGCGGCGGCCGCGACCGTGAAGGCCGCCGCGACGAGGCAGCCGACCGTCTCGGTCACGCCCGCCGACGGCACCAGGAAGGCCTCGTTCACCAGCCCGGTCGAGGTCACCGTGACCGACGGCACCCTCGCCTCCGTGACGGTCACCGGCAACGACGGCTCCACCCTGGAGGGTTCGCTCGACGACGCGAAGACCCGGTGGACCTCGGCGCGGAACCCGTACTCGGGCACCAGGTACACGGTCTCGGCACAGGTGGCGGGCGCCGCCGCGCAGAGCGCGACGTTCACCACGAAGTCGCCCGGTGAGACGTTCGTCGGCTACTACACGCCCGAGGCGGGCTCCACCTCCGGCGTCGGCATGCCCGTGTCCCTCACGTTCACCCACGCGGTCGCGGACCGGGCCGCCGTGGAGAAGGCCGTCACGGTGACCGCCGAACCCGCCGTCGAGGTGGTCGGCCACTGGTTCAGCGACACCCGGCTCGACTTCCGGCCCGAGACGTACTGGGCGCCCGGGACGAAGATCACGCTCAGTCTGCGGCTCAAGGACGTCGAGGGCGGGGACGGCGTCTACGGCGTCCAGTCGAAGGACGTCGTCCTCCACATCGGCCGCGAGCAGATCACCACGGTCGACCTCGCCACCAAGCGGATGACGGTGAGGCGGGACGGATCGGTCCACGCCACCTACCCCGTCTCCGGGGGCAGCGCGGAGCACACCACCTGGTCCGGGATCATGGTGATCAGCGAGCGGTTCCGGCAGACCCGCATGGAGTCCTCGACGGTCGGCCTCGGGGACGAGTACGACATCGCGGACGTCCCGCACGCCCAGCGCCTGACCACGTCCGGCACCTTCATCCACGGCAACTACTGGGCCTCCACCTCGGTGTTCGGCAGTCAGAACACCAGTCACGGCTGCGTCGGCCTGCACGACGCCAAGGGCGCGAGCGACCCCGCCGTCGCGGGATACAAGTTCTACGAGAGCTCGATGCTCGGCGACGTCGTGATCGTGAAGAACTCCGGCGAGAAGACCGTCGACCCGGCCAACGGTCTCAACGGCTGGAACCTGTCCTGGGCGGACTGGAAGGCCGGGAGCGCGCTCTGACGCCGGTACGCGGCAGGGCGGCCCGCGGTCACGTGCGGCGACATGACGCTGTCGTGACGTCCAACTGCCGTACCGTCACGGCACATTCATGCATTCATAGGGTTAACTCACCTGCTGCGTAAGGAATTTCTCGGTTTCACCTCTTGACGACGGACGTGCCAGGGAGCACATTGGCCGCACTTTGAGAGCGCTCTCAAGAACCTCGGACGCTCTCCCTGCTCCCCAACACCCGCGCACCCCAATCCGTACCGAGAGGCCCCCCATGAGCCAAACCTCCGGCATGCCCGGGAGGCGGCGCCCCGTCCGGCGCGCCCTCGTCGCCGTCCTCGGCACCCTCGGCCTGGCGGCGATGGCCGCCACCGCCGCCACCCTGCCCGCCAACGCCTCCGCGCCCGGTGCCCCGTCGGGCTGGACCCAGGTCTTCCTCGACGACTTCAACGGCACCGCGGGGACCGGCGTCAACACCGCCAACTGGCAGTACGACACCGGCACTTCGTATCCCGGCGGCGCCGCCAACTGGGGCACCGGCGAGGTCGAGACGATGACGTCGAGCACCAGCAACGTCTCGCTCGACGGCAGCGGCAACCTGCGCATCACCCCGCTGCGCGACTCCGCCGGACGCTGGACCTCGGGCCGCATCGAGACCACGCGGACCGACTTCCAGCCCCCGGCCGGCGGCAAGCTGCGCGTCGAGGCCCGCATCCAGATGCCCAACGTCACCGGCACCGCGGCCGAGGGCTACTGGCCCGCGTTCTGGGCGCTCGGCTCGCCCTACCGGGGCAACTACCAGAACTGGCCGTCCGTCGGCGAGCTGGACATCATGGAGAACGTCCAGGGCCTGAACAAGGTCTGGGCCACGATGCACTGCGGCACCAACCCCGGCGGCCCGTGCAACGAGACCACCGGGATCGGCAACTCCGTCGCCTGTCCGAACACGACCTGTCAGTCCGGCTTCCACACCTACACCATGGAGTGGGACCGCTCGGCGAGCCCCGAGGCGATCCGCTTCTACGTGGACGGCGTCAACTACCACACCGTCACGGCCAGTCAGGTCGACACGACGACGTGGGCCAACGCCACCAACCACGGCTACTTCGTCATCCTGAACGTGGCGATGGGCGGCGGCTTCCCGGACGCGTTCGGCGGCGGACTCGACAACGACACCCAGCCCGGCCACCCGATGGTCGTGGACTACGTGCAGGTGCTCCAGTCGACGGGCGGCGGGAGCGGTACCACGCCTCCGCCGACCGGCAACCGTGACGCCTACAGCGCCGTTCAGGCCGAGTCCTACGACAGCCAGTCCGGTGCCGTCGCCGAGACCACGACCGACACCGGCGGCGGCCAGGACATCGGTTCGCTCGCCAACGGCGACTGGGCGCTGTACAAGGGCGTCAACTTCGGCTCGAGGGCGGCCACCCAGTTCAACGCCCGGGTCGCCAGCGGTGCCGCCTCGGGCGTCAGCGGTCTGGTCGAGGTGCGCCTGGACAGCCGTACCAGCACTCCCGTCGGCAGCTTCGCGCTGGCCAACACGGGCGGCTGGCAGTCCTGGCGGACGGTCCCGGCGAACATCAGCTCGATCACCGGCACTCATGACGTGTACCTGACCTTCACCAGCGGCCAGCCCGCCGACTTCGTGAACGTCAACTGGTTCAACTTCGGGCACTGAGTTTCCCCGACCGACCGCCGGCGGCGCCGGGCGACTCGACCCGCACCGCCGGGTCCCGAGCCCGGCGCCGTCGGCGTGCGCGCCGCCCGGGGCGCCCGCGCCGGGTGCGCCCCCTCCCCCGGCGACCGTTCCGTTCGGGGTCGGTTCGGCAACGAATCGGACGGCCGCAGCGGAGGGGCGCCGCGAAGGCGCATACTGAGGGAGATGACAAAGCCTGCTGCACCGAAGCGTCGTTTGCCCACCAGCCCCTTCAAGGCCCCGGTACCCCCACCGCCGAAGCACTTCGCCGTGGGCGACAAGGTCACGCACGACATATACGGACTCGGCCGGGTGATCGGCATCGAGGACGGCATCGCGGCACTTGTGGACTTCGGCTCCGCGCAGATGCGGATCCTGAGCCCGTACGCCAAGATGACCAAGCTCTAGTGTTGCGACAGGCGGCGTCTGCCCGACGAGGCGGACGGTGCCTGTCGCGACACACCGGGCCCCCAGGGGCCTGCACCGAAACGGAGACCTCTCATCGACCCGACCTCGCTGTTCTCGGCCCTGGAAGGGCAGCCCCGCCGCTCCGCCGAAGCACTGCCACCGCCGGCGACGGACCCCTTCCAGGCCCCGGATTTCGGGGCGGCCGAGGCATTCACCGAGGCCTGCCCGCCCGAGGACACACCGGCCCCCGCCAGGACCCCGCGCACCCCGCGACGCGCACCCCGCACCCCGCGCGCGCCTCGCCCCAGGGCGGCCTAGGGCCTGTCCGGCGGATCATGCCGCGGACGCGGGATCCGGCACGCCCTTCCCCAGAGGGGTTCCCAGCGGCGTCTTCGTCGGTCGCCGACGTCCCCCAGCCTTCGGCCGGGGGGCGCCCCCACCGCGTCGACTCCCTCCTCCGCCTCGCCGCCGGACGCTCCCCCGAGCTCTCGGCTCCGCTCGAGCAGCGAACACCCCCGGTGCCCCCTTCACCCGGGCCGATACGGCATCGCCGCTTTCCTGCGACTTGATCCGCCGGACAAGCCCTGGCGCCACCGGGCGACAACACACGGACGGCCGCGCCCGGACCGGAACCTGCTCCCACCGGCCGCGCCCGCGCACACGCCTGGAGCGCGGTCGAACACTTCGACGTGCGCGCCCGCGCCCGGGTGAAGGCCGGCGCTTTCTGCGCGCCGGCCTCGACAGCCCCGACTCCGCATCGTCAGGGCGTTTCGTGGTGCCCGCTCTCCCTCCGGCGCACCACCGCCGTCCCGCGTTCGCCGCAAACTGACGCACCCCACCTTCCCACTTAAAAGTCAGACTTTTAAGATTGAACACGTCAGACGACAGACGGCGCTCGATCTTTCAAAAGGTGATGAATCACGTTCCCGCGAATCCCGGGGTGGGCCGACCGTGACCTCTTCGCCCCGTCCTCGGGCACGCCCGGCGGCACGCACCGCCCGGGGCGGGCCGATCGCGGTGTGGCCGGGCCTCGCCGCCCGCGAGACGCTGGAGGCCGAGGGGATCGGCCCCGGTGGTGCCGATGCCCTGCGCGGAGTGGTCCGGGGAACGGTCGCACCCCTGCCGAGAGCGTGCCCTTCCGCCGTCCGTGCGGGCCCGCGTCGCAATCGAGGGCGGGATCGGTCCGACGGGGTACCGGTTCACAGGGGACGCGGGACGCACCGCCTCCCTCGAACGTCCCGGCGCCCGCGCCGGCACCCGGACTCGTCGCGCCGCCCATCGCCTCACCCCCGACAACGTCGCAGCGAACGCCCGGGAATCCCTGGCCGCCGCGCGCGGTTGATCCGACGGCAGGAAAGAAGATGATCACAGTGAACGAAGCGACCGCGACCGCGGGAGCACTTGAGCGCCTCGCCGACGAAGGCGTCTCGATCTGGCTGGACGACCTCTCGCGCAGCCGGATCACCTCCGGCAACCTCGCCGGACTCGTCGAGAAGAAACACGTGGTGGGGGTGACCACCAACCCCTCGATCTTCCAGGCCGCCATCGGCTCCGGCGAGGGCTACCAGGAGCAGCTCGCCGAGCTGGCGGTGCGGGGCGTCACGGTGGACGAGGCCGTACGGATGATGACGACCGCCGATGTGCGGGCGGCCGCCGACGTCCTGCGCCCGGTGCACGAGGCGACCGGCGGCCGCGACGGCCGGGTCTCGATCGAGGTCGACCCCCGGCTCGCCCACGACACGCGGGCCACCGTCGCCGAGGCGCGGCAGCTCGCCTGGCTGGTGGACCGCCCCAACGTCATGATCAAGATTCCGGCGACGAAGGCGGGGCTGCCGGCGATCACCGAGGTCCTCGGCCTGGGCATCAGCGTCAACGTCACGTTGATCTTCTCCCTGGAGCGCTACCGCGAGGTCATGGACGCCTACCTCGCGGGGCTGGAGAAGGCGCGGACGCGCGGCCTGGACCTGTCCGGGATCCACTCGGTCGCCTCCTTCTTCGTCTCCCGCGTCGACAGCGAGATCGACAAGCGGCTGACGGTGCTCGGCACGGGCGAGGCCCTGGCCCTGAAGGGGAGGGCGGCGCTGGCCAACGCGCGGCTCGCCTACGAGGCGTACGAGGACGTCTTCGGCGGTGCGCGCTTCGGCGCCCTCACCGGCGCGGGTGCCAACCGGCAGCGCCCGCTGTGGGCCTCCACCGGGGTGAAGGACCCGGCGTACAAGGACACGCTGTACGTGGACGAACTGGTCGCCCCCGGCACGGTCAACACCATGCCGGAGGCCACCCTCGACGCCACCGCCGACCACGGGGACATCCACGGCGACACGGTGACCGGCGGCTACGACCGGGCCCGTGCCGACCTCGCCGCCGTCGAGGGGCTCGGGATCTCCTACGACGAGGTGGTGGCGCAGTTGGAGGACGAGGGCGTCGCCAAGTTCCGGGCGGCCTGGCAGGACCTGCTGGACGCCGTGACGAAGTCGATGGACAGCAAGGGAGTTGACGCGCGATGACCAGCACGCCCGACCAGGGGACGGCCCAGGAGGAGGCGCACGCCCCGGCCATGCCCGCGCCGGAGGAGGTGCACGTCCCGGTCATGCCGGCGTCGGAATGGGTGAACCCGCTGCGGTCCGGCCGCGACCGCCGCCTCCCGCGGATCGCCGGGCCGTCCGGACTCGTCATCTTCGGCGTGACCGGCGACCTGTCCCGCAAGAAGCTGATGCCGGCCGTCTACGACCTGGCCAACCGCGGTCTGCTGCCGCCGGGTTTCTCGCTCGTCGGCTTCGCCCGCCGCGACTGGGAGGACCAGGACTTCGCGCAGGTCGTGCACGACGCGGTGCGCGAGCACTCCCGCACGGAGTTCCGCGAGGAGGTCTGGCAGCAGCTCGCCGAGGGCATGCGGTTCGTCCCCGGCGACTTCGACGACGACACCGCCTTCAAGCAACTGCGGGAGGCCGTCGAGGAGCTGGACACCTCCCGGGGCACCGGCGGCAACTTCGCCTTCTACCTCTCCGTACCGCCCAAGTTCTTCCCGAAGGTCGTCCGGCAGCTGAAGCGGCACGGTCTGGCGAACGCGCCGGAGGGAGCCTGGCGGCGCGCGGTCATCGAGAAGCCGTTCGGCCACGACCTGGCCAGCGCCCGGGAGCTCAACCGGGTGGTGCACGACGTGTTCGACCCGGACCAGGTGTTCCGCATCGACCACTACCTCGGCAAGGAGACCGTCCAGAACATTCTGGCGCTGCGTTTCCCCAACCAGATGTACGAGCCGATCTGGAACCGGTCGTACGTCGACCATGTGCAGATCACCATGGCGGAGGACATCGGCATCGGCGGCCGGGCGGGCTACTACGACGGCATCGGCTCGGCCCGTGACGTCATCCAGAACCACCTGCTCCAGCTGCTGGCGCTGACCGCGATGGAGGAGCCCATCGCCTTCGACGCCGAGGCGCTGCTCACCGAGAAGCTCAAGGTGCTGAAGTCGGTGCGGCTGCCGGAGGACCTGGGCGCGCACACCGTCCGGGGGCAGTACGCGCAGAGCTGGCAGGGCGGCGAGAAGGTGCCCGGCTATCTCCAGGAGGACGGCATCGACCCGGGGTCGACGACCGACACCTACGCGGCGGTCAAGCTGGAGATCGACAACCGCCGTTGGGCGGGCGTCCCGTTCTATCTGCGGACCGGCAAGCGGCTGGGCCGCCGGGTGACCGAGATCGCGGTGGTGTTCAAGCGCGCCCCGCACTCCCCCTTCGACTCCACCGCCACCGAGGAACTCGGCCAGAACGCGATCGTCATCCGGGTCCAGCCCGACGAGGGCATGACGGTGCGGTTCGGTTCGAAGGTCCCGGGTACCTCGATGGAGATCCGGGACGTGACGATGGACTTCGCGTACGGCGAGTCGTTCACGGAGTCCAGCCCGGAGGCGTACGAGCGGCTCATCCTGGACGTGCTGCTCGGCGACGCCAATCTGTTCCCCCGTCACCAGGAAGTGGAAGAGTCCTGGAAGATCCTCGACCCGATCGAGGAGTACTGGGCGGCGCACGGCCGACCGGCCCAGTACCCGTCGGGCAGCTGGGGACCCGAGGAAGCCGACGAGATGCTCGCACGAGACGGACGGAGCTGGCGCAGGCCATGAAGATCGACCTGACCGACACCACGGCAAGCAAGATCAACAAGGCGTTGGTGCAGGGCCGCCACGCCATCGGCACACCCGCCGTGGGCATGGTCCTGACGATGGTGGTCGTCACCGACGAGGAGAACGCCTACGACTCGATCAAGGCCGCCGAGGAGGCCTCGCACGAGCATCCCTCGCGGACCCTGGTCGTCATCAAGCGGCACGCCCGTAGCCCGCGCGACCGCACCAACTCCCGCCTCGACGCCGAGGTGCGGGTGGGCGCGGACGCCGGCACCGGCGAGACGGTCGTGCTGCGCACCTACGGCGAGGTGTCCGACCACGCCGACTCGGTGGTGCTGCCGCTGCTGCTGCCGGACGCGCCGGTCGTGGTGTGGTGGCCGGTGGACGCGCCCGACGTGCCCGCCAAGGACCCGCTGGGCGCACTCGCCCAGCGCCGCATCACCGACATGTACGCCGTCGACCAGCCCCTGAAGGCGCTGGAGGCGCGGGCGAAGTCGTACGCGCCCGGCGACACCGACCTCGCCTGGACCCGGCTGACGCCCTGGCGTTCGATGCTGGCCGCGGCCCTGGACCAGGCGCGGACGAAGATCTCCTCGGCGACCGTGGAGAGCGAGGCCGACAACCCCAGCGCCGAACTGCTCGCCCGCTGGCTGGAGGCCCGGCTGAAGGTCGGTGTGGACCGGGTGGTCACCGCCGGCCCGGTGGTCACGGCCGTACGGCTCGGCGTCGAGGGCGGCGAGATCGTCATCGACCGCCCCGAGGGCCCGCTGGCCACGCTGTCCCTGCCGGGTCAGCCGCCGCGCACCCTCGCGCTGAAGGTCCGCCCCACCTCCGAACTCATCGCCGAGGAGCTTCGCCGCCTCGACGCCGACGAGATGTACGCCGTGGCCCTGCGCGGCGAAGGCACCAAGGAGATCCCCACCCATGTCTGACTCCCCCAGGCTCACCCGGCGCCCGCAGTGGACCGCGCTGGCCGACCACCGCGCCGGATGGCAGCAGGGCCCGCAGTTGCGTGAGCTGTTCGCGTCCGACCCGGGGCGCGCGGAGCGCTACGTGGTGCGCGTCGGCGATCTGCGGATCGACTACTCCAAGCACCTCGTCACCGACGAGACCCTCGCCCTCCTCCAGGAACTGGCCGCCGCCACCGACGTGTTCGGGCTGCGGGACGCGATGTTCCGCGGCGAGAAGATCAACACCACCGAGGACCGGGCGGTCCTGCACACCGC
>NZ_JBVJMD010000034.1:0-11899 GCF_055584385.1 Streptomyces sp. NPDC104096
GCTCGTCCTGGCTGAACCTCGTCGAGCGCTGGTTCGCCGAACTGACCAACAAGCAGATACGGCGAGGCGTCCACAGGTCCGTCCAAGCCCTGGAGAAGGACATCCGCAACTGGATTGCCGCCTGGAACACCGACCCCAAGCCCTACGTCTGGACGAAGACCACGGACGAGATCCTCGAACGCCTCGCCAGCTATCTGAACAGAATTCCCGACTCAGAACACTAGGGCGTGTTTCGAAAGTCCCGTCCGCCCGGCGGGCGGACGACGCCACTTTCGAAACACGCCCTAGGACCCACCGGCCCGGGGCCCGGGTGCGGACCCGTCCGGCTCAGTACGTGACGACCTGCACGTGGGGCGGCCCGTCGTGCCAGGTGCAGAACACCGACACCCGGTCCGTACCCGCGCTGAACTCCACCCGGATCCAGGTCTCCGTCTTGAACACCTGCATCGACCAGCCGGAGGCCGGGGTCGCCGACACCAGCGTCGCGTACGTGTCGGCGATGTCGAAGACCGAGCGGCCGCCCTTGGTGTCGTAGCTCTTGATCCGGCTGTCGGCCGTGGCCGAGGAGGTGGCGGACGGGCCGGAACCCGGCTGCGCCGTCGCCGTCGCGGACTTCGAGGGCGACCGCGTGGCCGTCGGACCGGCCGGCGCGGCCGATCCGGTCGGCCTGGCCGACGGGGTCCTCGAAGGGGTCACCCGGTGGGTCGACGAGGCCAGCGGCCTCGACCGCTGCATGGTCGGGTCCGCCGCGGCGATGGGCAGGGCGCGCGGCGGGTCGTAGGCCGTGCCCGTCATCACCGTGTGGACGCCCCACCATGACAGCGTGACCGCCGCGCCCGTGGCGAGCAGCCAGGCCAGTACGTGTACAAGTCCTCTGCGCATCGCGGGCCATACTGCCTCACCCGTCCCACCGGCCGCACGTGGTCGAAGTTATCCACAGGCGCCGAACGGTGTCGCCCGGATGGCGTACGGTGCGGCGCATGGCAAGTGTGCTCGTGGTCGAGGACGACCAGTTCGTCCGCTCGGCGCTCATCCGGCATCTCACCGACGCGGCCCATGTGGTGCGCAGCGTCGGCACCGCGCTGGAGGCGCTGCGCGAGGTCGCTCATTTCCGTTTCGACGTGGTCATCCTGGACCTCGGCCTGCCCGATCTCGACGGGTCGGAGGCCTTGAAGATGCTGCGCGGCATCACCGACGTCCCTGTGATCATCGCCACCGCCCGGGACGACGAGGCGGAGATCGTAAGGCTGTTGAACGCCGGGGCGGACGACTACCTCACCAAGCCGTTCTCGGTCGAGCACCTCTCGGCGCGGATGGCCGCCGTGCTGCGCCGGTCCCGTGCCGTCGCCGCGGACACCCCGCCGTCCACCGTCATCCGGGTCGGCGGCCTGACCGTCGACCCGCTGCGCCGCCAGGCCGAACTGGACGGCGCCCGGCTGGATCTGACCCGCCGGGAGTTCGACCTGCTCGCCTTCCTGGCCGGCCGGCCGGGAGTCGTCGTACCCCGCAGGGAACTGCTCGCCGAGGTCTGGCAGCAGTCGTACGGCGACGACCAGACCATAGACGTCCATCTCTCCTGGTTGCGGCGGAAGTTGGGCGAGACGGCGGCGCGGCCCCGCTATCTGCACACGCTGCGGGGCGTCGGCGTCAAGCTGGAGCCGCCCGTGGAGCCGGTCCGATGAGGTGGGCGCTGGTCCGGGTGTGCCTGGCGGTCACCACGATGGTCGTGATCGCCTTCGCCGTGCCGCTGGGGCTCGTCATCAAGGAGATGGCCCGCGACCGCGCCTTCTCCAACGCCGAGCGGGAGGCCGCGGCGATCGTCCCGGCGCTGTCCATCACCACCGACCGCGACGAGCTGGAGCGCGTCATCGCCTCCGCGGGCTCCGACGCCGGGATGGCCGTGCACATACCCGCGGTCGACGGCCAGGCGGCCGTCGAACTCGGCCGGCAGCGCGCCGTCGAGGGGGACATCGCGATGGTACGCAAGCTGGGCCGGGTCTCCACCACCGAGGTGCACGGCGGTTCGATCCTGCTCCAGCCGGTCGCGCTGAGCTCCGGCGCGATGGCCGTCGTCGAGGTGTACGTCCCCGAGTTCGAGGTCAGCAACGGGGTCGGCACGGCCTGGGCGGTGCTCGCCGGGGTCGGCGCCGCCCTGGTCGTCGGCTCGGTCGCGGTCGCCGACCGGCTGGGCGTCAGGATGGTGCAGCCCGCCGAGCGGCTCGCCGACGGCGCGCACGAACTCGGCGAGGGCCGGCTCGGCGCCCGGGTGCCGGAGGAGGGGCCGACCGAACTGCGGCTGGCGGCCGTCGCGTTCAACTCCATGGCCGACCAGGTCGTCCAACTGCTCGCCAACGAGCGGGAGCTGGCCGCCGACCTGTCCCACCGGCTGCGCACCCCGCTGACCGTGCTGCGGCTGAACGCGGCCTCGCTCGGCGAGGGACCGGCCGCCGAGCAGACCCGGGCGGCCGTCGCGCAGCTGGAGCGCGAGGTCGACACCATCATCCGCACGGCCCGCGAGGCCAAGCCGCAGACCGTGGCGGCGGGACTCGGCGCGGGGTGCGACGCGGGCGAGGTGGTGCGCGAGCGGATGAAGTTCTGGTCGGCGCTGGCGGAGGACGAGGGCCGCAAGGTGCGGGTGGCCGTGGCCGACCACCCGGTGCGCATACCCGTGGCCCGCGCGGACCTGGCGGCGGCGCTGGACGCGCTGCTCGGCAACATCTTCCGCCACACCCCCGAGGGCACGGCCTTCGCGGTCGACGTGCACAACGGCGAGGACGCGGTGATCGTGCTGGTCTCGGACGCCGGGCCGGGCATCCCGGACCCCGAGGCGGCGATGGCCCGTGGGCGGGGATCGGGCAACGACGGCTCGACCGGGCTCGGCCTGGACATCGTGCGCCGGCTCGCGGAGTCGACGGGCGGCGACGTACGGATCGGCTCCTCCGTGCTCGGCGGCACGGAGGTGCGGATCTGGATCCAGCTCGACGGGCGCGAGCCCGAACGCGGCGGGCACCGCGGGCGGGTCCGGCGGCGCAGGCGGGGGCAGAAGGTGCGCTGAACCCGTCTCACCGCCCCTACCTTTAACCGTCTCCGATCCCTTCCTTAAGCGCACCCTAAGATCTCCAACGGCCCTCCGGATAAAGCGGTTTGCCCGATTCCGGATCGCTAGCGTGCTGCCACGGCCCAGGTCTGGGACGCCCCCGTGAGCAGTGAGTGAAGGCAGGCACGCGATGAGCACGCACCGGCGCAGAATCAGTGGCAGGAACAAGGCGATCGGCGGAGCGGTCGCCGCGGCCGTGATCGGTGGCGGCGCCGTCATCCTCGGTGGCGTCGCGAACGCGGCCGGCGTCGGCGCCGCGTACACCAAGACCAGCTCCTGGTCGACGGGTTACACCGCGCAGTACGTCGTCACGAACAACAGCGGGGCGCGGGAGAAGGACTGGACCCTGGAGTTCGACCTCCCCGCGGGCACGAAGATCGGCTCCCTGTGGGACGGCGAGTCGACCGTCAGCGGCCAGCACGTCACCGTCAAGCCGCCGAAGTGGGACACGGACGGACTGGCCGTGGGCGAGTCGGCCACCGTCGGCTTCGTGGCCAACGGCAGCGGCGACCCGACCGGCTGTCTGATCGACGGCGCGAGCTGCTCCGTCGACACCGGCGCGACGCCGCAGCCGACCGGCCGTCCGACCGAGACGGCGACCCCCACCGCGACCCCGACCGCGACCGCCGCCCCCACCAGGACGGCCACGCCGACGCCCACGCAGACCGCCACCCAGACCCCCACGGCGTCCCCCTCGCAGAGCACCGGCACGGGCACCGGCACGACGGCGGGCTTCGCCCCGTACGTCGACACCTCGCTCTACCCGGCCTACGACCTGCTGGCGAACGTCGCGGCGACCGGCGTCAAGAACTACAACCTCGCCTTCGTCACCGACGGCGGCGGCTGCACCCCGAAGTTCGGCGGTGTGTCGGACCTGGCGAACGACGGCGTCGCCTCGCAGATCGGCGCGCTGCGCGCCAAGGGCGGTGACGTCCGGGTCTCCTTCGGCGGCGCGTCCGGCTCCGAACTGGCCACCACCTGCTCCTCGGCGGACGCGCTGGCGGCGGCGTACGGCAAGGCCGTGGACACCTTCAAGCTCACCAAGGTCGACTTCGACGTCGAGGGCGGCGCGCTGCCCAACACGGCCGCGAACACCAAGCGCGCCCAGGCGATCGCCAAGCTCCAGAAGCAGCACCCGGGCCTGGACGTCTCCTTCACGCTCCCCGTCATGCCGGAGGGCCTCACCCAGGACGGCGTGAACCTGCTCGCCGACGCGAAGCAGAACGGCGTGGCCATCTCCACCGTCAACATCATGGCGATGGACTACGGACCGGCGTACAGCGGCGACATGGGCACCTACGCCGAGCAGGCCGCCACCGCCACCCAGGCCCAGATCAAGAGCGTGCTGGGCCTCTCCGACAGCGCGGCCTGGAAGGCGGTCGCCGTCACCCCGATGATCGGCGTCAACGACGTCGCCAGCGAGATCTTCAAGGTCGACGACGCCGCCCAGCTCGTCGCCTTCGCCAGGTCCAAGGGCCTGGGCGGGCTGTCCATGTGGTCCGCCACCCGTGACAAGCAGTGCGCGGGCGGCGCGAAGAACGTCGCGGACGCCACGTGCAGCTCGATCGCCCAGGGCGACTCCGCGTTCTCGAAGGCGTTCGCCGCCTTCAACTGACCCGAGCCACAGCTGACCCGACTCACAGCTGATCCGAGCCACAGCTGATCCGAGCCACATCCAGGAAACGGGGTCGCGCGCCCCGGCCGGTTCCCACCCCCCATCCGGCCGGGGCGCGCGTGTGTGTTCCGGACCGGCGGACGCCCCCTCCCCCGGGACGGGGACGTCCGCGGGCCCGGGGTCAGGCGCCCTCGACCTGCGGCAGCGTGCCCGTGCGGGCCGCCTCCCCGTACCACAGCGCGCTCGACTTCGGCGTGCGCTCCAGCGTCGCGTAGTCCACGTACACCGCGCCGAAGCGCTTCTCGTAGCCGTACGCCCATTCGAAGTTGTCCAGCAGGGACCACAGGTAGTAGCCGCGCACGTCCGCGCCGTCGGAGATGGCCCGGCGGACCGCCGAGAGGTGGCCGTGCAGGTAGGCGACGCGCTCGGGGTCGTGGACGCGGCCGTCCGGGTCCGGCTTGTCGTCGTACGCCGCGCCGTTCTCCGTGATGTACAGGGGCAGGCCCGGGGCCTCCCGGTTGTACCGCATGATCAGCTCGTGCAGGCCGGTCGGGTCGATCGTCCAGCCCATCTCCGTGCGCTCGCCCGGGGTCTGGTGGAAGTCGACGTCGTCGGCGGCCGGCCAGGGCGAGTGCTCGCTGGCCCCGTGACCGTCCGCCCGCGCGCCCTGCCGGTCCGGCCGGGCCGCCGACACCAGCGTGGGCGTGTAGTAGTTCAGGCCCAGGGTGTCCAGCGGCTGGTTGATCGTGCGCAGGTCGCCGTCGAGGACGTACGACCAGTCCGTGACCGACGACGTCGCCGCCAGCAGGGACTGCGGGTACGCGCCGTGCAGGATCGGGCCGTGGAAGACACCGTTGGCGAGGTCGTCGATCTTGCGGGCCGCGGCCAGGTCCGCCGGGTCCTGGGTGAGGGGCCGGACCACCGAGGAGTTGAGGCTGAGCCCGACCGTGTTGCGGGCGGGCATCACCGAGCGCAGCGCCTTCGCGCCGAGGCCGTGCGCGAGGTTGAGGTGGTGGGCGGCGCGCAGCGACGCCTCCGGGTCCGTACGGCCGGGGGCGTGCACACCGGAGCCGTAGCCCAGGAAGGCGCTGCACCACGGCTCGTTGAGGGTGATCCACTGTTCCACGCGGTCGCCGAGCGCCTCGCCGACGATCTGCGCGTACTCGGCGAAACGCAGCGCCGTGTCGCGCTCCGGCCAGCCGCCGGCGTCCTCCAGCTCCTGCGGGAGGTCCCAGTGGTAGAGGGTGACGGCCGGCTTGATGTCATGGGCGAGCAGGTCGTCGACGAGGCGGCGGTAGAAGTCCAGGCCGACCTGGACCGCCGGACCCCGGCCGGTGGGCTGCACCCGCGACCAGGAGATCGAGAACCGGTACGCGCCCAGCCCCAGGCCGGCCATGAGCTCGACGTCCTCGTGGAAGCGGTGGTAGTGGTCGACAGCGATGTCACCGTGGTCGCCGCCGGCCGTCCTGCCCGGCGTATGACTGAAGGTGTCCCAGATCGAGGGGGTACGGCCGCCCTCGCGCACCGCCCCCTCGATCTGGTAGGCGGAGGTCGCGGCGCCCCACAGGAAGTTGGGGGGAAAGGCCACGGGCGTAATGGGTTCAGGCATGGAAGCGCTCCCAAGGAAAGTCGGGGTGACCGACGGAAGGAAAAGGGGAGGGAGGGGCGGGCCGCGGGGGCCGGAGCGGCGGTGGCCCGGCCCCCCTGGACGGCAGGGACGTCAGCCCTTGATCGCGCCCTGCATGATTCCGCCCACGATCTGCTTGCCGAACAGCAGGAAGGCGATCAGCAGCGGCAGCGTGCCGAGCAGCGCGCCCGCCATGATGACGGCCTGGTCGGGGATGTAACCGGTGCCCAGCGAGTTGAGGGCGACCTGGACCGTCGGCTCCTGCTGGTTCAGGGCGATGATCGGCCACAGGAAGTCGTTCCAGGCCATCACGAAGGTCAGCAGGCCGAGGACGGCCATCGCCGGGCGTGCCGCCGGGAAGACGACGTGCCAGACCACGCGCAGACTGTTCGCGCCGTCGACCCGGGCCGCCTCGATCAGCTCGGAGGGCAGGGCCTGCACCAGGTACTGCCGCATGAAGAACGTGCCGAAGGCGCTCACCAGGGTGGGCAGGATGACCGTCTGGAGCTGGTTGGACCAGCCCAGGTCGCTCATCCACAGATACAGCGGTACGACGGCGAGCTGCGGCGGGATCATCATCGTGCCGATGGTCAGCAGCAGCAGAAGCCCGGAGAACTTGAAGCGCAGCTTGGCGAAGGCGAACCCGGCGAGCGTGGAGAAGACGACCGTGCCGATGGTGATGGTCCCGGCCACGATCGTGGAGTTGATCATCGCGGTGCCGAGCCCGGCCTGGTCCCACGCGGACTCGAGGTTCTTGAACAGGTTCGCGCCGAACCACAGCGGCGGCGGGGTCTGCGCCAGCCGTGCGTTGTTGCGCGAGGCCGCGATGGCCGTCCACACCAGCGGAGCGAGCGAGACCAGCGCGAAGACGGTCAGGACGATGTAGGTGACCGGCCCCGCGTGCAGCTGCTTGCCCGCGCCGAGCACCCGGCGGCGTCCGGGCTCCCGGGCGGCCTCGGTTCCCCTCGACTCCGTCTCGGAGACAGTCAGTTCAGTCGTGGTCATTGGGATTTCCTCAGCCGTCGGGTGATCAGCATGTTGATCGCGGCGACGATCAGCAGGATCAGGAACATCGTCCACGCGATCGCTGACGCCTTGCCGAGGTTGCCGATGCCCCAGCCCTGGTCGTACATGTACAGGCCGAGCGTCTGGTACTGGTGCGCGGAGCCGCCCTTCGAGCCGCTGACCCCGCCGAACAGGAGCGGCTCACCGAAGAGCTGCGTCGCGCCGATCGTGGACACGACCACCGTGAACAGGATCGTCGGCCGCAGCATGGGGATCGTCACGTGCCGGAACTGCTGCCAGCGGCCGGCGCCGTCGAGCGCGGCCGACTCGTACAGGTCCGTGGGGATCGCCTGCATCGCCGCGAGGTAGATCAGCGCGTTGTAGCCGGTCCACCGCCAGATCACGATCGAGGACACGGCGAACTGCGAACCCCAGTCCGACTCGCGCCAGTTGATCGGGTGTACCCCGACGAAGTGCAGCAGCCAGTTGACCATGCCGCCGTCCCACGAGTACAGCAGCGTGAAGACCAGCGTCGCCGCCGCCACCGAGGTGGCGTACGGGGTGAGCATCACGACCCGCCACACGGTCGAGCCGCGCAGCCGGTAGTTGAGCAGGTGGGCGAGCCCGAGCGCCATCAGCAACTGCGGAACCGTGGAGATCACGCCGATGGTGAAGGTGTTCCCCAGGGCGTTCCAGAAGAACTCCGAGGACAGCAGGTTCTTGTAGTTGTCCAGACCGGCCCAGGTCTGGTGGTCCAGGCCGGAAAGCTGCACATTGTGCAGCGAGTACCAGGCCGTGTAGAGCAGCGGGAAGAGGCCGAAGGCCCCGAAGATGATGAAGAAGGGGGAGATGAATGCGTACGGCGCCGCCTTCATGTCCCAGCGGTACAGCCGACTGCGCCAGGAATCCGGGCCCGGCGGCGGCGTACCCCGATCCTGAGCGCCCCGGGCCGCGCCCGGCTGTGAGCCGGGCGCGGCGTCGGCGCTCGTCGCGGTCTGCGCGAGAGCCTGCTTGGAGCTGGTCACTGGCCGAGCACGTCCTTGATCTCAGCCTTTGCCGCGTCCCAGCCCTGGGCCGGGGTCTTGCCCTTCTGCTCGACCTGGAGGATGCCCACGTCGGTCAGCGCGGTGTTGATCGGCTGGTCCTTGGTGCCGAAGTACTGGACCGGGATGGTCTTCGCCGAGTCGGCGAAGATCTGCGTGATCGGGGCGTTGGAGAAGTACTCCGTGGTGGCGGCGGCCGGCTGCAGGGACGCGTACGCCGACGGGGTCGACGGGAAGCTGGCCTGCTTGGCGAAGACCTTGGCCTGCTGCTCGGGCGCGGTCAGCCACTTGGCCAGCTCGATGGCCTCCTTCTGGTGCTTGCCGGCCGTCGGGACACCGATGAACGAACCGCCCCAGTTGGCCGCGGTCGGCGCCGCCGCCACGTCCCACTGGCCCTTGCCCGAGTCACCGGACTTCTCCTGGATGTAGCCCATCATCCAGGCGGGGCAGGCGACCGTCGCGAACGAGCCCTTGGCGAAGCCCTGGTCCCACGTCGGGTCGAACTGCTTCAGCTTCGCCGACATGTCGCTGGTGGCCACGTCCATCGCGGCGCTCCAGGCCTGCTTCACGCCCTTGGACTTCTCCCAGATGACGTTGCCGTCCTTGTCGTAGTACCGCTCGCTGCCGCCGCCGAGGGCCGCGTTGTACACCGAGGAGGCGGAGTCCACGAACTTGGTGCCGCTGGGCGCCTTCTTCATGTAGTCCTTGCCGACGGCGACGTACTTGGACCAGTCGCCCTTCCACTGCGCGGCGAGCTTGGTGCGGTCCGTCTCCAGACCGGCCTTCGCGAACAGGTCCTTGCGGTAGCAGATCGCCATCGGGCCGATGTCGGTGCCGAGCGCGATGGTCTTGCCGTCCTTGGTGGTCGCCTGGGCCACCTTCCAGTCCAGGAACTGCGACTTGTCGACCTCCTTGCCGAGGTCGACGAACTTGTCGGCCTGGGTCTGGACGGCCTCGGTGACGTTGCCGACCTCGATGGCCTGGATGTCGTCC
Organism: Streptomyces sp. NPDC104096; assembly: GCF_055584385.1. Classification (NCBI taxonomy): domain Bacteria; kingdom Bacillati; phylum Actinomycetota; class Actinomycetes; order Kitasatosporales; family Streptomycetaceae; genus Streptomyces; species Streptomyces sp. NPDC104096. Next base: position 9,381 of record NZ_JBVJMD010000034.1, read on the forward strand.
GTGCCCGAGCCGGCCTGGAGCCGGGTGAGGGTCTTGGGCCAGTACACGTCGGTACGGGTGGTGACGTTCTCCTTGATGGAGATGTTCGGGTGGAGCTTCATGTACTCGTCGTAGAGGCCGGCCTGCTTGTAGCCGAAGACGCCGAAGGTGCCTATCGTCAGAGTGGTCTTGCCCTTGGCGTCTCCGCCACCGTTCGAATTCGACGAGCTGTCGTCCGAGTCGCTGGAACAACCGGCCAGCAGCCCCGTAGCCAGCGCGGCGACGACCGTGAAGGCCATCATCCGGCGGGACCGGCGGGTACTCGTGCGCATAGCGTCCTCCTGTTGCCTGACGTGCCGACCCCCCGGCCAACTGCATTGGTGGCGCCCGTTGTTCTCGCTGCGGCTCGGGCGGGGAACGTGCGGGATGTGTATGTGTCAGGTACTGTGGGAGCGCTCCCACAGGTGATGAGTTGAAGAGTCGCGGGTCCGCGCGGGGGTGTCAAGGGAGTCGGCGCGGAGATATGCGTTCAGTTATCGGGCTGTTAACTGGAGCACGATATTCCGTTCGGGACCGGAACCGGGGCCGGGGCGGTGCCGCTTCGGTCCGGGGCCACTTCGGTCCGGTTCAGGGCTACTTCGATCCGATTCGGGTGGCTCCGGTCCGGTTCAAGCGGAGGACCGGTTCGGGTGGAGCTCCCGTCCGGGGCTTCCGTCCGGGTTTCCGCCCGGTCGACGGACATGTCCTGCGGGGCCCCGCGCCCCAGGGCGCGGCCGTCGTCCCGGGCGGGACTGTTAGATTCCAGGCCGACGTGGGGTACGGGGTACTACGGGAGGGCGGAGCGCATGGCAGGCCACGGAGCTCGGAACCGGAGCGGCGGGCGGCCGACCCTCGAAGAGGTCGCCGCGCGTGCCGGTGTCGGCCGCGGCACGGTCTCCCGGGTGATCAACGGCTCGCCCCGGGTCAGTGACGCGACCCGCGCCGCCGTGGAGGCGGCCGTCGCGGAACTCGGCTACGTCCCGAACACCGCGGCCCGCGCCCTCGCCGCCAACCGTACGGACGCCATCGCGCTGGTCGTCCCCGAGCCGGAGACCCGGTTCTTCGCGGAGCCGTACTTCTCGGACATGCTGCGCGGTGTCGGGGCCGAGCTGTCGGACACCGAGATGCAGCTGCTGCTGATCTTCGCGGGCAACGACCGGGAGCGGCGCCGGCTCGCCGAGTACCTGGCCGCGCACCGGGTGGACGGTGTCCTGCTGGTGTCGGTGCACGCCGACGACCCGCTGCCCGACCTGCTCGCCCAACTGGAGATCCCGGCGGTGATCAGCGGCCCGCGCTCGGCGGCGGAGACGCTCACCTCGGTCGACTCCGACAACTACGGCGGCGCCCGCTCGGCCGTGGAGCATCTGCTGTCCCGGGGGCGCGGCCGCGTCGCGCACATCACCGGCCGGCTCGACGTGTACGGCGCCCAGCGGCGTATCGACGGGTATCGCGCGGCCCTGCGCGACGCGGGCCACGCGCCGGACGAGGGCCTGATCGAGGCGGGCGACTTCACCGAGGAGGGCGGCAGCAGCGCGATGGCGAAGCTCCTCGCCCGCCGCCCCGACCTGGACGCGGTCTTCGCCGCCTCGGACGTGACGGCGGCCGGTGCCCGCCAGGCGCTGCGCGAGGCGGGCCGCCGCATCCCGGAGGACGTCGCCCTCGTCGGCTACGACGACTCGGCCATCGCCCGCCACATGGACCCGCCGCTGACCAGCGTCCGCCAGCCCATCCAGGAGATGGGCCGCACCATGATCGACCTGCTGCTCAACGAGATCGCCGACCGCCGTCCCTCGGCCTCCCGGGGCCTGGAGCGACGTCAGGTGGTGCTGGCGACGGAACTGGTGGCCCGGGCGTCCTCGTGACCCGGGCGGGCGGCCCCGCCCGCCCGCTCCTCGGCGCCCGCACCGCGCCCCGGCCCGTGGCCACGCTCGGACCGCGTCCGCGGCCGGTGGCCGCGGTCAGCCGCGCGGCGGTACGACGGCCTCGGGTTCCGGCGCCAGGGACAGCCGCCAGCGGATCTCGCCGTCCTGCTCCTCGTCCGTGGGGGAGAGCCCGGCCGTCGCGGCGACGGCGGCGGAGGCCGGGTGGCCCGGGTGGATGTGGGCGACGACCGTACGGACGGAGTGTGCGCGCAGTCCGGCCACGAGGGCCCGCGCGGCCTCGGAGGCGTAGCCGCGCCCCTGCCAGGGCGTGCCGACGACCCAGGCGATCTCCGCGAGGCTCCCGCCGGTCACGGTGGCCTGGACGGTGCCGACCAGACACGGGTCCCGGCGTCGCCGCAGCACCCAGTTGCACCAGGTGACGGACGGGTCGGGGGAGCCGGCCACGAGGCGTGCGTAGCGGGACCGCAGGGCCTGCGCGGTGGCGGGCGAGCCGCCGATGAAGGTGTGCAGGGCCGGATCGGACAGTACGTCGGCCATCTCCCCGGAGTGCTCGACGCGCAGCGGGACGAGGTCGAGACGGGCGGTGCGCCAGGATTGCGTGCGCAGGAGTCCGGCGCC
>NZ_JBVJMD010000034.1:11997-60199 GCF_055584385.1 Streptomyces sp. NPDC104096
CCCACGGTCTCGGGGTCCACGAGTTCGGCGCGCAAGGGATCGGTGCCCACGGTCTCGGGGTCCACGAGTTCGGCGCGCAAGGGATCGGTGCCCACGGTCTCGGGGTCCACGAGTTCGGCGCGCAAGGGATCGGTGCCCACGAGCTCGGCTCGCACGGGTTCGGTGTGCGGGGGTTCGGTGTGCACGGTGAGGTGAGTCTCCCGGAAACGCGTCAGCGGGTGACCTCCGTGAGGAGGTCACCCGCTGAACCTTCAGGGTGAGTGACGGGACTCGAACCCGCGGCCACCTGGACCACAACCAGGTGCTCTACCAACTGAGCTACACCCACCATGGGCCGGTGGTTGACTTTTCGGTTTCCCCTACCGGCCGAGAAAAAGTGTACAGGGTCTTGAGGGGTGCTCGCGCACACCTTTTACGGCGGCGCTTCCCGAGCCCCTGCTACACCTGCTGAGCAGGCAGGACGTGCTTCGCCGCGATCGCCTTCGCGGTGTCCGAGTCGGGGCCGGGCTGGGGCACGAAGACGGCCTCGCGGTAGTACCGGAGTTCCGCGATGGACTCGCGGATGTCGGCGAGGGCGCGGTGGTTGCCGTTCTTCTCGGGGCTGTTGAAGTAGGCCCGCGGGTACCAGCGCCGGGCCAGCTCCTTCACCGAGCTGACGTCGACGATCCGGTAGTGGAGGTGGTTCTCCAGGGCGGGCATGTCGCGGAGCAGGAAGCCGCGGTCGGTGCCGACCGAGTTGCCGCACAGCGGGGCCTTGCCGGGTTCCTTGACGTGCTCGCGTACGTACGCCAGGACCTGTGCCTCGGCGTCCGCCAGCGTCGTGCCGCCGGCCAGCTCGTCGAGCAGGCCCGAGGCGGTGTGCATCTGGCGCACCACCTCGGGCATCGTCTCCAGTGCGGAGTCCGGCGGACGGATGACGATGTCCACGCCGTCGCCGAGCACGTTGAGCTCGGAGTCGGTGACGAGGGCGGCCACCTCGATGAGAGCGTCGTCGGACAGCGAGAGGCCGGTCATCTCGCAGTCGATCCACACCATGCGATCGTTCATGTGTCTAACCTTACGGCGCGTCGCCGTGGGCCGAACCGGTCGTGCGGCGAGCTTGTGGCGCGGACTCCCGGGGCGGGAGGGGCGGGAGGGGCGGCAGTGGGGGAAGAGAAGGCGAAGGGGTGGTCGGGGCCGGAAGATCCGGCCCCGACCACCCCTTCCCGTGCCGCACGTCACATCGTCACGTACGTCGTCCCGTGCGCCGTCACGTCGCGCTGCGCTGGCCGGGCAGGCTCGCCCGGCCCGACAGGTACGCCTCCCGGCCGCCGTCCCCGGCGCCGGACGCCGAGGCGGCCAGCGCCGCCGCCGGTGTACGGCGGGTCTGCGGCGGGACCGGCCCGCCCTCCGGGTGCAGCGCGGGCACCGGCCCCGCCGGGAGCGGGGCGGACGGGCCCTCGCTCTCCAGGTGCCGCTCGCCCTGCGGGCGCCGGGCCCGGTACGCGGCCCGGTAGGCGGCCGGTGACGAGCCCAGCTGACGCCGGAAGTGACCCCGCAGCGCCACCGGCGAGCGGAAGCCGCAGCGGCCCGCGACCTCGTCCACCGAGTAGTCCGACGTCTCCAGCAGGCGCTGCGCCTGGAGCACGCGCTGGGTGATCAGCCACTGGAGCGGCGCGCTGCCGGTGAGCGAGCGGAAGCGTCGGTCGAACGTCCGCCTGCTCATGTACGCGCGCGCCGCGAGGGTCTCCACGTCGAACTGCTCGTGGAGGTGTTCCAGCGCCCAGGCGACGACCTCGGCCAGCGGGTCGGCGCCGATCTCCTCTGGTAAAGACCTGTCGAGGTAGCGTTCCTGACCGCCGCTGCGGCGCGGCGGGACCACCAGCCGGCGGGCCAGCGCACCGGCCGCCTCGTTGCCGTGGTCCGTCCGCACGATGTGCAGACAGAGATCGATTCCGGCCGCGGTGCCCGCCGACGTCAGCACGTCGCCGTCGTCGACGAAGAGTTCGCGCGGATCCACGTGCACCGACGGATAGCGCTTGGCCAGCGTCGGCGCGTACATCCAGTGCGTGGTGGCCGGTCGTCCGTCCAGCAGGCCCGCGGCCGCCAGGACGAAGGCGCCGGTGCACAGCCCGACGATGCGGGCGCCCTCCTCGTGCGCCCGGCGCAGTGCGTCGAGCGCCTCCTCCGGTGGCGGCGAGGTGATCGAACGCCAGGCCGGCACGACGACCGTGCCCGCCCGGGCGATCGCCTCCAGGCCGTGTGGTGCGGTGAGTTCCAGGCCCCCTGTGGTCCGCAGTGGGCCTTCCTCGCCTGCGCACACCAGCAGTCGGTAGCGCGGCACGCCGGCGTCCTGGCGGTCGATCCCGAACACCGACAGCGGTATGGAACTCTCGAAGATGGGGCCGCCGCTGAACAGCAGCACCGCAACGATCTCCTTGCGGCGTCGCCCGGAAAGCTTCCGGGCCGCGGCTTCCGGCGCGGCAGCGGAGTCGTGGCTCATACTGCTAAGCCCCCCTCGGTGGTCGCGGCTCCTCGGTTGTGTCGCTCCTGCACGTTTCCCCTCGGTCCTGCACGAGTCCCCCGCCGTAACAGTCAAGATCGAATCTACTGTGTCGCGTGGTGCCGTCGTGACCAGTTCACCACTGGGCACATTGTCGACATGGCAACTTGGCGTGAAGCATTCGATCACGAAGCGTTGCACTCGTGGGGCGTGCAGGGAAGTGCGCCTCGTGGCAGTGGCCAATCCCCGTAGGGTGCGCAGGGCCCCCGAGGCCCTATCCGTGCAGGTCGAACGGGGTGAGGGGGGTACTCGGGGCAAGGGATGCGCGGGAGCGGGAAGTTGGCTGAAAACAAGCGCTCCCGTGCATAAAAACCGGTCAGCCGACCGGTGTACTTCCGCCGGGGCGACGTCCGCCCCCCTGTGCCCCCGTTCCGGCCCTGTGACGCCGTCCGCGGGTCGCGGACGGCGCGTCCGCCCCGGCCCGCAGCAGGGCCGCGCCGCGTTCGGACCGGCGCAACAGGGCGCGGCACGCGACAGTGACGGCGGCGAGACCGAGCGCCGTACCGACGGCGCCGGCGAGCGAGGAGCCGTACCAGAGCAGCACCACCGGGACCAGCACACAGCTGAAGGCGGCCCAGCGGACCACGTCGGTCGCCGTGTCCGGGGCCGGCGCGGCGGCGCGCCCGGCCTCGGGGCCGGTGCGGGGTGAGGGCATGGCGTGCTCCCTGTGGCGGTCGTTCACGCGGGTTCAACGCCCGCCCGGTCGCTCGGTCACCAGGACCGGTCAAGGGAATCCTGTTGAATCCTGTGCGAACAGCCTGTACGGGGCAGCAACCATTGCGTCCTGGGCATCCCCTCGTGCATGCTCCGGGGAACCCGCACGGAGCGCGCGCGGGATATGGGCGAAGGAGGAGTGCCGCCGTACCCTTGGGGTATGGGGTTGGGAAGATGATTCCCGGACACACCTCCGTCCCACCGCCGTCGTCCCCACCCACGAGGATCTGAACGCCGAGACAGTCATGGCCGGTCACGAATTCTTCGAACCCGCGGACCGCAAGCGGCCCGTCGCCGACCCCACGGCGGCCGAGCCCCTCGCGGCGGAAGAGCAACGCCACGCGTGCGACCCCGCCTTCAAGCACGGCGTCGTCGTCGGCTTCGACGGCTCCACGTCCAGTGAGCGGGCCCTCGCGTACGCCATCGGCATGGCCCACCGCTCCCGGTCGGGCCTGATCATCGTCCATGTCGCCAACCGACTGCCGACCACGGTGTGGGCCGGCTGCGAACCGCCCGTCTTCGTGGACGTGCCGGACCACCGCACCGAGGTGCTCGGTCTGGAACTCGCCTGCGCGGAGTACCTCGCGGAGGTGCCCTGGATCCTGGTCGAGCGCGGCGGCGACATCTGCCACGAACTCGAAGAGGTGGGGCGGGAGTACGAGGCCGACGCGATCGTCGTCGGCTCCACGCACGGCATCGTCGGCCGGATCTTCGGCTCGGTCGCCGGGCGGCTCGCCAAGCGGGCCAAGCGGCCCGTCATCGTCATTCCGTAACTCCCCGCGTCCGCAGGCGAGATGTCCGGCGGACCGGCTCAACTCCCTTGGTGCGCGGCGCGAATCTACTCGCGCGTAGCAAGTGTTTGTGCCCTTGTGAAGGGCATATATCGCTCACCGCGCAACGCACATGCATGAAGGGAGCCCGCCGTGGACAACGACGTCTCTGCGGGAAGCACCACCACCACGATCTTCGGCCGACTCGCCCTGGGAATCACCCTGTTGGCGTTCGGACTCGGCTACACGGACCTGATCGACGGTGTGACGGCGGCAGACGCCGTGACCCTCGCCCACTACGTCGGCGGAGTCGCCCTGTTCCTCGCCGGGCTGCTCGCCCTGCGCGACCGCGACACGGCGAACGGCACCGCCTACACCGTTCTCGGCGCACTCTGGTTCACCTGGGCCGTCTCGGCGGGCACCCAGGCCTCCGACAACGCCGCGGGACTCTTCCTGCTGCTGTTCGCCCTGGTGGCGCTCAGCCTCACCCTGGCGGGCGGCGACCAGCTCGGCCAGGGCACCTACGGGCTGTTCTTCGTCTCGCTCCTGCTGCTGGCCGTCGCCGCCTTCAACGGCAGCGGCGGCCTGGCCAAGGCCGGCGGCTGGTTCGCCGTGGCCGCCGGAGCGGTGGCCTGGTACGCGGCGACCGCGGCCCTGGCCCACTGGCCCACGGCACTTCCCGGACGCGCCGCCGGCCGGGGGGTGACGGCCACCGGCTGAGGCAGGCGCGGGCCGGGGCACCGGGCGGCCCCGGCCCCTGAAAGAACGACCCCCTGTGCCGGTGGCTCACAGGGGGTCGTTCATGTCACTGCGCGAGGAGCGGAAGTCCTACTCCACCGTCACCGACTTGGCGAGGTTGCGCGGCTTGTCGATGTCCCGGCCCAGGGCCTTCGCCGTGTGGTAGGCGAGGAGCTGGAGCGGGATGCCCATCAGGATCGGGTCCAGCTCGTCCTCGTTCTTCGGCACGACGATCGTCCGGTCGGCCTTCTCCTGCTCCCGGTGCGCGACCGCGAGGATCGGGCCGCTGCGGGCCTTGATCTCCTCCAGGGCCGCGCGGTTCTTCTCCAGCAGGTCGTCGTCCGGGACGATCGCGACCGTCGGCAGAGCGGGCTCGATCAGCGCCAGCGGGCCGTGCTTGAGCTCGGAGGCCGGGTAGGCCTCCGCGTGGATGTAGGAGACCTCCTTGAGCTTCAGCGAGGCCTCACGGGCCACCGGGTAGCCCCGGACGCGGCCGATGAAGAGCATCGAGCGGGCCTCGGCGTACTCCTCGGCCAGCTTCTGGATCTCCGCCTCCTGCTCCAGGATCTCGGTGATCTGCGCGGGCAGCTTGCGCAGACCCTCGATGATCCGCTTGCCGTCGCGCACCGACAGGTCGCGGGTGCGGCCCAGGTGCAGCGCCAGCAGCGCGAAGGCGACCGTGGTGTTGGTGAAGCACTTGGTGGAGACCACGCAGACCTCGGGTCCCGCGTGCACGTAGACGCCGCCGTCCGCCTCGCGGGCGATCGCCGAGCCGACGACGTTGACCACGCCCAGCACCCGCGCGCCCTTGCGCTTCAGCTCCTGGACGGCCGCCAGCACGTCGTACGTCTCACCGGACTGCGAGACGGCGATGTACAGCGTGTCGGGGTCGACGACGGCGTTGCGGTAGCGGAACTCCGAGGCGGGCTCGGCGTCCGCGGGGATGCGGGCCAGCTCCTCGATCATCTGGGCGCCGATCATGCCCGCGTGGTACGAGGTGCCGCAGCCGAGGATCTTCACACGGCGGATCTGGCGCGCCTCGCGGGCGTCCAGGTTCAGCCCGCCGAGGTGGACGGTGGAGAACCGGTCGTCGATGCGGCCGCGCAGCACGCGGTCCACGGCGTCGGCCTGCTCGAAGATCTCCTTGTGCATGTACGTGTCGTGGCCGCCCATGTCGTACGACGCGGCCTCCCACTCCACGATGGTCGGCTCGGCCGTGGTGCGGGTGCCCTCGGTGGTGTACGTCCGGAAGTCGTCGGCCTTGAGGGTGGCCATCTCGCCGTCGTCCAGCGTGACTATCTGGCGGGTGTGGGCGACCAGGGCGGCGATGTCCGAGGCGACGAACATCTCCTTCTCGCCGATGCCGAGGACGACCGGGGAGCCGTTGCGGGCCACCACGATGCGGTCGTTGAAGTCGGCGTGCATCACGGCGATGCCGTAGGTGCCCTCGACCACCCGCAGCGCCTCGCGGACCTTGTCCTCCAGCTTCTCGTGCTGGGAGCGCGCGATGAGGTGGGTGAGCACCTCGGTGTCGGTCTCGGAGAGGAACTCGACTCCGTCGGCCTCGAGCTTCTTGCGCAGGTCGGAGGCGTTGTCGATGATGCCGTTGTGGACGACCGCGACCTTGCTGTCGGCCGACATGTGCGGGTGGGCGTTGACGTCGGACGGGGCGCCGTGGGTGGCCCAGCGGGTGTGGGCGATGCCCGTGGTGCCCTTGAAGCGCGCCGGGACCTTGGCCTCCAGGTCGCGGACCCGGCCCTTGGCCTTGACCAGCTTCAGGCCGGGCGTCTTCGGCGAGGTGACGACGATGCCCGCGGAGTCGTAGCCGCGGTACTCCAGACGCTGGAGACCTTCCAGGAGAAGGGGGGCGACGTCACGCCGACCGATGTATCCGACAATTCCGCACATATATAGGTATTCCTCAGCCGTAGACCATGCGGCGCAGCTGTCGGAGCGAGAGCTCCGGCGGCGACACCGCCCGGTATTTCAGGTCCGCCTCGATCCGTTCGAAGATCGTCACGTTCACCAGGCCCTGGGCCTGGAGTTCGCGATGGCGGCGACGGACGTAGTCCTCGGTCGTCTCGTCGAAGTAGGCGAGCACGTCCTGGATCACCCGCAGGGCCTCACCCCGGTTGAGGGGCGTGGACCGTGTCAGGTGATCAACGAGTTCGTCGTGCACTCGGTAGATCCTGGGGTACCGGCGGTGGATCCGCAAGAATCCTGCCCGATTTCGGGCAGGGCTGTGTTGAATCTCTTATGAGGCGCTGTTCGTCAGCTGTCCATCCTGAGTCTTGCGGTCCGTTGCCTTGGGGGACGAGTTTCAGACGCCATGGACATTCCTCGCATGGGCGTACCCGAGCAGCTGGCCGAGCGCATGAGCATGGCCGAACAGCACGAATACCTGCGCGCCAGATTCTCCAGGCGCACGATGATCAGAGGCGGCGCGGTCACCGTGGGCGCCGTCGTGGGTGGCGCGTTCGTGCCGGGTGCCACCGCCCAGGCCGCCGTGCCCGCCCAGTCCACCGCGCCCGCCACCGAGACGGTGGACGGCGCCCTCGTCGCCCCCTTCGGCCGCCACCTCGCCTACGGCAACGACCCGAGCACCGAGATGACGGTCTCGTGGCAGGTCCCGGTTGCGGTGAAGAAGCCGTTCATCCGGATCGGCGCCCACCCCTGGGACCTCTCGCGCAAGATCGAGGCCGAGGTGCGCACCCTGTACACCCCGGCCGGCGTCGGCGCGAGCGGTGACCACAACCAGTACTACCTGCACGCCAAGCTCACCCACCTGCGACCGGGCCGGACGTACTACTACGGCGTCGGCCACCAGGGCTTCGACCCGGCCCAGGCGCACCTGGCCGGCACGCTGGGCACCTTCACCACCGCGCCCGACCGCAAGCAGCCGTTCACCTTCACCGCTTTCGGAGACCAGGGCGTCAGCTACCACGCGCTGGCCAACGACAGCCTGATCCTCGGCCAGAACCCGGCCTTCCACCTGCACGCGGGCGACATCGCCTACGGCGACCCGGCGGGCCAGGGCAAGACCACCGACACCGGGTTCGACTCGCGCACCTGGGACCAGTTCCTGTACCAGACCGAGTCGGTCGCCAAGCAGATCCCGTGGATGGTCTCGTACGGCAACCACGACATGGAGGCCTGGTACTCGCCCAACGGCTACGGCGGCGAGGAAGCCCGCTGGACCCTCCCGGACAACGGCCCGGACCCCAAGAACCTCCCGGGCGTCTACTCCTTCGTCTACGGCAACACCGCGATCATCTCGCTGGACCCCAACGACGTCTCCTTCGAGATCCCGGCCAACCTCGGCATCTCCGGCGGCACCCAGACCACGTGGTTCGAGGGACAGCTGAAGAAGTTCCGCGCCTCGAAGAACATCGACTTCGTCATCGTGTTCTTCCACCACTGCGCGTACTGCACCTCCACCGCGCACGCCTCGGAGGGTGGCGTGCGCCAGGAGTGGGTGCCGCTGTTCGACAAGTACCAGGTCGACCTGGTCATCAACGGCCACAACCACCAGTACGAGCGCACCGACGTGATCAAGGGCGACCGGGTCGTCAAGAAGCTCCCGATCGGCGAGACGGCCTACTCGGACACCGAGGGCACCGTGTACGTCACGGCCGGCGCGGCGGGCCGCAGCCTGTACGCCTTCACCGCCCCGGACTCCTACGAGGGCCACGAGAACGAGGTCGACTCCGTCGCCTCCTTCGTCAACCTCAAGGGCGGCAAGCAGAACGAGACGGTCACCTGGTCGCGCGTGCGCTACCTGAACTACTCCTTCCTGCGCGTGGACGTCGTCCCGGCGCAGAAGGGCCGCTACGCCACCCTGAAGGTCCAGGGCATCGCCGAGACCGGCGACCGCATCGACCACTTCACGGTGGCCCGCAGGGCGAAGTAGGCGGGGCCGGGCGGGCGGTCCTCACATCCGTCCGAGGATCGCCCGCTTGGCCGTGGTGAACTCCTCGTCGGTGAGCACCCCCGTGCGGTGCAGCTCGCCGAGCTCGCGCAGCCGCCGCAGCAGCGCGTCGTGCCCGTCCTCGGCGGAGGCGGGCCCGAGCTGTCCGGGCACCACGGGCCCGGACGGCCGTACGTCCTCCTCGGCGGCCGCGGCCGGATGCGGCAGCCGGGCCTGCACGGCCGCCGCGACCAGCGCCATCAGCGGGTCCCGCTTGAAGCCCCACAGCTCCACGGAGTTCGGGTCGTACTTCGGCGGGGCCTTGGTGGACGCGCCCCGCACGAGGAAGCGCAGCGAACCGTTCTCCAGGCCGACGGCCGGGTGCCACTCGACGCCCGTGAGGTCGCGGACGGCGAGGGTACGGGCGCCGGCCGCGGCCTTGGCGTCCTCCGTCTTCCAGTTCCACTCCAGGCGCACCTGGTCCCCGTCGAAGCTCGCCGTGCCGTCCCCGGCGGACACCGACAGCGGCACGGACGGGCCGGGCAGCAGGAACCGGTCCACCGGGCCGGAGCCGACCTCGTCCAGCAGCAGCGCGTTGCGCACCTCGTCGGTGAAGTACTCGGCGACGCCGTGACGTTCGGGCTCCACCAGCAACTGGTAGGGGTCGTGCGGCTCGGTGAGCCGGCCGCCGGTGGCCTGGAGCAGGGGGTCGGCGCCCTCGCGCAGCCGCAGCCTCAGCCGCCCCGACTTGCGGCCCTGCTCGAAGGACACCCCGGCCAACGCCTCCAGTGGTACGACGAGTTCGCCCAGCGTCCGGCGCAGCAGGCCGACGCTCTTGTCCCGTCCGGGGGTCAGCCGCACGGCGTCCCCGTCGAAGACCCAGGTGCCGTCCTTCTGGATGATCTCCGCCATACGGCGATTCTTCCATCACGGCAGTCCTCCGGCCCCGGCGATTCTCCGCCGCGGGCGACGGGCACCCCGCGGGACCGTACCGCGGGGCGCCCGTCCGCAGGGGGAGCGTTACCGGCCCGCGAGCGGGTTCGCCAGGTCGCCGGCCAGCTGGAGCGCGCCGGACGGGTCCGCCAGGTCCACCATCTGCCGGTTGTCGCGCAGCTGGAGGCGGTTGAGGCAGGACAGGGCGAACGCGGGGGCGAACAGGTCGTACTGGCGGAACCTGTCGGCCAGTTCGGGGTTCGCCTCCTGGTACTCGTGGGTGACCTCGGCGACCGTGCCCCAGAACTCGTCCTCCGTCAGGACCCCCTCGGTGGCGAGGTTCGCGGAGAGGAAGCGGAAGAAGCAGTCGAAGACGTCCGTGAAGATCGACAGCAGCTTCATGTCCTCGGGCACCTCGACGCGGATGCGCCGGACCTCGGGCGGCAGCACCGCGTCCGGGTCCATGACCGCGATCTCCTCGGCGATGTCCTTGTAGATCGCGCGCCGCACCACCCCGTCCTTCAGGACCAGGATCACGTTCTCGCCGTGCGGCATGTACACCAGGTCGTAGGCGTAGAAGCTGTGCAGCAGCGGGGTGTAGTAGGCCCGCAGATAGCGGCGCAGCCACTCGGCCGGCGCCAGCCCCGACCGCTCGATCAGCGCGGCCGCGACCGAGGCGCCCTCGTGGTCCACGTGGACGAGACTGGCCATGGTCGCCAGGGACTCGCCCTCCTCCAGCGACGGCACCGGGCTCTCGCGCCACAGCGCGGCGAGCATCTTGCGGTAGGGCGAGTAGCGGTCCGTGGCCGCCTCGTACTCCAGGTGCCGGTAGCCCACGGCGGCCCGCTCGCGGATGATCGACAGACCGCTCGCCCGCAGCACCGGATCGGTGGCGACGAGCTGCGCGAGCCAGTCGTTGATCGCGGGGGTGGCCTCCATGTACGCGGCCGACAGGCCCCGCATGAACCCCATGTTGAGGACGGACAGGGCCGTCTTCACGTAGTGCTTCTCGGGGTGGGAGGAGTTGAAGAAGGTCCGGATGGACTGCTGGGCGAGGTACTCGTCGTCGCCCTCGCCCAGACAGACCAGGTGCCGGCGGGCGACCTCGGCGGCGAAGGTGACGGTGAGCTTGTTCCACCACTGCCAGGGGTGGACGGGGATGAAGAGGTAGTCGGCCGGGTCGAGTCCCAGGTCGGTCAGCCGGGCGCGGAAGCGCTCGACGGTCTCCTCGCCCAGCTCCTGCCGTACGAACGACTCGTACTCGATGCCCACGCCCGCCGTGAACGCGGCCCGCGAGCGGTGCGCGGCCAGCCACACCAGCCGTACCGGGCTCGCGGTCTCGGGCGCGTACGACAGGTACTCGTGGACGCCGAAGCCGAGCCGTCCGTTGTTGGCCACGAAGCAGGGGTGGCCCTCGGTCATGCCGGTCTCGATCGCCTGGAAGCCGGCACGGGCCAGCTCGGCCGAGGGGATCTGCGGCTTGGTGAGCTTGTAGCAGGTGCCGGAGAGGGTGGAGGAGATCTCCTCCAGGTACACCGGCAGGATCTCGTCGCTCAGCCCCAGGGACTTCTTCAGCTCGATGAAGAAGTCCAGCGCCGCCAGGGGGAGTTCGGTGCCGTCCCGATGGCGGGTGATGGAGTCGGCGTCCACCTGCCAGTGGTCGAGGGCGCGGCGCACGGCGGTGAACCGGTAGACGGTCTGGCCGTCGTCGCCGCGCACGGCGTACCCCTCGCCGTCCGGCTCGGGGCTGATCAGCCGTTCGTGCGCGAACTCGGCGAGGGCCTTGCGGACCAGCAGCCGGTTGGCCCGCTCCCAGCGCTCGGGGGAGAGGTGGGCCACGGAGTCGGCGAGGGTCATGCGGCCACCGCCTTCTCGAACTGCGCGCGGGTGCAGAAGCTCAGCAACGCCGTCTTCTCCGGCTTCTCGATCTCGCGGTCGGGTATGAAGCCGACCGCCTCGTTGAGGGCGTGCACGGCCTTGTTGCCGACGTCGGGTTCCACCACGACCCGGGCGGTCGCCGGGTCGGCGAAGAGGTGCGCCATCACGGCGGTGATCACCGCGCGGGTGAAACCGTGCACGGGCGTGTCCGTCGGGGCGACGAGGAAGTGCATGCCGACGTCGCCGGGGAGCGGCTCGTACAGGCCGACCAGCTCGCGGTGGGCGGGGTCGTACCGCTCCATCAGGAAGGCCGGCACGCCGTCGTGCAGGCCCAGCAGCGCGTGGTGGTGCTCGTCCGCCGCCATCTCCATGTACGCCCGCTCGACGTCCTCCGGTTTCGCGTCCTGCATCATCCAGAAGGCCGCCTTGGGGTGGGTGACCCAGCCGTGCAGCAGTTCGGCGTCGTCCAGCGGGTCGAGCGGGCGGACGGTGAACGTCCCGATGCCGGTGCGGGGGGCGGTCATATGGCGAACTCCTGGAACGCGATCTTCTTCTCGACCGGGTAGTACTCGGTGCCGAGCAGCTCACGGATGATGTAGGCGTTGCGGTACGGGCCCATGCCCAGGTCGGGCGAGGTGATGCTGTGCGTGTGGACGGCGCCGTTCTGGAGGAAGACGCCCCGGCCCGTCACGTCGATCGCGTAGTTGCGGGCCACGTCGAAGTTGCCGTGCCCGTCGTAGCGCAGCCGGTCGCGGACCGGGGCGAGGAACTCCGGCTCGGCGTAGGCGTAGCCGGTGGCCAGGACCAGGCCCTGGCTGCGCAGCTCGTAGTCCTTGCCCTGCTCCTCCTGGCGCAGCGTCAGGGTGTACGTGCCGTCGTCGTGCCGGGCGCCGGTCAGGGCCGAGTTGGTGAGCAGCCGGGTGGGGACCGGACCGCCGAGGTTCTTCTGGTACAGCAGGTCGAAGATCTCGTTGATCAGATCGCCGTCGATGCCCTTGAACAGGCCCTTCTGCTCGGCGGTGAGCCGGTAGCGGGTGTCCTCGGGCAGCTCGCGGAAGTAGTCGACGTACTCCGGCGAGGTCATCTCCAGCGTGAGTTTGGTGTACTCCAGCGGGAAGAAGCGCGGTGAGCGCGTGACCCAGTTCAACTGGTAGCCGTGCACGTCGATCTCGGCGAGGAGGTCCTGGTAGATCTCGGCGGCCGACTGGCCGCTGCCGACCAGGGTGATCGACTCCTTGCGCTGCAACTCGGCCTTGTGCTCCAGGTAGCGGGAGTTGTGGAGGAAGTCGCCGCCCAGGTCCCGGCAGGCGTCGGGCAGGTGCGGCGAGGTGCCGGTGCCCAGGACCAGGTGACGGGCGCGGTAGGTGTCGCCCGCGGTGGTCGTCACGACGTAGTGCGCGTCCGCGTCCTCGTACGTCACCGTCTCGACCGTCGTGCCGAAGCGGATGCTGCTCAGCTTGTTCGCGGCCCAGCGGCAGTAGTCGTCGTACTCGACCCGCAGCGGGTAGAAGTTCTCGCGGATGTAGAACGAGTAGAGCCGGCCGCGCTCCTTGAGGTAGTTCAGGAAGGAGTACGGGGAGGTCGGGTCGGCGAGCGTGACCAGGTCCGACATGAACGGCGTCTGGAGGTGGGCGCCGTCGAGGAACATCCCCGCGTGCCACTCGAAGTCGGGCTTCGTCTCCAGGAAGACGCCGTCGAGTCCGGCGATCGGTTCGGTGAGGCAGGCCAGGCCGAGGTTGAAGGGGCCGAGCCCGATCCCCACGAAGTCGTAGGTCCCCGGTCGGGACTCAGGAAGCGCGGTCAACGGATTCTCCCAGGTACTGCTCGGCGTGGCCGGCGATCAGGTCGAGGACGGCGGCGATGTCGTCCGCGGTGGTCTCGGGGTTGAGCAGGGTGAACTTCAGGTAGTGGCGGCCGCCGACCTTGGTGCCCGCGACCACGGCGTCGCCGGAGGCGAACAGGGCCTTGCGGGCGTACAGGTTGGCGCGGTCGATCTCGGCCGGGTCGGTGACGGCGGCCGGGATGTAGCGGAAGACCAGGGTGGACAGGGACGGCCGGACCACCACGTCGTAGCGCGGGTCGGCGGCCAGAAGTCGCCAGCCCTCGTCCGCGAGGTCGCAGACCTCGTCGAAGAGCGAGCCGATGCCGTCGGCGCCCATCACGCGCAGCGTCATCCACAGCTTGAGCGCGTCGAACCGGCGGGTGGTCTGGAGGGACTTGTCCACCTGGTTGGGGATGCGCTCCTCCACCATGCGGCGCGGGTTGAGGTAGTCCGCGTGGTAGGTGGCGTGCCGCAGGGTGGCGGCGTCGCGGACCAGGACGGCGGAGGAACTCACCGGCTGGAAGAAGGACTTGTGGTAGTCGACGGTGACCGAGTCGGCGCGCTCGATGCCGTCGATGCGGTCCCGGTACTTCACCGAGGCGAGCAGGCCGCAGCCGTAGGCGGCGTCGACGTGCATCCACACGCCGTACTGCCGGCACAGTTCGGCGATCTCCGGCAGCGGGTCGATGGAGCCGAAGTCGGTGGTGCCGCCGGTGGCGACGACGGCCATGGGGACGAGGCCGTTCTTGCGGCACCGCTCCAGCTCGTGGGCGAGGGCGACGGTCTGCATCCGCCGGTCGTGGTCGACGGGGATGCCGACTACCGCGTCCGCGCTCAGGCCGAGCAGTTTCGCGGACTTCCTGACGCTGAAGTGGCTGGCCTCGGAGGCGAAGATGCGCAGCCGGTCGAGGCTGTCGGTCTTGGCCTCCTCGCGGGCCAGCAGCAGCGCCTGGAGGTTGGACTGGGTGCCGCCGGAGGTGAACACCCCGTCGGCGGAGGGGCCGAGGCCGATCCGGGCGGCCGTCCAGTCGATGAGCCTGCGCTCGATCAGGGTGCCGCCGGCCGACTGGTCCCAGGTGTCCAGCGAGGAGTTGACGGCGGACAGGACCGCCTCGCCGAGCACGGCCGGGATCACGACCGGGCAGTTGAGGTGGGCGAGGTAGCGGGGGTGGTGGAAGTAGACGGCGTCGCGCAGGTACACCTCTTCGAGCTCGTCCAGGGCGGCCGTGGTGTCGTGCAGCGGCCGGTCGAGGTCGATCTGTTCGATGCGGGGGGCGAGGGTGTCTGCCGTGATGCCGGTGAACGGCCGTTCGGTGGTGGCGAGTTTGGCCGCCACCCGCTCGACTCCTTCGGTCACGGAGCGACGGTAGTCCTCCGCGGTGAGGTCATTGAGCAGGTGCGAGCGCATGTGGGGGTCCTCCGGATGGGGAGAGTCCGTGCGGGACGAGAAGGGGGAGAAGGCGGCGAAGTTCCCGGCTTCAACTTAGGTAAGCCTAACCTAATTAACGGGACCGAAACGCCGACTCCCCCGTGACCGCGATCACTTGGGCGCGGCTGCCTCATCCGCCGTGCCGCCGACCCCCTTTCGGTCGGAGCGGCGGCCGCCGGGCCCGTTCGGCCGGGCCCGGCGGCTCACTCCTGCTCGCGCAGCTCTTCCTCGGACAGGCCCTGGCGCCAGTAGCCCACGAAGGTGACCCGGCGCCGGTCGACGCCCCGCTCGCCGACGAAGTGCCGGCGCAACTGCTTCACGCGGCCCGACTCGCCCGCGATCCAGACGTACGGGTGCCGCGCGTCCGGGAGGTGCGCCGCGCGCAGGGCGTCGAGCGCCAGGGGGCTCTCCGCGGCGGCGTGCTCGTCCCGCAGGAGCCAGGTGATCCCGGCGTCGGCCTCCGTGGCCAGGTCCTGGACGGTGCCCGCGTGGTCCACCTCCAGCCACACCCGGGCGCGGGTGCCGGCCGGGAGGGACTCCAGGATCGACGAGACGGCGGGCAGGGCCGTCTCGTCGCCCCAGATCAGCACCAGGTCGGTGTCCTCGGGCGGGCGGAAGCGGATCGCGCGGTTGTCGGCGACCGCCGGGCCGAGCAGCCGCACGCGGTCGCCCGCGGCCGCCCGTGACGCCCAGCGGGAGGCGGGGCCCGCGGGGGCGTCCGCGCCCGGCTCCACGCCGTGCAGCACGAAGTCGATGTCGATCTCGGCGGTGTCGCCGAACGCGTCCCGGCGCAGCGAGCGCAGGGTGTACGAGCGCATCACCGCCCGTACGTCGTCGGGGAGTTCACGCCACCCCTGCCACCAGTTGTCGCCGAGCTCGATCGGCACCGCGGGCTCGTGCTGGCCGGGGTGCGGCAGGAACAGCGACAGGCTCTGGTCGCGCCCGTGCGAGTGGAAGTGGGCGAGGTCGGACCCGCCGAAGGTGATCCGGACCAGAGACGGGCCGAGCCGCCTCGTCCGTACGACCCGGAGGGAGAAGAAGCGGAACGGGGCGGCCACGGCCGTGGTCATGGGAGCTCCTGGGGCTCAGGAAGGGTGGGCGGTCAGCTGACCTTCTTCGCGTTCTCGAGCGCCTCGGCGAGGTTGTCGAGCAGCGGCACGCACTTGGCGTAGGACAGGATCGGCTCGGGCGAACGCGCGATGACCTGGCCCGCCTTGACCGCCGGGAGCTTCTTCCAGGTGGCCTCGGTGATGTCGGCCGGCTGGATGGTCGAGGAGCGGTCGTCCATCATGATGATGTCGGCCTGGTACTTGTCGACGTTCTCCCAGCTGAGGCTCTCGTACCAGCCGCCGCCCTCCTTCTTGGCGCTCTCCGGGGGCTCGACGAAGTTCACACCGAGGGACTTGAAGTACTCCAGGTCGATGGAGAGGTTGGTGCCGGAGACGTAGAACAGCTCCTGGCTGGCGGAGCCCGCCATGACCTTGATCTCGGGCTTGGCCTTGGCGGCCGCGCGCAGCCGGGCGGCGGCCGTCTCGAAGCGCTTCTTGGCGTCGGTGACCGCGGCGGCCTTCATGTCCGCGCCGAGCGACTCGGCCAGCTCCCACATGCGCTGGAGCGGCTTGTCGAGCTGGCGGTCGTAGACGGAGACGCCGACGCTCGGGGCGAGCTTGGCGATCTTGTCCTTGGAGGCCTCGGGGACGTACCAGAGGGTGCCGGCGTCGTCGAACATCGTGGAGATCAGCACGTCCGGCGCCAGGGCCGCGTACTTCTCGACGTTGAACTCGTCCCAGACGTTGCCCAGGACGGTGACCTTGCTGACGTCCATGTCGCCGGCCTGCACGTCGGCCTTGCCGTCGGCGGTCTTGGTGGGGCCGAAGACGCCCTTGACCGAGATGCCGTAGTCGTGGAGGGCGGCGCCGACGCCGGTGAAGGCGACGATGTTCGCGGGGATCTTGTCGAGCTTGACCGTGGTGCCACGGTCGTCCTTGAACGTCCAGGGGCCGGACTTGGCGGCAGCGGCCGTCTCCTTGGCCGAACCGCCGTCCTTCGCGTCGTCGTCCCCGCACGCGGCGAGCACGGCGCCGAGGCCGAGGGCTCCGCCCGCGGCGAGGATGCCGCGACGGGAGAGGTGGGTGGCTCTGGCGTTGGGCATGGCTACGCTGCTTTCGAACAGGGCGGATCACCCGCCGGACAATTCGAAGGTAGGTTAGCCTAACCTCAACTGATGTCCCAGGGGGTGGGGTCGACCACTTCACCCTGTGGATGGCCTGTGGGCCCGGCGTGTCGGCCAACTCGGCTTGTTGTGCGGCGAGTTGTTCGGATCCGGTGCCCGTTCCGGAATGCTCCGTCCGGATGCGGACGGGCAGGCCGTCGACGACGACCTGCCCGCGTCCGCCCTCCGCGGCCCCGGACCGCGGAGGGCGGTCAGCCCGCCAGCCCCAACTCCCGGGCGATCAGCATGCGCTGCACCTCGCTGGTGCCCTCGCCGATCTCCAGGATCTTGGAGTCGCGCCACATGCGGGCCACCGGGTACTCGTTCATGAAGCCGTAGCCGCCGTGGATCTGGGTGGCGTCGCGGGCGTTGTCCACCGCGATGGTGGAGGAGTACAGCTTGGCGACCGCCGCCTCCTTCTTGAAGGGCTCGCCCGCCACCAGGCGGGACGCGGCGTCGCGCCAGCCGACGCGGGCCATGTGCGCCCGCATCTCCATGTCGGCGATCTTGAACTGGATGGCCTGGTTCGCGCCGATCGGGCGGCCGAAGGCGTGCCGCTCCTTCGCGTACCTCACCGACTCGTCCACACAGCCCTGCGCCAGCCCGGTGGCCAGGGCCGCGATGGCGATCCGGCCCTCGTCCAGGATGCGCAGGAACTGCGCGTACCCGCGGCCCTGTTCGCCCAGCAGGTTCGCGGCCGGGACCCGCACGTCCGCGAAGGACAGCTCACGGGTGTCCGAGGCGTTCCAGCCGACCTTCGAGTAGGGCGCCGCGACCGTGAAGCCGGGGGTGCCCGACGGGACGATGATCGAGGAGATCAGGGGCCTGCCGTCCGGCTTGCGGCCGGTGACCGCGGTGACCGTCACCAGACCCGTGATGTCCGTACCGGAGTTGGTGATGAAGCACTTGCTGCCGTTGATGACCCATTCGTCCGTCTCGGGGTCGAGGCGGGCCGTCGTGCGGGTCGCGCCCGCGTCCGAGCCGCCGTCCGGCTCGGTCAGGCCGAACGCGCCGAGGATCTCGCCGGCGCACAGCCGCGGCAGCCACTCCCGCTTCTGCTCCTCGGTGCCGAAGAGGTGGATCGGCATGGCCCCCAGCGAGACGCCCGCCTCCAGGGTGATGGCCACGGACGAGTCCACCCGGGCCAGTTCCTCCAGCGCGATGCCCAGGGCGAGGTAGTCGCCGCCCATGCCGCCGTACTCCTCCGGGAACGGCAGCCCGAACAGGCCCATCCGGCCCATCTCGCGGACGATCTCGTAGGGGAACTCGTGCCGCTCGTAGAAGTCACCGATCTTCGGTGCCACGACGTCGTGGGCGAACTCCTCCACCGTGCGGCGGAGTTCTTCCAGTTCGGGGGAGAGCTTGTGGTCCATCGTGTTCACTGCTCCTGGTGGGAGAGGGCTCGTACGGTGCGGGACGGGCTGGGTCGGCCCAGTCGGTCGGCCATCCACACGCTCGTGGCGACGAGACGGCCGAGGTCGACTCCGGTGTCGATGCCGAGGCCGTGCAGCATCCACACGAGATCCTCGGTGGCGAGGTTGCCGGTCGCGGACTTGGCGTAGGGGCAGCCGCCGAGACCTCCGGCGGAGGCGTCGACGGTGGTGACGCCCTGCCGGAGCGCGGCCAGGGTGTTGGCCAGGGCCTGGCCGTAGGTGTCGTGGAAGTGCACGCCCAGCACGTCCGCGGGGATGCCCTGCGCGCCCAGTGAGACGAGCAGTTCGCGCACATGGCCCGGGGTCGCGACCCCGATGGTGTCGCCGAGGCTCAGCTCGTCGCAGCCCATGTCCATCAGGGCCCTGCAGACCCGGACGACCTGGTCGACGGGCACCGCGCCCTCCCACGGGTCGCCGAAGCACATGGAGAGGTAGCCGCGCACGTGCCCGCCCTCGGCCCTGGCCCGCGCGACGACCGGCTCGAACATCGCCAGCGCCTCGTCCACCGTCCGGTTGAGGTTGGCCTTGGCGAAGGACTCGGTGGCGCTGGCGAAGACGGCGACCCGGCGCGCTCCCAGCGCCAGGGCGCGCTCCAACCCGCGCTCGTTGGGCACGAGCACCGGCAGCCGCACCGGCAGATCGGCGACCAGCGGGAAGAGCTGCTCGGCGTCGGCGAGCTGGGGCACCCACTTCGGGTGCACGAAACTGGTCGCCTCGATGGTGCCCAGCCCCGCCCCGGCCAGTCGGCGCACGAACTCCGCCTTCACCTCGGTCGGCACGGTCGCCTTCTCGTTCTGCAGGCCGTCGCGCGCGCCGACCTCGTGGATGCGCACCCGCGCCGGCAGCTCCGGGTCCGGCACGGCCATGGGCAGTCCGGCGGCGGTCACGGCGCCACCTCCTCGTGCGGGGCGACGACGGCGAGCACCTGGTCCATGGCGACCGTGCTGCCCGGTCTGACGTCCAGCTCGGTGACCGTGCCCGCGTGCGGGGCGGAGATGACGTGCTCCATCTTCATCGCCTCGACGACCAGCAGGCTCTGACCGGCCGTCACCTCGTCGCCGACGGCCACCTTCACCACGGTGACCGTGCCGGGCATGGGCGCGGTGAGCGAGTCGGCGCCGCCGTGCGCGGCGCGGTCCAGGGACGCGGCGACCGGGTCGTGGTCGCGCACGTGCCAGGCGTCGCCGTCCCGGCCGAGCCAGTCGGCGGCGCGCCGGAAGGTGTGCCGGACCCCGTCCAGGGTCACCGACACCCGGTCCTCGGTGACGGTGTGGGTGCCGCGCGGCACGTACTCCACCGGGTCCTGCACCCGCAGGTGGAAACCGACCGGCCGGGGCCGGCCGCCCAGCCGCCAGCCGCTCGGCACCGAGAAGGGGTCGGTCCAGCCCCCGCCGGCCGGACGCAGCGCGTCCAGGCGGACGGCCGCGGCGGCCTCGTAGACCTCGTCGGGCACCTCGGTGGGGACCAGGTCCGCCGCCACCCGCTCGACCAGGCCGGTGTCCAGCTCGCCCGCGACGACCGCCGGATGGGCCAGCAGCCGGCGCAGGAAGCCCGCGTTGGTCGGCACGCCCAGCGTGACCGTGTCCGCGAGGGCCGCGCGCAGCCGGCGCAGCGCGGTCGCGCGGTCCGGCCCGTAGGCGATGACCTTGGACAGCATCGGGTCGTAGAGGCTGCCGACCTCGGTGCCCTCGCTGAGCCCGGAGTCGGTGCGCACCCCGTCGCCCTGGGGCTCCGCCAGCCGCAGCACGGTGCCGCCGGACGGCAGGAACCCGCGGGCGGGGTCCTCGGCGCAGACGCGGGCCTCGACGGCGTGGCCGGTCAGCCGGATGTCGTCCTGGGCGAACGGCAGCGGCTCGCCCGCCGCCACCCGGAGCTGCCACTCCACCAGGTCGACGCCCGTGATCAGCTCGGTGACCGGGTGCTCCACCTGGAGGCGGGTGTTCATCTCCATGAAGTAGTACGAGGACGGGTCGCCGCCGGGGACGATGAACTCCACCGTGCCCGCGCCCCGGTAGCCGCAGGAGCGGGCGGCCTGGACGGCGGCCTCGCCCATCGCGGCGCGGGTCGCCTCGTCCAGGAGCACGCTCGGCGCCTCCTCGACGATCTTCTGGTGCCGGCGCTGGAGCGAGCACTCGCGCTCGCCCAGGTGCACCACGTTCCCGTGCGCGTCGGCCAGGACCTGGATCTCGATGTGCCGGGGCCGGTCGACCCAGCGCTCGACCAGGAGCGTGTCGTCGCCGAAGGACGTGCGGGCCTCGCGGCGGGCGGCGGCGATCTCGTCGGCCAGCGCCGAGGTCTCGCGCACCAGCCGCATGCCCTTGCCGCCGCCGCCCGCCGAGGGCTTCAGCAGCACCGGCATGCCGATCTCGCGGGCGGCGTCGGCCAGCTCGGCGTCGGTGAGCCCGCTGCCGCTGGATCCGGGCACGACCGGGACGCCGGCCGCCCGCACCGTCTCCTTGGCGCGGATCTTGTCGCCCATGAGGGAGATCGCGTCCGCAGGCGGTCCGATGAAGGCCAGGCCCGCCTCGGCGCACGCGCGGGCGAACCCGGCGTTCTCCGCGAGGAACCCGTACCCGGGGTGGACGGCCTGGGCGCCGCCGCGGGCGGCGGCCTCCAGCAGCCGCTCCACCGACAGATAGCTCTCGGCCGCGGACGGCGGCCCGATCCGTACGGCCGTGTCGGCCTCGCGCACGTGCCGGGCGTCCGCGTCGGCGTCGGAGAAGACGGCCACCGAGCGCACCCCGAGCGTGCGCAGCGTCCGGATGACGCGTACGGCGATCTCGCCCCGGTTGGCCACAAGGACTGTGTCGAACATGGTCTGTGGTCCCCTCACATCCGGAAGACGCCGAAGGCGGGCTCGGCCAGCGGCGCGCCCGCGCACGCCGTCAGGGCCAGGCCCAGTACCTGCCGGGTCTCCATCGGGTCGATCACACCGTCGTCCCAGAGCCGGGCCGTGGCGTAGTAGGCGTTGCCCTGGCGCTCGTACTGGGCGCGGATCGGGTCCTTGAAGGACTCCTCGTCCTCCAGCGGCCAGGACTCCCCGCGGGATTCCAGCTGGTCCCGCTTGACGGTCGCGAGGACGGAGGCGGCCTGCTCGCCGCCCATCACGGAGATCTTGGCGTTGGGCCACATCCACAGGAAGCGCGGCGAGTACGCCCGCCCGCACATGGAGTAGTTGCCCGCACCGTACGACCCGCCGACCACCACCGTCAGCTTCGGCACCCTGGTGCACGCCACCGCGGTCACCATCTTGGCGCCGTGCTTGGCGATGCCGCCCGCCTCGTAGGCCTTGCCCACCATGAAGCCGGAGATGTTCTGGAGGAACACCAGCGGGATCCCGCGCTGGTCGCACAGCTCGATGAAGTGCGCGCCCTTCTGGGCGGACTCGGAGAACAGGATGCCGTTGTTGGCGACGATCCCGACCGGGTGGCCGTGGATCCGGGCGAAGCCGGTGACCAGGGTCTGCCCGAACTCGGACTTGAACTCGGCGAACCGCGACCCGTCGACCACGCGCGCGATGACCTCGCGGACGTCGTAGGGGGTGCGGGAGTCGACCGGCACCGCGCCGTACAGCCCGGCCGGGTCCACCTTCGGCTCGACCGGGGTGGTGACCTCCCAGGGCAGGGTGCCGCGCGCGGGCAGGGTGGCGGCGATGTTCCGCACGATCCGCAGCGCGTGGGCGTCGTCCTCGGCGAGGTGGTCGGTCACGCCCGACACCCGCGAGTGGACCTCGCCGCCGCCGAGCTCCTCGGCGGTGACGACCTCCCCGGTGGCCGCCTTCACCAGCGGCGGCCCGCCCAGGAAGATGGTGCCCTGGTCGCGCACGATCACGGCCTCGTCGCTCATCGCGGGCACGTACGCCCCGCCGGCCGTGCACGAGCCGAGCACGGCGGCGATCTGCGGGATTTTCGCGCCGGACATCCGCGCCTGGTTGTAGAAGATCCGCCCGAAGTGCTCGCGGTCGGGGAAGACGTCGTCCTGCATGGGCAGGAAGGCGCCCCCGGAGTCCACGAGGTAGATGCACGGCAGGCGGTTCTCCAGCGCCACCTCCTGCGCGCGCAGGTGCTTCTTCACCGTCATCGGGTAGTAGGTGCCGCCCTTGACGGTGGCGTCGTTGGCGACGACCACGCACAGCCGGCCGCTCACCCGCCCGATCCCGGCGATCACGCCGGCGGCCGGGGCCTGTCCCTCGTACATCCCCTCGGCGGCCAGCGGGGCCAGCTCCAGGAACGGCGAGCCGGGGTCCAGGAGGGTGTCCACCCGGTCCCGCGGCAGCAGCTTCCCGCGCGCGGTGTGCCTGGCCCGCGCCTTCTCACCGCCCCCCAGCCGGGCCGCGGCCAGTTTCGCGTGCAGCTCCTCCACGAGGGCGCGGTGCGCCTCCTCGTTGGCTTGCCAGGCCTCCGACGCGGGATCGGCCGCGCTCGTCAGCTCCGGTGCCTCTTGCATCCTGCGGTCCCCTCACCCAGCGATCGACTGTTAATGAGCGTTAACCATTTCCTTCAGGTTAACGACCGCTAACCTCCCTGTCTAGAATTGCTTCCATGGCCACGAGAACCGACGCCCCCACCCGGCGCGAGCAGATCCTCAAGGAGGCCGCCCGGCTGTTCGCCGAGCGCGGCTTCCACGGTGTCGGAGTCGACGAGATAGGTGCCGCGGTCGGCATCAGCGGTCCCGGGCTCTACCGGCACTTCCCGGGCAAGGACGCGATGCTCGCGGAGCTGCTGGTGGGGATCAGCGGCCAGCTGCTGACCGGCGCCCGCCGGCGCCTGGAGGAGGCGGACGGCGGGTCCGCCGAGGCGGTCCTCGACTCGCTCATCGAGGGGCACATCGACTTCGCGCTCGACGACCGCCCGCTCATCACCCTGCACGACCGCGAGCTGGACCGGCTGCGCGACAGCGACCGCAAGCTGGTGCGCCAGCTCCAGCGGCAGTACGTCGAGCTCTGGGTCGGGCTGGTCCGCGAGGTCTATCCGGCGCTGGCCGAGCCGGCCGCCCGCTCGGCGGTGCACTCGGTCTTCGGTCTGCTGAACTCCACCCCCCACCTCGGCCGCCCGGGGTCCCTGCCGGGGCGCGCGGTGACGGCGCGGCTGCTGCACCGGATGGCGCGCGGCGCCCTGGGCGCGGCGGCCGGGCCCGAGGAGCCGGAGGACCCCGCGCGGGCGTGACGAGCGTTACGGCCGATCCCCTCGACGCCTGTCACTACCGGCCGGTACGGTTGATCTGAGCAAGCGCTTAGACAGCCGACGACGGCAAAGACCTGGAGGTGGCGGCGTGCGCCGTACGGTGTTCAACGAGGATCACGAGGCGTTCCGGGAGACCCTGCGCGCCTTCATCGAGGCCGAGGTCGTTCCGGTCTACGACGAGTGGTTCGCGGCCGGCCAGGCGCCCCGCGACTTCTACTACAAGCTCGGCGAGCTGGGCGTCTTCGGCATCCGCGTCGACGAGGAGTACGGCGGCGCCGGCATCGACTCGTACAAGTTCGAGGCCGTGGTCTACGAGGAGACCGCCCGCGCGGGCATCACCTTCGGCGGCTCCGGCGTGCACGTGCTGCTCGGCCTGCCCTACATCAAGCTGCTCGCCACCGACGAGCAGAAGAAGCGCTACCTCCCGAAGTTCGCCTCCGGCGAGGAGATGTGGGCCATCGCGATGACCGAGCCGGGCACCGGCTCCGACCTCGCGGGCATGAAGACCACCGCCAAGCTCTCCGAGGACGGCACGCACTACGTCCTCAACGGCTCCAAGACCTTCATCACCGGCGGCGTGCACGCCGACCGCATGATCGTCTGCGCCCGTACCTCCGCGCCCACCGCCGAGGACCGCCGCCACGGCATCTCCCTGTTCGTGGTGGACACCAAGGCCGAGGGCTACTCCATCGGCCGCAAGCTGGACAAGCTCGGCCTGAAGACCTCCGACACCGCCGAGCTGGCGTTCGTCGACGTCAAGGTCCCCGTCGAGGACCTCCTCGGCGAGGAGAACAAGGGCTTCTACTACCTCGGCCACAACCTCGCCTCCGAGCGCTGGGGCATCGCCTTCGGCGCCTACGCGCAGGCCAAGGCCGCCGTCCGGTTCGCCAAGGAGTACGTCAAGGAGCGCACCGTCTTCGGTCAGACCGTGGCGTCCTTCCAGAACACCAAGTTCGAACTGGCCGCCTGCCAGGCCGAGGTGGACGCGGCCGAGGCCGTCGTCGACCGCGCCACGGAGGCCCTCGACGCCGGTGAGCTGACCCCCGCCGAGGCCGCCAGCGCCAAGCTGTTCGCCACCGAGGTCGCGCACCGCGTCATCGACCGCTGCCTCCAGCTCCACGGCGGCTACGGCTTCATGAACGAGTACCCGATCGCCCGCCTGTACGCGGACAACCGCGTCAACCGCATCTACGGCGGCACCAGCGAGATCATGAAGTCGATCATCGCCAAGGACATGGGTCTGTAAGGTCCGCGCAACTCCCCGCCGGTAGAAATGGCTGCATGAGTCAGGCACTTCAGTCTCTCCTCGATCTGCTCGACCTCGAACAGATCGAGGAGAACATCTTCCGCGGCCGGTCCCGGTCCGCCGTCGTCCCGCGCGTCTTCGGCGGGCAGGTCGCGGCGCAGGCGCTGGTCGCCGCCGGGCGGACGGTTCCCCCGGACCGCCTCGCCCACTCCCTGCACGCGTACTTCCTGCGGATGGGCGACCCGGGCGCGCCCATCGTCTACAACGTCGACCGCATCCGCGACGGCGCGTCGTTCACCACCCGCCGGGTCGTCGCCGTCCAGCACGGCAAGCCGATCTTCGGCCTGTCGGCGTCCTTCCAGACGTACGAGGACGGACTCGACCACCAGGCCCCGATGCCGCCCGCGCCCGACCCCGCCACCCTGCCCACCTCCCAGGAGCGGCTGCGGGGCTACGACCACCTCGACCCCGAGGTGGTGGAGCGGTTCCTGGAGGCGCGCGAGGCGATCGACCTGCGCTATGCGGACGAACCGCCCTACGGGAAGTTCGGCGAGCCGCGCGAGCCGCACTCCCAGGTGTGGTTCCGCACCAACGGCAAGCTCGACGACGACCCCCTGCTGCACGTCGTCCTCGCCACCTACGTCTCCGACATGACGCTCCTCGACTCGGTCCTGCTCGCGCACGGCCGCGGCGGCTGGGCGGTGGGCGACGTCGTCGGGGCGTCCCTGGACCACGCCATGTGGTTCCACCGCCCGTTCCGCGCCGACGAATGGCTCCTGTACGACCAGGAGTCGCCGTCCGCGTACGGCGGCCGTGGTCTCGGCCAGGCCCGCATCTACACCCAGGACGGCCAACTGGCCATCTCGGTGATCCAGGAAGGCGTGGTCCGCGTCCCTCGGCAAGACTGAGGGGCATGGCCGAGGGGAAAGCACCACCAGCACACGACGGCGGCGAGAGCGTCTTCACGGTGATCGTCGCCGCTCTCGCCAATCTCGGGGTCGCCCTCGCCAAGGCGGTCGCCGGGGTGATCAGCGGGTCCAGCGCGATGCTCTCCGAGGCCGCGCACTCGGTCGCCGACACGGTCACCGAGGTGCTGCTGCTCACCGCGCTCAAACGCAGCGGGAAACCGGCCGACGAGGACCATCCCCTCGGCTACGGCGCCGAGCGTTACATCTGGGCGATGCTGGCCGCCGTCGCCACCTTCGTCGGCGGCGCCGTCTTCTCGTTCTACGACGGCGTCCACACCCTGGTCGCCGGCGAGGACCTCGGCGACCCGCTCGTCTCCTACGTCGTCCTCGGCGTCGCCTTCCTGCTGGAGGGCTTCTCCCTGCGCACCGGCGTCCGGCAGGCCCGCGGCGAGGCCGACCGCTCCGGGACCCCCTTCCGGCGCTATCTGCGCCGGACCCCCGACACCGCCGTGAAGGCGGTCGTCATGGAGGACTCCGCCGCGCTCGTCGGCCTCGTCCTCGCGGCCGGCGGACTGCTCGGCGGGCAGCTCACCGGCTCCGGCGTCTGGGACGGCGTCGCGTCCCTCCTCATCGGCCTGCTCCTGCTGTACGTCGCCTGGATCCTGGGCCGCTCCAACGCCGAACTCCTCGTCGGCAGGCCGCTGCCCAAGTCCGTGCGGCTGCGCATCCGCGAGGAGCTGCTGAGGATCGAGCACGTCGAGGCCGTACTGGAGCTGACGACCCTGGTGCAGGGGCCGCGGGAGGCCCTGGTCGCCGCCAAGGTCGACTTCCGGGACGCGGCGAGCGCGGCCCAGATCGAGCGGGCCTGCGAGCGGGCCGAGCAGCGGCTGCGGGCGGCCTTCCCGGTGGTGAGCCGGGTGTACCTGGACCCGACGCCGGGCCCCGCGCGACAGGTCGTCGCTCGAGGTGACGAGTCGCGGATGCAGGACTAGGCTCGATTACTGAACGCCGCAAGACACGGCACACGGCCGACGCGGTTTCCGTCAGTACGGACCGCGCCCGCCATCGCGTGCGTGAAACCCCGCGCCGGACGAGCCCGAGCGACCCGAAGGCACCGGCGGCCGCGCGCGTATCTCTTCTGAAGAAGCGGTGATCCCGAGACCGCGCCGCAGCGCTTCGCCCCTGCGGCAGCGGCCATCAGCCTCGTGCGTTCCCCCGGGACCGCGAGAAACGATGGAACGAGGTTTTCCATGCAAGTCCAACGTGTGAGGCGTCTCCTCGCGACGTCCGCCGCCGGTCTGCTTCTGGCCGGTGGTGCCGCGATCGGTGCGGCGGGTACCGCCTCGGCGACCCCCAGCCAGGCTCCCGGCCAGGCTTCCAGCCAGGCTCCCGGCCACAACCGCTACTGCTACGACTACGCCGGCTACGGCCGCTGGTGGAACAACGGCAACTGCGACTACAGCTTCGGCTACAGCGGCTGGAACAACTACAACAACTGGGGCAACTGGAACTGGGGCAACTGGAACGGCTACAACAACTGGGGTAACTGGAACGGCTACAACAACTGGGGCAACTGGAACGGCTACGACGGCTGGTGAGGCTGCCGTCGACCGCACCGGACCGGCTCCGGCCCGGTGAACGCGCGATGCGCGGCCCCGCTTCCCGGGACCGCGCATCGCGGCGTCGTACAGCCTGCTCCGGTGTCGGCGGGCCGCACCGGACCGGGCCGCCGCCGGCTCAGGCCAGTCCGGCCTCCGCCAGCAGATACGCCGTCAGCGGGTCGTAGTAGCGCGGGCTGAGCACATGGTCGTCCAGCGGCACGGCCACCTGGAGGGTGCCCTCCGCCTCGGCGAGGAAGAGCGCCGGGTCGTTGCAGTCGGCGTAACCGACGGAGTCGACGCCGTGCTGCCCCGCGTAGCCCGCCCAGCCGTGGTCGGCGACGACCAGATCGGGCAGCGGACGGTCCTCGCGCTCCAGCGCGGTGAGGATCGCGCGCATCGGCTCCCCGGAGTGGGTGTGCCACAGGGTGGCGCCGTGCTCCAGCACCGCCACGTCCGCGAACTGCATGACGTAGCCCTCGTCGGTCTGCAGCAGGTCCGGGATGACGACGATCTCGCAGCCCGCCGCCCGCAGCGCGGCGGCGGTGGCCCGGTGCACGTCGAGCAGGCCGCCCGGATGACCGGTGGCGAGCAGCACCCGCTGCCGGCCCTCGGCCGCCTTGCGCAGCCGGCCCGCCAGCCGCTCCAGCGCGGCGACGGTCAGCTCGGGGTCGATGGTGTCCTGGCCGTACCGGTACGCGGCGTCGTCGTTGACGCCCACCCGCTCCGCCATCACCGCGAGCACGTCCTGCTCGTCGCTCCAGCGGTCGCCGAGCTCCAGCCCGAGCCAGTAGTTGCGGTCGCCGTTCGCCAGCCTGCGGTAATGGGAGAGGTTGTTCTCGCGGGGGGTGGCGACGTCCCCCGCGATGCGCGTCCGTACGAGGTGGTCGACGAGTTCGGCGCGGCTGGGTGTCCCGGGTATCGGCATGGTCCCCATTGTGAGGCAGCGGACCGGGTGCGCACCTGACGTCCCGCACGCTGGGACACGCGTCACTCACCAGGGCCCCTGCCGGTCCGTCACGGCCCGTGCGTCACGGCTGTTTCAGCGCGAACCACAGCTCCATGCGTACGTCCGGGTCGTCCAGGTCCGCCCCCAACACCGTGCGGCAGCGGGCGATCCGCTGCCGCACGGTGTTGCGGTGCACCGCAAGGGCCACCGCCGTACGGTCCCAGCTGCCGTGCAGGGAAAGCCAGGTGCGCAGGGTCTCGGTGAGCACGGGGACGTCGGCGATCGGAGCCAGGAGGGCGCGGGCATGGGCCGCCGCCACGTCGCGCGGGACCAGTTCCGCGAGGCCGGGACGGGCACCGTGGCGTATCAGCGGGGCGCGGGTGGCCCGGGCGCGGGCCAGGGCGCGGGCCGCCTGACTGTCGGCGGCCGCCCAGTCCTGCGGGGTGACGGCCGCGCTCACACCCAGCGTCCAGCCGGGCTGCTCGGCCGGTTCACGGTTGGCGGGCACCAGGACCCGCACCTCGCCGTCGGCGAGATCGACCAGCGCGGAGCCGAGCGCCGCACCCAGCGCGGAGGCGGCCACCGGATCGGCGGCCTGGCTGTCCGGGCGGGCGTGCACGACCCGCCACCTGCCGGCACCCAACAGCGGGGCCACCGTCTCCGGTTCGGCGCCCAGCAGCAGGCGCACCAGGGCCGACGAACGGGCCGCGCCGGAGCCGCTCTGGTGCTCGCCGGTGAGGAGGGAAAGCAGCACGGCCGCCATCGAGGCGACGGTGTGGTCGCCGGGGTCGCGGTGCGGGGTCGCGACCCCGAGCACGAAGCCCTGCCCGGTGCCGAGGGCGTACGCCGCGAGGTGCGTGCCGGCGGCGGTGTCGGTGGCGGTGGTGGACGGCCGGCTGGTGACGACCTGCGCGAGCCCGGCGAGCGCCACCCGCACCCGGGCCGCGTCCTCCCCGCCCCCGGTTCCGCCCCCGGCCGCCGCGGTCGCGGGCAGGCGGCCCGCTGTGGCGAGTTCCGTCCCGTCCGGGCCGTACAGCACCGCCCAGCCGCTCACCCGCTGGGCCAGCCGGCGCAGGATCGAGGGGACCGGGTCCGCCCGGGAGGCGGCGGCGGCCAGACTCTGCTGGGCTTCCGTGACTCGGCGGAGCTCGGCCAGCCGGGCCTGCGCCATCAGTTGCCAGACCGCGCGGGCCACGCCCGAGAACGTGGTCTGCGGGGGCACCTCCAGCAGCGGCAGGCCGTGTGCCCCGCAGGCCGCGACCAGCGCCTGCGGCACCGTGTCGTGCACCGGTGCCAGCCCGAAACCGAGGGCCGCGCCGCCCGCCGCGACGATCCGCGAGACGTAGTCGTCGAAGTAGGTGCCCGAGCCCGCCGCCTCCGGGATGTGCACCCCGGCGGACAGCAACAGCTCGCCGCCCAGCAGGTACGGGTACGGGTCCGCCATCTCGGAGGTGTGCACCCAGTGGATCACCAGACCGGGGTCGGACGGCCCCGCGATCAGGCGCAGGGCCAGGTCCTCGCGGGCCAGCAGCGCCGACAGCGCGACGGGCGGCGTGGGCGGTACCGCCGGTGCGGATGCGTCCGGCATGGTGTGCGTTTCCTCCTTCCGGGACGGTGCAAGTGGAGGAAACGTACACTTCGCCGTCGCTTTCCGGCCACCTAGTGTCAGTCCCGACCGGCAGCCGCGGGTACCGGCGTATGTCCCCGCGCACCGCAGCCGGCCGTCCCCCGTACCTGCACGACACGCCACCGAGCGAAGCGCGAAGGAGGGCCCCGCATGGCCGTCGACTACACAGTGATCGTCGTCTATCTGGCCGGCATGCTGGCCATGGGCTGGTGGGGCATGCGCCGCGCCAAGTCCAAGAGCGACTTCCTCGTGGCGGGCCGCCGTCTCGGCCCGGCCATGTACTCCGGCACCATGGCCGCCATCGTCCTCGGCGGCGCCTCCACCATCGGCGGGGTCGGGCTGGGCTACCAGTACGGACTCTCCGGCGCCTGGATGGTCTTCACCATCGGCCTCGGCCTCCTGGCCCTGTCCGTCTTCTTCTCCGCCCGTATCGCCCGCCTGAAGGTCTACACCGTCTCCGAGATGCTGGACCTGCGCTACGGCGGCCGGGCCGGCGTCATCTCGGGCCTGGTCATGTGGGCGTACACCCTCATGCTCGCCGTCACCTCGACCATCGCCTACGCCACGATCTTCGACGTCCTGTTCGACATGAACCGGACCCTCGCGATCGTCCTCGGCGGCTCGATCGTCGTCGCGTACTCGACGCTCGGCGGCATGTGGTCGATCACCCTCACCGACATGGTGCAGTTCGTGGTGAAGACGATCGGCGTGCTGCTCCTGCTGCTGCCCATCGCGGTGATCAGGGCGGGCGGCTTCGGCGAGATGAAGGCCAAGCTGCCCACCACCTACTTCGACCCGCTGGGCATCGGCGGCGAGACCATCTTCACCTACGTGCTGATCTACACCTTCGGCATGCTGATCGGCCAGGACATCTGGCAGCGCGTCTTCACCGCGCGCAACGACCGGACGGCGAAGTGGGGCGGCACCGTCGCCGGCACCTACTGCCTGGCGTACGCCCTCGCCGGCGCCGTCATCGGCACGGCCGCCAAGGTCCTCTACCCGAACCTGGCCAGCGCGGACGACGCCTTCGCGACCATCGTCAAGCACGAACTGCCGGTCGGCGTCCGGGGCCTGGTGCTGGCCGCCGCGCTCGCCGCCGTGATGTCGACCTCCTCCGGCGCCCTCATCGCCTGTGCCACCGTCGCCAACAACGACATCTGGGCGCGGTTGCGGGGCGGGCTCGGCAGGGCGGCCGAGGACGCGCACGACGAGGTCAAGGGCAATCGCGCCTTCATCCTGATCATGGGTGTCGCCGTCGTGGGCACGGCCATCGCCCTCAACAACGTGGTCGAGGCGCTGACCGTGGCGTACAACCTGCTCGTCGGCGGACTGCTCGTGCCCATCCTCGGCGGACTGCTGTGGAAGCGCGGCACCGTGCAGGGCGCCCTGGCCTCCGTCGTGGTCGGCGGTCTCGCCGTGATCGGCCTGATGGCGACGTACGGAATCCTCGCCAACGAGCCCGTCTACTACGGCCTGTTGGCCTCGCTGGCCGTCTACCTGGTGGTCTCCCTGGCCACCCCGGCGACCGACGCCACCGTGCTCGCCGCCTGGCGCGAGCGTCTGGCGGGCCGGACCCCCGAAGCCTCGCCCGAGCCGGTCCCCGTCGCCCAGTAAAGTCGGGAAACAAGCAGCACATATGCGGTGACGTGCAAGAAAGAAGGCAGTTCCATGACCAGCGAGACGCCCCGCGGGCCCGTCGACTCCTCCCGCATTCCGCGGTACGCCGGACCCGCGACGTTCGCCCGGCTGCCCCGCCTGGACGAGGTCGGCACCGCCGATGTCGCCGTCGTGGGCGTGCCGTTCGACGCGGGCGTCTCCTACCGGCCCGGCGCCCGTTTCGGCGGCAACGCCATCCGCGAGGCGAGCAGGCTCCTGCGCCCCTACAACCCGGCGCAGGACGCCTCTCCCTTCGCGCTCGCCCAGGTCGCGGACGCCGGTGACATCGCCGTGAACCCGTTCCACATCGGCGAGGCCGTGGACACCGTCGAGGCGGCCGCCGACGGCCTGCTCGCCACCGGCGCCCGACTGATGACCCTCGGCGGCGACCACACCATCGCGCTGCCGCTGCTGCGCTCCGTGGCCAAGAAGCACGGCCCGGTCGCGCTGCTCCACTTCGACGCCCACCTGGACACCTGGGACACCTACTTCGGTGCGGAGTACACGCACGGCACCCCGTTCCGCCGGGCCGTCGAGGAGGGCATCCTCGACACCGAGGCGCTCTCCCACGTCGGCATCCGCGGCCCGCTGTACGGGAAGAAGGACCTCACCGACGACGAGAAGCTCGGCTTCGGCATCGTCACCTCCGCGGACGTCTACCGGCGCGGCGCCGACGAGGTCGCCGACCAGCTCCGGCAGCGCATCGGGAACCGGCCGCTGTACATCTCCATCGACATCGACTGCCTCGACCCGGCGCACGCCCCCGGCACCGGTACGCCCGAGGCCGGCGGCATGACCTCCCGCGAGCTGCTGGAGATCCTGCGCGGCCTGGCCTCCTGCCGGCTCGTCTCGGCGGACGTCGTCGAGGTGGCGCCCGCCTACGACCACGCCGAGATCACCTCGGTGGCCGCGTCCCACACCGCCTACGAACTGACCACGATCATGTCCCGCCAGATTGCCGAGGCCCGCGCGAAGTGACCCACGACCACGACCTCGAACTCCGTCCGACGCCCGCCCAGACGGAGGCGGCGCTCAACCCGCCCCCCGGCCGCATCGGCGGAGACCTGGTAGTGGAGACCCTGGCCGGGCTCGGCGCGACCACCGTCTTCGGTCTGCCCGGCCAGCACGCCCTCGGCATGTTCGACGCGCTGCGCCGCTCGGACCTGCGCTACATCGGCCTGCGGGTGGAGAACAACGCCGGGTTCGCGGCGGACGCGTACGGACGGATCACCGGTGAGGTGGCCCCGCTGCTGCTGTCCACCGGCCCCGGCGCGCTGACCTCGCTCGCCGCGCTCCAGGAGGCGGCCGCGGCCTCCGCCCCCGTTCTGGCGATCAGCAGCCAGATCCCCACCGCGGGACTCGGTGGCGGCCGCCACGGCTATCTGCACGAACTGACCGACCAGGCGGCCTCGTTCCGGGGCGTCGTCAAGTCGGTCCACACGGTCCGGGCCGCCTCGCAGATCCCGTCGGCGATCGCGGAGGCCTGGAAGTCCGCGCTGAGCGCCCCGCACGGTCCCGTCTGGGTGGAGATCCCGCAGGACGTGCTGCTGGCAGAGACCTCCCTGCCGGTGGTCACCGCCGTCGACGCGACCCCGGACGAGCTGCTGCCGCGCCCCGAACTGACCGCCGTGGCGGCCGATCTGCTGGCGCGCGCCGCCCGTCCGGCGATCATCGCGGGCGGGGGAGTGGTCCGGGCCGACGCCTCCGGCAAGCTGCGGCAGCTGGCCGAGAAGCTGAACGCGCCCGTGGTCACCACCTTCGGCGGCAAGGGCGCCTTCCCCTGGAACCACCCGCTGTCCCTCCAGTCCTGGCTGGAGGACCGGCACACCACGGACCTCCTGGAGGACGCGGACGTGCTGCTGGTCGTGGGCTCGGGCCTGGGTGAACTCTCCTCCAACTACCACACGTTCAAGCCGCGGGGCCGGGTGATCCAGATCGAGGCGGACCTCGGCAAGCTGGAGTCCAACCACCCCGCGCTCGGCATCCACGCGGACGCCCGCATGGCGTTGCAGGCGCTGCTGGAGACGGTGCCGGAGCGGGCGGACGCGAGTGCCCGGGACCGGGTGAGCACCCTGCTCGCCAAGGTCGCCGAGCGTATCGACGCCCAGGAACTCACCCTGGAACGCCAGGTGCTGGAGTCGGTCCGCCGGGCCCTGCCCGACGACTCCCCGTCCTGCTGGGACATGACGATCCTCGCCTACTGGGCCTGGTCGGCCTTCGACGCGAAGGCGCCCAACACCATGCACTCCGCGCAGGGCGCGGGCGGCCTCGGCTACGGCTTCCCGGCGGCGCTCGGCGCGGCCGCCGCCGACCCCGGCCGCCCGGTCCTCGCGGTCTCCGGTGACGGCGGTGCTCTGTACTCGATCGCCGAGCTGGCGACCGCCCGCCAGTACGACCTGGACGTCACCTGGCTGATCATCGACGACGGCGGCTACGGCATCCTGCGCGAATACATGACCGACACCTTCGGACAGGCCACGGCGACCGAGCTGAGCCGCCCGGACTACGTGGCACTGGCGGAGTCGTTCGGCGTCCCGGGGATCCGTACGACCCCCG
The DNA here is from genome assembly GCF_055584385.1 of Streptomyces sp. NPDC104096. Taxonomy (NCBI): domain Bacteria; kingdom Bacillati; phylum Actinomycetota; class Actinomycetes; order Kitasatosporales; family Streptomycetaceae; genus Streptomyces; species Streptomyces sp. NPDC104096. Next base: position 46,099 of record NZ_JBVJMD010000034.1, read on the forward strand.
AGGCCCTGGCGGCCGACCTGGCGAAGGCGTTGGCGTCCCCCGGTCCGTCGGTGGTCGTCCTCCCCGCCCTGCTGCGGATGTTCGCGCCGACCCACCTCGGCTGAGGTGACGTCCGGACGTCCGGACGTCCGGGGATGACGCCTTCGGCGCCACCGTATGGCGTCATGTGGCACCACATGGCGCCGAGTGGCGCCACTTGATGTCAAGTGGTGCCATCGAGGGCGTCACGATGGTTCGGAGCTTCCCGTGGCACCGTGCCGATGCCTTCAAATGTGCATACGTTTTCGCAGGTCAGAGCCGTTTGTTGCGTCGAGGTTCGCTGCTGCCTCCGGCATGAGGTTGCGTGTGGCGCCATGATGGTGCCATGATGGCGTCATGGACCTCACGCCGTATGTCGACTCCCTCCGCCGCGAACTCGCGGTGGCCGCCGAGGCCGGCGGCGAGGAAGCCCGCGAGCTGGCCGAGCGGCTCACCGCTCCCCTGGAGTCGGCGACCCGCCTGACCATGCTCAACGTGCTCTCCGCCGCGATGGACGAGATCACCCGCGACCTCGCCCCCGGCTCGGTCGACGTACGACTGCGCGGACTGGACCCCGACTTCGTGGTGACACCACCGCCGCGCGACGAGCCGTACCGGGACAGGAGCGGGCCCGCCGAGCCGCTCGCCGCACCGGCCCCGGCACCCGCCGACGCCGACGAGGGCGGCACCGCCCGCGTCAACCTGCGCCTGCCCGCGCACCTCAAGGCACGCGCCGAGGACGCCGCCGGCCGCGAGGGCCTGTCGGTCAACGCCTGGCTGGTACGGGCCGTGTCGGCCGCGGTCGACGGCGGTACCGCGTCGCCCGCGGCCGGGAAGACCCGCGCCACCAGTACGACCCGCACCGTCGGGCAGAGCTTCACGGGCTGGGTGCGCTAGCCGCGCCCTGCCCCGCCCCGCACCACCCACACCACGTCCCACCTGCAGGGACGCCACGAGGACTCAAGAGGACGGGACAGCCATGCCTTCTTTCGACGCTCCTTTCCACACTCCCGAACCGATCTCGGTCACCGCCCAGGTGGAAGCCGGATCCATCCGCTTCATCGCCACCGACCGCCTCGACACGCTCGTCGACGTACAGCCGCGCGACCCGAAGAAGGACAGGGACGTACGGGCCGCCGAGCAGACCGAGGTGCACTGCGCGAGCGGCCTGCTGACCATCAGGACGCCCAAGGGGCGCTGGGCCGTCGGACCCTCCGGTGTCGCCGACGTGACGGTCGAGCTGCCCACGGGCTCGCGGGTGGAGGTGGCCGGCGCCTGGACCCAGGTGCACGGCGAGGGCCGCCTCGGCGAGGTCCGGGTGAAGACCTCGTCGGGCGACGTCCGCCTCGACACCACCGGCCCGCTGCACCTGACCGCGTCCCACGGCAGCATCACCGTCGACCACGTGCACGGCCCGGCCGAGATCACCACCAGCTCCGGCAGCCTGCGCGTCGGCACCGTCGAGGGCCAGGCCGTCCTGAAGAACTCGCACGGCACCACGACCGTCGACGAGGTGCAGGGCGACCTGCGGGCCAGCGGCGCCAACGGCGACATCCTCATCGGGCGCGCCGAGGGCTCGGTCACCGCCACCACCGCCCACGGCACCCTGCGCGTCGGCGACGTCGCCCGCGGCACCGTCCAGCTGGAGACCTCCTACGGCGCCATCGAGATCGGCATCCGCAAGGGCACGGCCGCCTGGATCGACGCCGGCTCGGGCTCCGGCCAGGTGCACAACGTGCTCACCGCCTCCGAGGGCCCGGCCGAGTCCGAGGACACGGTCGAGGTCAGGGCCCGTACCCGCTACGGCAACATCGACATCCGCCGCGCCCGCTCCTGACCCGCCCCCGGCCGCGTACGGCCGAGGCCACCGCACCGCTTCGCACGCCTTCGCACTCTTTCGCACGTCTTCGAGGGGGAGGACCCCATGCCTTTTTCTGTCATGCCCATGCCCAAACAACCCCTGCCCGGACGGTCGGACGGCGGGCAGCCGCCCGCCGCCGTCTCCGCCGTCGCGCTGCGCAAGTCGTACGGCGACAAGACCGTCCTCGACGGCATCGACCTGCGGATCCCGGCCGGCACCGTGTTCGCGCTGCTCGGGCCGAACGGCGCGGGCAAGACCACCACCGTGCAGATCCTCTCCACGCTCGTCGCCGCCGACGGCGGACGGGCCCAGGTCGCGGGCCACGACGTCACCGCGTCGCCGGACGGCGTGCGCGCCGCGATCGGCGTCACCGGGCAGTTCGCCGCACTCGACGACCTGCTCACCGCCGAGGAGAACCTGCTCCTCATGGCCGACCTGCTGCGCCTCGGCAAGCGCGCAGGGCGCGAGCGGGCCAAGGAGTTGCTGGAGCGGTTCGGCATCGCGGACGTCGCGCACCAGCGCGCCGCCACCTTCTCCGGCGGTATGCGGCGCCGGCTCGACCTCGCCATGACCCTGGTCGGCGACCCGAAGGTGATCTTCCTCGACGAGCCGACGACCGGTCTCGACCCGCGCAGCCGCCGCACCATGTGGGAGACGGTGCGCTCGCTGGTCGCGGGTGGTGTCACCGTCTTCCTCACCACGCAGTACCTGGAGGAGGCCGACCAGCTCGCGGACCGGATCGCGGTGCTCGACGGCGGCCGGATCGTCGCCGAGGGCACCGCCGACGAGCTCAAGGCGCAGATCCCGGGCAGCCATGTACGCCTGCGGTTCACCGGCCCCGACGAGTACGAGCGTGCCGTGGCCGCCTTCCCCGGCGCGGTCCGCGACGACGAGGAACTCGCCCTGCGCGTCGCGGGCGACGGCGGCCTCGACGCGCTGCGCGCCCTGCTCGACCGGCTCGACGCGGCCGGGGTCGCCGCCGCCGACCTCTCCGTGCACACCCCCGACCTCGACGACGTCTTCCTCGCCCTGACCGGCGACGGCGGCACGGGCACCGACCCAGGCACCGACGTCGACTCCGACTCCGCGCTTCCCGTGAAGGAGACCCAGCGATGAGCACCCTCACCTACGCCGTGCACGACTCGATGACGATGCTGCGGCGGAACCTGAAGCACGCGATCCGCTATCCGTCCGTGGGCCTCGGCGCCGCCATGACACCCATCCTGATGCTGCTGCTGTTCGTGTACGCCTTCGGCGACTCGATCGGCGCGGGCATGGGCGGCGGCCGGGACGCTTACCTGAACTATCTGACCCCCGGCATCATCATCATGGGCGTGGCCGCCGGCTCGATGTCCACCTCGATCGCGGTCTGCACCGACATGACCGAGGGCATCATCAACCGCTTCCGCACCATGAACATCACGCGCTCGTCGTTCATGACGGGACACGTCGTCGGCAGCGTCGTCCAGACGATGCTGAGCGCCGTGCTGGTCGTCGGCGTCGCGCTCGCCGTCGGCTTCCGGTCCGGGGCCACCCCGCTGGAGTGGCTGGCCGCGGCAGGCCTGCTCACGGCCATCGCCTTCGCCGTGACCTGGCTGTCCACGGCGCTCGGCCTGATCTCCAAGACCGTCGAGTCCGCGAGCAACAAGCCGCTGCTCGTCCAGTTCCTGCCGTTCCTCGGCTCCGCGTTCGTGCCGGCCCAGTCCATGTCCCCGGGCCTGCGCTGGTTCGCCGAGTACCAGCCCTTCACACCGATGACCGAGACCCTGCGCGGCCTGCTCTCCGGCTCCGCGATCGGCAACGCCGGCTGGATCTCGCTCGCCTGGTGCGCCGGCATCACCCTGGTCGGCTACCTCTGGTCGCGCTCGCTCTTCAACAGCAACACCAAGCGCTGAACGACGGCGGCACCGCCACCCTCGTCCCCGCCCCCGCTCCGGGCGGGGACGGCCGTTGGTACGGTCTCGTCATGCCCGAAGCGCGCCGCACCTCCGATCCGGTCACCGCCGACGACGTCACCACCGCAGTCCGGCTGGCGGCCCGTACCCTGCGAGCGGCGGAGGCGGCCGACTGGGACGCCAAGGCCGGTTCGCTGGAGTGGAGTTGCTGGGAGACGGTCGAGCACCTCGCCGACGACCTGTTCGCCTACGCCGCCCAACTGGGCCCCGAACGGCCGCCGTCGGACCGGGAGGTCCCCTTCCTGTGGAGTCCCAGGAGGCCCGGCGGCCCGGCGAACGTCGTCTTCGCGGACCGCGCCGCCGGACCGGCCGGACTGGTGCAAGTGCTGGAGGCCGGCGGGGCGTTGCTGGCGGCCATGGTGCGGACGACGGCGCCGACCGTCCGGGCGCACCACGTCTTCGGCGCCTCCGACCCCGAGGGCTTCGCCGCCATGGGGGTCGTCGAGACCCTGGTGCATCTGCACGACGTCGCCGCCGGACTCGGGGTCGCGTGGGCTCCGGACGCGGACCTCTGCGACCGGGTCCTGGCCCGGCTCTTCCCGCACACCCCGTCCGGTACCGACGGGTGGGCCACCCTGCTGTGGGCCACCGGCCGGGGGGAGATCGAGGGGCACGCGCGCCTGACGCGGTGGCGCTGGTACGGAGCTCCCGCCGCGCCGGACGCCTGAGCCCCGACTCCTGCCCCGACCCCTGAGCCCTCGGCTCCGGGGCCCCGACGCCGACGAGCCGGCCGCCCCACCCGGGGCGACCGGCTCGACGTGCTTCGCGGGAGAGCCGTCAGGCTCTTGCGGGCGTACTACCAGATCGCCTCGACCCACTCCGGGTGGTCGATGAACGGGTTGCGGTTGTGCTGGTAGGTGTCGTAGATGACCTGGTTGCGCCGCTCCTCGAAGGCGCTCGGCGGGTCCGCCTCGTTCCAGGCCTTGAGCACGGAGAGCTTCCCTATGTACGGGTTGCTCCCGTTGTTCACCTTCTCGTTGGGCTCCAGGTCGGCGAAGCCGTCGCCGCCGTCGTAGCGGACCGCCATGTAGAGGATCATGCGGGCCACGTCGCCCTTGTCGGCGTCGCGCGGCTCGAAGGAGTCGGAGTCGACCTTGCTGCCGCCGCCGTTGGTGACCGCGCTGCCGCCGTTGTCGAAGTCCAGGTTGCCACGGGTGCTGTTGACCTGGACGTCCGCGGCCCGCAGGTGGTGCAGGTCGGTGCCGGGACCGGTGACCTCGCCGAAGTCGCCGTGCGACTTGGCCCAGGTGTGCTCGCGGTTCCAGTCGCCGACGTCACCGCCGTTGAGGGACTTGCTGCGCGAGACACCGCTGTACAGCAGGAGCACGTTGCTGGTGTTGTTCGGGTCCTGGTCGGTGACCTTGAGCGCGTCCCAGACCGCGGAGTAGGAGATCTTGCTCTGGCTGCTGATGATCGTGTGCAGTGCGGACTTCAGGCTGGTGCCGGACTTTCCGACCGCGTTCTTGTAGTACGTCGAGTCGTACGCGGTCGTGGTCGCCGCGGCGGGGGACGCGGTGAGCGCGGGGGCGGTGAGTCCGACCAGGACGGCGGCGGTGGTGAGGGCCACCGACTTCCATCGGTGCAGGTGTGTCGCCAGCATGTGGGGGTCCGATCTACGCGGGTTGATTGAAGGCGGCAACCGGGAGAATGGCATGGACATGTAGACGTGGCAATGAATCTGACATGTCGATCGGGTGGCGGGAACGGGCAAGTCAGGTTTTGTCTACGCGAGTTGATGGACCTGGGCGGGGAATGGCCGAAACGGCCCCTGTGATCCGCCGGGATCCAGGGGCCGTTCGGTGTGGAGCGGGGTGGCGTCAGCCGACGTCCGACGGGTCCAGCCGGTAGAGCGTCGAGGACGACTGCCCGTTCTGCGCACCGGAGTCGGAGCCGGAGTCGGAAGTGGATCCGGAGCCGGACCCCGAGTTCGACCCGGTGCCCGCCGTCTTGCTGTACTCGCTCTCCTTCACCGCGGTCGCGTGCTTCTGCACCCAGGCGGTGACGGCCGAACTGGCGCTGTTGCCACCGCCCATGCCGCCGCCCATGCCCCCGCCGCCGATCTGGATGTAGTGCAGCTCGCCCTTCTTCACCAGTTCCTCGAGCTTGGCGACCGTCATGCCGTTGTCGCTGCCGGTGAAGCCGAACATGGAGATGACGGGCTTGTGGGTGCTCAGGATGAGCTGCCCGGCGGACTGCGAATTGGACACCGCGAGCAGCCACTTGGCGCCGTCCTGGTGCTTCTCCAGGTACGCGACCAGCTCACTGCTGGTCTCGCCGCCCATGCCGCCGCCCGGTCCGCCGCCCATGTTCCCGCCGCCGCCGAAGCCGCCCCCGCCGCCGGGCTGTCCGCCCGAGCCGTTCGGGGTCGTGCCGCCGGGAAACGTACCGTTCTCGCCATCCGGGAAGCCGCCGGGGAAGCCACCGGCCTGGCCGCCGCCCTCGCCACCGCCCGGGAAGCCGCCGTTCCCGCCGCCCTCCTGGGTGCCCCCGGGCAGCTCGCCGTTCGCGCCGCCGGCTTCCTGGTTGCCCTGCCCGGTGCCGCCGGGCAGTTCACCGCCGCCGGGACCGCCGCCGAAGCCGCCCCGGCCGCCACCGCCCCCGCCGCCGAACCCGTTGCCGGTCGAGGGACCTGCGGTCGGGTTGGTACCGCCCATGCCGCCACCACCGGAACTCGCCGGCACGGCGACCGCGTACGCCGTCGGACCCGCGAGGCCCGCCACGACCGCGGCGGCCACGGACACGGCCAGCAGCCGGGCGCGCCGGCCGGTGCGGAACAGGACCAGGCCCACGACCGCCAGCGCCATGACCACCGCGACGACCGGCCACAGCCAGCCGTTCCAGTCGGTGGCCCGGCGCAGCAGCACGACCGCCCAGACACCGGTGACCGCGAGCCCGGCGGGCAGCACCCACGACCAGCGCGCGTCGCCGCCGCGCAGGGCCCGCAGCAGCATGACGCCGCCGCCCCCGCACAGCACCGCGATGCCCGGGGCGACCGCGGTCGTGTAGTACGGGTGCATCGTGCCCTCGGCCATGGCGAAGGTCAGATAGTGCAGCAGCGTCCAGCCGCCCCACAGCACCAGCGCGGCGCGGGTGAGGTCGGTGCGCGGGGCGCGCCCGCACAGCACCAGACCGCCGGCCAGGGCGACGGCCGCGAACGGGATCAGCCAGGAGATCTGGCCGCCCAGGACGTCGTTGAACAGCCGGCCCGGACCCGCGGTGCCGGAGAAGCCGCCGCCTCCACCGCCCCCGCCGTTGCCCTCGCCGCCGAGGACCCGGCCGAGGCCGTTGTAGCCCATGATCAGGTCCCAGGCGGTGCCGTCCGTCGAACCGCCGATGTACGGCCGGTCGTCGGCGGGCACGAGGGAGACGGCCGTCGCCCACCAGAAGCTGGAGACGGCCAGGACCACGCCCGCGAGCAGCAGGTTCACGATCCGCTTCCCGAGCTTCGGCGTGGCCGCGTAGAGGTAGACCGCGAAGACGGCGGGCAGCGCGATGTAGCCCTGGAGCATCTTCGTGTTGAACGCGAGGCCGAAGCAGGCGGCCGAGCCGAGCAGCGGCAGCAGCCGGCCGTTCGTGGTGGCCCGCAGGGCGAGGGCCGCGCCCGCCACCATGAGGAACACCAGCAGGGTGTCGGGGTTGTTGTCCCGGTTGATGGCGACCGTGATCGGGGTCAGCGCCAGCACCAGGGCGGCGACGGCCGCGGCGCCGTGGCCCCACACCCGCTTCACCGAGGCGTGCAGGATCCAGATGGTCGCCAGCGCGACCAGGATCATCGGCAGCATCATCTGCCAGGTCCCGAAACCGAGGATCCGGCAGGACAGGCCCATCACCATCAGCGCGAGCGGCGGCTTGTCCACGGTCATGAAGTTGCCCGCGTCCAGCGAGCCGAAGAACCACGCCTTCCAGCTCTGCGTGCCGCTGAACACGGCGGAGCTGTAGAAGCTGTTCAGACCGGAACCGGAGAGGTTCCAGGAGTAGAGCACCCCCGCGAGGAGCAGGATCGAGATCAGCGCGGGGAGCGACCAGCGGGGCGACCCCTGCGGCGGCGCCGGTGGCGTGACCGGCGGCGGGTCGGGGGTCGCGGTGGGCTGGGGGAGTGGATCGGTGGCAGAGGTCACCACTGCACCATGCAGACGCCCGATGGGTGCCGACTGTGGCGAAGCTGGGCGCAGCCTGTGAGAGGGGAGTGGTCCGCGAGGGACGCACCACGCACGTGGGGACACCGCGATCCCGTGCGTTCCTGTTCCCGATTTCGGGATGCGGCGACTTCCGGGCTCGCTGTCAAATGATTTAACAGGATTCCGGTTAGCGGGCACGGAGAATCGCCGGACCGCATAAAGGGATGGCGTTGCGCAAGAAGGGGCCAAGCCCATTCTTGCGGCGCCTTCCAGCAGGTTCCACTATTCGGACCGGCGGCATCGGTCAGGTCGGAGATGTCTCCAATGCGCGCACCGGTGCCCCGAATGGAAGAATCAGGGTGAAACGACCTTATAGGGGTCGGTTTTCTGGCGCCCTATTCAACTGCGAACGTTCCGGTGGCGGGTGCCGTGCACGCGGTCACGTCCGTCAGCCTGCCCGCGGCCACACCCGCCTCGCAGAGCCGGCCACCCTTCTCGCGCAGGTCGAGGTAGAAACGCGTGGTCTCGCCGTCCTGCTTGAGGCCGTGGATGCGTTCGTCGATGTAGCCGAGGCCGTTGAGGGTCTTGCGGACCTCGGCGGGGGTGGGCTTCGGGACCTTCAGCAGCGCCTCGATGATCCGCTGCGAGTGAAGGGTGCTCGCGCACCAGTCGCGATCGTTCAACTCCGCCTCGGGCCCTGTCGGGGCGCCCGGCGCGATCGGGTCGGTCGGCGGGGTCTCCCCGGGGGCGATGCTCTCCTCACCCGTGGGACCGGTCGGCTTCGGCGCGTTTACGCTGCTCGGAGGGCATGACTGTGCGATCTTGGCGAGCATCGCCGCGAACGCCGCCTGCTCGGGCGACGGCGCCGTGGCACTCGCCGTGGCGGCGGCGTTCCGGCCCGACCCGGCCTGGGACCCGCTGCCGCCCGGGTTGTCGCTTCCGCAGCCGGAGAGCGCCAGGGCCGCGACGGCGGCGGCCGCGAGGACGCGTCCGGGGTGGGCTAAGGCACTGATGGAGGCGGGGATCTGTGTCATGCGCATAGCTTCCGGCCTGCATCCCGTGCTCCGCATGAGTACACGTACTCATCTGTGTCCGCGCCGGCGCTGAGCAGTCGGCGACTTTGCCTTGGCGTACGGCGGCGGGCCAATTCTCTTCGTCGCCGGGACTTGAACATGCGGTGAAGGTTGAACTAATCTCCGCACCGTTCCTGCAAGATCATTCATCATTTCGACACGAGGGGGGAACTCGTGCGCAGAATTGTGCTGCCCGCGTTTGCCGCACTGTCTTTATCCCTGCTGCTTCCTCAGGGGGTGGCGGGAGCGGCGACTTCGAGCGCGGCGCCGGCCGCGGCGGCCACGGTCGCCGATCCACCGCTGGCGGACGGTGAAGTCCAGCAGATCGGCCCCGGCACGTACTCGACCGCGGACCAGTCCTTCGAGATCTACGAGACTGACGTGGCAGAAGGCCTCATGAGCCGGAGTCACACGGTCAACGCACAGGCGAGCGGTGTCGCCAAGCCGCAGTCCGCACCCGCGTCCCGCCCGGACATGGGCGTCTTCGGACCGGGCTGGCAGGCCGAGTTCGAGGGGGGCCAGCTCAGCCGGAAGCTGGAGGAGAAGTCCGACTCCGTCGTCGTCACCGACCTCACGGTCAACGTCCCGATCACCTACGCCCTGAAGAGCAGCGTCGACTACCCGAGCGGTGGTGGCCTCAGGAAGTACGCGACCGCCGGCGGTGACAAGCTCACCGAGACCATCAAGTTCGACGAAGCGACAGGCACTTCGGTGTCCACCATCGTCGAGACCACCAGCATGGCCGGGTCGGTCCCGGACGCGGACCAGTCCCTGGACGACGACGCCGACGCCGCCGTCGGTCTCGACAGCCTGACCCCCACCTACACCTGGAAGCAGGTCGCTCCGGGCACCGACAAGTGGCGTGTCACCGGCGTCGGCACGGTGGCCGACGGCAGTCTCTCCACCGTCGGCTACGACTCCGCGGGCCGGGTCCTCACCGTCACGGAGGCGGCCGCCGGGGACACCCCGGAGCAGTCGCTGAAGGTCAGTTACTCGACCGCCACGACGGCCGCAGGCACGACTCTCGGTGAGTTCGCCGGTCGCGCCAAGGAGATCACCGTCACCACCGGTGCGACGACGCAGACGCTCGCGCGGTACTCCTACGACGCCTCGGGCCTGCTGCGTTCGGTGGCCGACCCGGCCGAGGGCACCGAGCCGGTCTCGGCGTACTCCTACGACGCCACCGGACGTGTCTCCGACGTCACCTCGCCGTCCAACGGCAACTGGGACCTGACGTTCCCGGACAGTTCCGCCGCCCCGAACGTCGAGCCCGACGGTCCCGCCCGTCCGACCGCCCAGTCGCCCATCGTGGGCGCGTCCGGTATCACCGACGCGACCGCCACCGCCCCGCCGGCGACGGACTTCTCCGACGGAGAGATCACCGACCCGCAGGCCTACCCCCGTCACTGCAACCGCGCGACGGACTGGCTGTGGTACCTCGAGGACGGCTGCGCCGCCTGGGCCGCGCACTACGGCTGGCACAAGCCGTACTGGAAGCAGACGCCGACCAAAAACTGGGTCATAGGCATCAACTACGACGGTTGCAGCACGCCCGGCCCCAACATCAACAATCCGCTCGGCTACAGCTTCAAGACCGCGTGCGACATGCACGACTACGGTTACGGCCTGATCGGCAACACCTACAAGGGCTACAAGTACTACCTCGACCGCAGCAAGAAGTCGAACGTCGACAACGCCTTCTACACGACGATGAAGACCTACAGCTGCAAGCACTACTTCATCACGCAGCGACCGGCCTGCTACGGCGTCGCGTACACGTACTACAAGGCCGTCGGCCTGAAGGGCAACCCGAAGAACGGCGCCAACAAGACCCACTGATCGAGGGTCCGGCGCCTTCCGACGGCGCACCGTACGACATGTACGACAGCACGACCGAGCAAGCCGTTCGGGCATGACGGAGCCGGGTGGTGCGGACCTCGCGCCGCCCGGCTCCCCTCCCGACAGACCCGTGCACCGCTTTGCGGCACGGCTCCGCTGCTCCCCACACGTCGCTCCGGGCCGAGTCGTGCCCCGCCTGTCTTTCTCGGGCGGGCCAGGACCAGCCCCCTGCTCACTGAGGGACCATGAAGAGAACGAGTTGGGCGACGGTCGTCATCGCGATGACGGCTTTCTCCCTCGGCGCTGTGCTTCCGGCCCAGGCGTCCGTGCCGCGGGGCCTCACGGCGGCCGCTGACGACGCCTCCGGGCCTATTGATCCGCCGCTGTACGACAAGACGGCGAACGGCGGGAAGATCCGGGTCAACGTGCTCACCAAGGAGCGCGCGGACCTGCCTGCCGCGGCGGACGCGGGCAGGACTTTGCAGACTTTCGAGACGTTGCCGCTGGTCACGTTGAAGGTGGACGCGGCCGGTCTGGACGAACTGGCCGCTCAGAGCAGCGTGGTCAGTGTCACCGAGGACACCCCGGTGCGGCCGTCGCTGGACCAGAGCGTCCCGCTGATCGGTGCCACCGCGCCCGCCGCGTCCGGCCTGACCGGCAAGGGCAGCGCGATCGCGGTGCTGGACACGGGTGTTGCCACCGGTCATCCGTTTCTGAAGGGGCGGGTGGTCTCGGAGGCGTGCTTCTCGCCGATCGACGCCGACTACTCCGCTGTGAGTCTGTGCCCCAACGGCACGGAGGAGCAGGAGGGGACGGGTTCGGCCGATGCCGGGTCCGGGCCGTGCGCGACGATCGCCGAGTGTGATCACGGAACCCATGTGGCGGGTATCGCGGCGGGCAACGGTGCGGGTATCACGGGTGCGCCCGCTCGTGGTGTGGCTCCGGGTGCCGACATCGTCGCCATCCAGATCTTCAGCGAGTTCACCTCGGAGGACTTCTGCGGGCCGGGTGCCGCGCCGTGTGTGGGCAGTTTCACCAGTGCCCAGCTCTCGGGGCTGGAGAAGGTGTGGGATCTGAAGCAGTCGGGGATCCCGATCGTGGCGGCCAACCTCAGTCTGGGCAGCGGCCGTTACGCGAGTGCTTGTGACAACGACCCGCGCAAGGGCCTGATCGACGACCTTCTCGCCGCGGGTGTCGCCACGGTCGTGGCGGCCGGGAACAACGCGTATACGGACGCGGTCACCGCGCCGGCCTGTGTCTCCTCGGCTCTGGCGGTGGGTGCCACGACCGACGAGGACCAGTTGTCCTCGTTCACCAACCGGGGTCCGCTGCTGGACTTCTTCGCTCCCGGCACCAGCATCGTCTCCTCGGTGCCCGGCGGCGGATACGCCTCCAAGAGCGGCACGTCCATGGCCGCGCCGCACGTGGCCGGTGCCCTCGCGGTCCTGCGGCAGGCGTTCCCGACCAAGAGCGTCGCCTATCTGGAGTCGCTGCTGAAGACCACCGGGAAGCCCATCACCTACACCGGCGCGACCACCCCCCGCATCGACATCGGCCAGGCACTCACCTACACGCCCGGCAGCTTCAACGACTTCAACGGCGACGGCATCGAGGACATCGCGATCGCCGACCCGGAGGCGGCCGTGGGCACCCACACCAAGGCCGGTCTGGTGCGGGTCGTGTACGGCGGGGGCAAGGGCACCGCCGAGATCACCCAGGACCTGGACTGGGTGCCGGGCGGCTCGGAGACCGGTGACGGCTTCGGCGCGGCCATGGCGACGGTCGACTACAACAAGGACGGCTACACCGACCTGGTCGTCGGCACGCCGAACGAGGACGTCGGCACCGTGGTGGACGCCGGTTTCGTCGACGTGCTGTACGGCGGGGTCGGCGGCTTCGGCACCGGCCCGGCCGCCCTGCACCTGGAGGAGGGTTCCGGTTCCGGCGCGATCCTCGGGTCGGCCTCCGAGACCGGTGACAACATGGGCTACTCGCTGGCCGCGGGCACGACCACGGCGGGCGAGCCGTGGCTGGTGATCGGTGTGCCGGGCGAGTCGATCGGCACGGTGGCCAAGGCGGGCGAGATCTTCTACCTGCGAGGCACCACCAACGTGGCGGTCCACCAGGAGAAGACGGACGTGCCGGGCACGGCGGAGGCCAACGACGGCTTCGGCTTCTCGGTCGCCGGTGACGCCAACCACATCGCGGTCGGCATCCCGAACGAGGCCATCGGCACGCTGGCGGCCTCCGGCGGACTGGCCGTCTTCGACCACAAGCTGAACGCGGGAGGCATCCCGACCCCGCTCGCCGGCATCGACCAGGACACCGACGGGATCTCCGGTGCGGCCGAGGCGGGCGACCAGTTCGGCTCCTCGCTGTCGATGACCGAGTACCGTCCGGCCGGGGCCACGGCCGCGACCGACTCGATCCTCGCGGTGGGCTCGCCGGGCGAGTCGCTGACCGTGACCGACGTCGACAAGGCGAACGCGGGACGCGTGGTGACCCTGCGGATCACCGCCGCGGGTGTGGTCAGCCAGATCGGCGACATCCACCAGGAGAACGAGGGCGTGAGCGGCGGAGCCGAGGCGGGCGACCGCTTCGGCGAGCGGGTGGCCGTCATGAACACCGCACCGCGTTCGGAGAGCACCGCCGCGACCATGAAGCTCGCGGTCGGCATTCCGGGTGAGGCGGTCGGCACGGCCACCAAGGCCGGCGCGATCCAGACCTTCTCGCTGCTGGGCGCCCCGGGCGACTCCGACCACTGGATCCAGGCGGGCGCCGCCGGTCTGCCGGGCACCCCGGCGACCAACCAGCAGGTCGGCATCAGCATCACCGCGACCGCTACGAACCTGTACGTCGGCATGCCCTACGGCCCGTCGACGTACGGCGCGGCGCACGTGCTGCCCTGGTCCAACGTGACCGGCGGCACGGTGGCCGCGACCACCTCGTACGCCCCCGGCATCGGAGGCCTCCCGGCCGCCGGCGTCCGCTTCGGCGCAGTCGTGAAGTAGCCCCGTAGCAATCCGGCCCGCAGGGAGCCTCCGAGATCCGCGTCGCGGGTCGATCCGCGCCACGGGTCCCGGAGGCTCCCCGGGTGCACCTCCCGCATGTCGATCCGGGCCGAGTCGTGCCCCGCCTGCCTTTTCTCGGGCGGGCCAGGACCAGCCCCCTGCTCACTGAGGGACCATGAAGAGAACGAGTTGGGCGACGGTCGTCATCGCGATGACGGCTTTCTCC